>JANXUD010000097.1 GCA_025352045.1 Gammaproteobacteria bacterium | reverse complement strand
GCCGTGGCCTCGATGATGCGCAGGTTGGCCTGGTGCGGGATCAGCCAGTCCAGGTCGGACTTGTCGAGGCCGTTGGCGGCGAGGGTTTCATCCACCACCGAGTCGAGCGCCTTCACCGCGTACTTGAACACGTCGCTGCCGGCCATCATCACCTTGACGCCGCAGTTCGGCAGCTCGGCGTCGAAGCCGACCGACACGCCGACCGGGTTGTACAGCAGCGCCTTCTTGCCGCCATCGGCGTGCAGATGCGTGGAGATGATGCCCGCCTCGGCGTCGGCCTTCAGCACCACCGCGCCGGCGCCGTCCCCGAACAACACGCAGGTGCCGCGATCGGTCCAGTCCACCATGCGCGAAAGGGTCTCCGCACCGACGACCAGGGCGTTCCTGACTTGTCCGGCGCGGATGAACTGGTCGGCCACGCTGAGCGCGTAGACGAATCCGGAACAAGCGGCGTTGACGTCGAACGCGGCACAGCCGTTGGCGCCGATGCGATGCTGCAGCAGGCAGGCAGTGGACGGGAAAATCAGGTCGGGCGTGGTGGTGCCGACGATGATGAGCTCGATGTCGGCGGCGGCCAGGCCGGCGGCTTCAAGGGCGCGCGTCGCGGCGTGGAACGCGAGGTCGCCGGTGGTCTCGCCCTCGGCGGCGATGTGCCGCTCGCGGATGCCGCTGCGGCTGACGATCCATTCGTCGTTGGTCTCGACCATCTTCTCGAGGTCGGCATTGGTCAGCACTTTCTCGGGCAGGTAGCTGCCCGTGCCGGCGATCCGCGAATAAACAGCCATGCCCCGCTCCGGAGTGACGCGCCCCTGCGCGCGACGAGTCTCTCACGAGCACACGGCGGGGCGGTAGAAACGCGAAACGGCGGGCCAGGCCCGCCGTACCGTATGACGCTTGCCGTATGTGACGCCCGGATGGGCCGGGGCGCGAGGCGCCCGCAACCGGCGCGACTCAGGCGTCGACGTCGACCGCAGCCTTCGGCTGGATGACCTGGCGGCCGCGATAGAAGCCGTCCTTGGTCACGTGGTGGCGGATGTGGGTCTCGCCCGTCGTGGTGTCGGTGGCAAGCTGCTTGGCGCCGAGCTTGTCATGCGCGCGGCGCATGCCACGGGTGGACGGGGAACGACGGGACTTCTGGACGGCCATGGCTAACTCTCCAACTACTTGTGGTCTTTCAGCGTGCCAAGCACGGCGAAAGGATTCGGTTTGTCTTCGTCCTCGCGATCCCAGACATCTTCTGGCAAGCGCGACTCCGGGTTGATCGGCACCACCGGCAGGGCGAGGATCAACTCGTCCTCGATCAGGTCGGCGGGATGGATCTCGCCGCCCTCCGGCACCAGCAGCGGTTCCATCTGCTCCGGTAGCGCGGCTTCCTGCGCTTCCGAGGTGATCAGGCCCAACTGCTGCAACACTTGCACGGGCTGCAGGAACCGCTCCAGGCTGCGCTGGCACTGCAGCGGCAACGACGCCTCCGCACGCACCTCGACGAAGGCCTGGTGGCCGGCACCCTGTCCGAACTCGAGCCGGTACCGGCACTCGCCTTCGGCATCCAACAGGCTGCCCTGCAATCGCTTGAACGCGGACAATGGCAGCACGCCCTCGAACACGCGACTGGCCGAGACCATGCGCCAGACGTCGACCACCGCGGGCAGGTTCACGGACATAAGCGGGCGATTATACGAGTCCGCGGCAAGGGGTGTCAAACCAAAACCCCAGCGCTGGCGGGGGCTTAGGCAATGGCCCGCTGCCCCGCGCGCGGCAGAACGAGACGCCCTGCCCAGTTTGCCGGCGCTCCGGGCACTGGTGCAGACTGGCCGGGCCTTCCGGACACCTCGATGCCCTATCTCCTGCTTGCCGGCCTGCTGGTCCTGGCCGTCGCCGCTCCGCTGTGGTGGTCGCACCGGCTGCGCTTGCGCCGCCAGCTCACCCTCTCGCGCATGCTCGACCTGGCCGACCAGGTGGAGGTGCTGCTCGACCGCAGCCAGGAGCGCATGCGTTCGCTGCGCCCGCTGGTGGAGCGCGTGCCAGCCGACATCGCCGCCGGGGCCCAGGCATCTATCGACAGCAGCCTGCCCATCTTCGAGGCCAAGCGCGACCTGCTCCAGCACCGGCTGTGGATACAGCAGCACGCGGGCCAGGCGTCACAGGTCGAACTCGACCAGGCCTGCGCCGCCCTCTCGCGGGTGCGCGAGCGCCTGGGGTCCGAGCTGCACGACCTGGACCGGGTCCGCCGCGACCTGGCGCACGCCACCGACGCGGCCGCCGAGGCCGCGCTGCGCGAGCCCCCTGCCCTGCGCCGGCCGGCGCCCTGAGCGATGCTGGTGCTGGGTTCCACCTCGCCCTACCGGCGCGCCCTGCTGGCACGGCTGGGCATCGCCTTCGAGACCGCGCGTCCGGAGGTGGATGAATCGCGCCTGCTGGGCGAAGCGCCCGAGGCGCTCGCGGTCCGCCTCGCCGATGCCAAGGCGCGGGCCGTGGCCGCGCGCCATCCGGATGCCTGGGTGATCGGCGCCGACCAGGTGGCCGAACTCGATGGCAGCGCGCTGGGCAAACCCGGCAGTTTCGAACGCGCCGCGGACCAGTTGGCCGCCGCCTCGGGCCGGCGCGTCGCCTTCCACACCGCGGTCTGCCTGTACCGGCGAGCGGATCGCCGCGCGATCGCCTTCCATGACCGGACAGTTGTGTTGTTCCGCACAATCGACAATGCCGAGATCGAACGCTACCTGCACGCCGAACAGCCCTACGACTGCGCCGGCAGTTTCAAGGCCGAGGGCCTGGGCATCACCCTGTTCGAAGCAATCGAATCCAGTGATCCGACGGCGCTGGTTGGTCTGCCGCTGATCGCCCTGTCGTCCGCATTGCGGAGCGCCGGTTACCAGCTGCCCTAGCGCGCGCCGCGCGCGTCGGTCGCCGCGCAGCACGCGCGACGGCGTTTCAGGGCTCGATCAGCAACACCTGCCCGGGCCAGTCCTCGACCGCACCATCCGCGCCGCGCAGGCGCAAGCCCAGGCGATGCCGGCCGGGCGCAACGCGGCGCAGGTCGAGCTGCGCATGGAATCCGACATTTGGCTGATGGGGATCGCTGGACACCCGCCAGTAGGCCTGCACGCCGGGCATGGAATCGCCGTACGTCGCTTTGGCCAAGGGCCGGTCGTCGAGCAGCACGTCCACGCCACGCAGGCCCGGCCCGTCCTTGAAAGCCCAGCCGTGCACGTCCACGCGACCGCGCGCGCGCGCAGCCGGCGCCGGTGCGTCGATCCAGGCCAGCGCGGGCGACGCGCAGGCCGGCACGGGAGACGCGGCCGGGACGCCGGACTGCGGAAGGAACTCGTACAGGAAAAAGCGCTTGCGGCCGCTGTCCACCGACAGGATGCGCGGCACCGGCAGCGCGCCGAACAGCGCGCAGCGCGCGTGGTACAGCGCCAGCCGCGCCTTCATCGGCGTGGCGCTGTCTTCCACCACCAGGCGCACGGTGCCGGCGCGACCGGCGCCGACGGCGCGCAGCCAGGTCGGATCGGCCTGCAGGCCCCAGGCGCGCAATTGCGCGGCGCGGCCATGCTTGCGGTTGGCCGGGTCGTCGAGCACGTGCACGTCATCGCGGTCGAGCGCGTGCACGAGCTGGGCGCCGGTGCCGAAGTCGCCGGCGATCCAAGTCACGCCTTCGCGCACGGGAAGCTTGCGCGCCCAGTCCGCGAGCTCATCGGCGCCGGCGAAATCGGCCGGATACAGGCGACTGTCGGCAAGCTGGCCGCGCAGGCCCGGTGTCCCCGCGGCGACCAGGAAGGCCACCCCGAGCGCCAGCCCCAGCGTCGAACCGGCCCACACCGACGCGCGCGCGATGCGCGACCAGCGCTGCAGCACCAGGGGCGCGACGCAGGCCAGCACGATCCAGCCAAACAGGGGCCAGTGGAAACTCACCCGCTGCCGGTCGGCGAAGAAGCCCAGGACGAACAACGCGGGCACGGCGACCGCGCCGATCCCGGCGAAAAGTCCAAATGGCTGGGCGTCCTCGCGACGCCTGCGCCAGCATTCGCGCAAGCCCGCCAGCAGCAGCAGGAACAGGGGCGGCGTCACCAGCAGAAGCTGGATCGGCAGCCAGGCGAGGCCCGCGACGTCGAACCGCCAGGGATTGCGTTCGCGCAGCTGGAAGGCGATGCCGGCGTCGTCGTGCTGCAGGTTCCACCACAGCAGCGGCAGCCAGGCGATGGCGCCGAGCACAAGCACCGCGAGCACGCGGGGCTGGCGCAGCAGGGACCAGGATCGCCGGTCCAGTGCCATGCCGGCCAGCGCCGCCAGCAACATGCCGGCGAAGCGATAGTGCGAGAGCGCGCCAAGCACCAGCCCCAGCGCCAGCGTGGACAAGGCCGCGACGTTGATGCGCTCGCGCAGGCTGAGCCATGCGTCGACGCAGAGCAGGCTGGCAACCACCAGCGGCACGTCAGGCACGGCCAGCACGCCGAGCAGGCCGGACAAGGGCATCAGCATGACCAGGAGCGCGGCTCGGTCGGCGACCCCGGCGTCGAACGCGCGGCGCGCGATGCGCCACGCCAGCCACGGCAGGAGTGCGCCCAGCAGCAGGAAGGGCGTACGAAGCGCCAGCAGGGAATCGCTTCCGATCGCATGGCCGAGGCCGGCGCCAAGGCGCGCCAGCCAGGCGGTCGCCCCGGGCAGGTCGGAATAGGCCCAGTCCAGGCGCCGGCCTTCCCAGGCGTAGAAGGCCTCGTCCACGAACAGGGGCAGGCGGGCGGTGAGCACGAGCTTGAGCAGGAAGATCCCCGCGCCGAGCCAGGCGATGTTCACGCGCAGGCGACCCTGTTTCATGCCAGCATCCTCTCCAGCCCCCCAGCGCATCGCGAACGCGTCCCCATGAGTGCACCGCAACCAGCGTCGATCGATCATTCCGCGGCTGCGGCCAAGGCGGCCATCCTACCCGACCGCCTGCGCGAGTCACTTGCCGCGGCGGTGGCGCAGATCAACGCGCTGGTGCTGGGCAAGCCGCGCGAGGTGAATCTTGCCTTCACCACCCTGCTCGCTGGCGGGCACCTGCTGATCGAAGACCTGCCCGGCCTTGGCAAGACCACGCTCGCCCGCTCCATGGCCGCCACGCTGGCGCTGGATTTCCAGCGCATGCAGTTCACCTCGGACCTGCTGCCCTCGGACATCATCGGGGTCTCCATCTTCGACCCGACCGCGCGCGCATTCCGTTTCCACGCCGGCCCGATCTTCACCCAACTCCTGCTGGCCGACGAGATCAATCGCGCGCCGCCGCGTACGCAGAGCGCGCTGCTGGAAGCGATGGCCGAGCACCAGGTGACCGTGGACGGCGTCTGCCACATCCTGCCGCAGCCATTCTTCGTCATGGCCACGCAGAACCCGGCCGACCTCGCGGGCACTTTCCCCTTGCCCGATTCGCAACTCGACCGCTTCCTGCTGCGCCTGCGCCTGGGCTATCCGGAGGCGGCCGCCGAGCGCGAGATGCTGTCCGGCGCCGACCGCCGGCAGATGATCGCGCGGGTCACGCCGCAACTGGCGGGCGAGCAACTGCTGGCCTTGCGCGACGCGGTCACGCGGGTGTTCGCCAGCGAGGCCCTGGTGACCTACGTGCAGGCCCTGCTCGGCGAAAGTCGCCGGCACAAGGGCGTGCGCGTGGGCCTGTCGCCGCGCGCGGGGCTGGCCCTGCTGCAGGGTGCGCGCGCGCACGCGCTGATCGCCGGGCGCGCGCATGCCCTGCCCGAGGACGTGCAGGCCCTGTTCGTCGAAGTCGCCGCGCACCGCCTGGTGCCCGAAGCCGAGTCCTCGACGCGCGACGCCTTGGCCGCGTCCATCCTGGCGTCGGTCGCCGTCGACTGATCGCGATGGCCGAGGCCCGCGACGGCGTCGAACGCTTCGGCGACGCGATGGCGCGGTTCGCCTTCGTGCGCCCGAAGCGCCCGGAAGCGCTGCCGGTCCGGATCGGGCGCAACCGCATCTACGTGCTGCCGACCGGCTTCGGGCTGTTCCTGGGCGCGATGCTGGTGAGCATGCTGGTGGGTGGCCTGAACTACAACAACAACCCCGCCCTGCTGCTGGTCTTCCTGCTTGCCGGCGTGGCCAACAACAGCCTCGTGCACGCGCACCTGATCCTGTCCGGCATCCGCTTGCGCAGCCTGCACGCCGACCCGGTGTTCGCCGGCGAACGGATGCGCCTGAAGCTGCGCTTCGAGGCCGACGGCGGGCGCGAGCGGCCCGGCCTGGAGTTGATCCTGGGCGACGGGCGCGCGGACTTCGACATCGGCGCCGGCGAAGAACCCGAGGTGCAACTCGACATCCAGACCCGACGCCGCGGCTGGCTTGCACTGGAGCGCATGCGCCTGAGCACGCTGCGTCCGTTTGGCCTTGCGCGGGCCTGGAGCTGGCTGCGCCCGGACACGCCGCTGCTGGTGTACCCGGCGCCGGAAATCAATGCGCCACCGCTGCCCGCCTCGCTTGGCGACGGCGATTCGCCGCGCAGCCGCGCGCACGGCGAGCAACCGCACCACCTGCGCGAATACCGCGCCGGCGACATGCCGCGGCAGATTGCCTGGAAGGCGTCTGCGCGCGCCGACAAGCTGCTGGTGCGCGAATACGAATCGGCGGCGGCGCGCGACGTGGTGCTGGACTGGAACGCGCTGCCCGAGCTCGGCCGCGAAGCGCGCATCGCCCGCCTCGCGCGCTGGGTGCTCGAAGCCGAGCGCAGCGGCAGTCGCTACGCCCTGCACCTGCCGGACGCACGGATCCCCGCGGGACGCGGTGCCGACCAGCGCCACGCCTGCCTGCGCGCGCTTGCCCTGCTGCCCGATGGCTGAGACGCTCGATCGCGCGACGCGGCGCTGGTGCCTGCTGGCCGCGGGTGCCTGCGCGCTGCCGATGGGCCCGCTCATGCCGGGCTGGCTGGCCGCCGTGCTCGGCACCATCTTCGCCCTTGCCTGGTTCTCGGAGAAACCCTGGCCCGCCGCCTGGCGCCTGGTGCTGACCCTGCTGGTCGCCGGACTGGTGCTGTCGGCATTCCAGTTCCGGATCGGGCGCGACACGTCCTGCGCCGGGTTGGTGGCGATGCTTCTGCTCAAGCCGTTCGAAACACATACGCGGCGCGATGCGCAGAGCCTGCTGGGTTTTTCGTTGTTCGCGCCTTTCGCGGCCTTCCTGCAGGACCAGGGCCCGGTCACGCTGGCCCTGGCGCTACCCGCGGTGGCGCTGTCCCTGGTGGCCTGGTCGCAACTCGCGCAGTCCGGGCCGAGGCGACCAAGCGCGCCGCTGCTGCCGGAATTGCGCCGCGCGGGCGTCGCCCTGGCCTTGGCCCTGCCCGTGACGATGGCGGGCTTCTGGCTGTTTCCACGCCTGGCCACGCCCCTGTGGGGATTGCCCGAGAACTCGGTTTCGCGCATGGGCCTGGGCGATCGCATGACGCCGAACGAATGGCTCGATGCGCTGGTGGACGATACCCCGGCCCTGCGCGCGCGCTTCATCGGACGGACGCCGCCGCGGACGCAGATGTATTGGCGCGGCCCGGTACTGGTGCATTTCGACGGCGAGGCCTGGACCCGCGACATCGGCGCCGCCGACGCGCCCACGCCAGTGGTGCGCGCGGTCGGCCCGAGCTTGCGATATGAAGTGGAATTCGAAGCCAGCGAACGGCGCGACCTGGTCATGCTCGACCTGCCACTGGGCGCTCCGGAGGGCGCCGCGCTCAACGGGGAGATGACCGCGGTCCGCCCCGCGCCGATCAACAGCCTGCTGCGCTACCAGGGCGAGTCCTCGCCGGCTGCGCGCTACGACAGTCCGCTCGGGCGCTGGGAGCGTCGCGCGGCGCTGTCCCTGCCACCGGGGCGCGACCCCAGGACGATCGCGCTCGCGCGCTCTTGGGCGGCGCAGGACCCGGATCCGGCCGTGCTCACCCGCCGATTCCTGGCCTGGCTGAAGCAGGATTTCAAGTACACGATTTCCGCCCCGCCGGTCGGCATCAACGCCACCGACGATTTCCTGTTCAACACCCGGCTCGGCTTCTGCCAGCACTTCAGTTCCGCGTACGCCGTGTTCATGCGCGCGGCCGGCGTCCCGACGCGCGTGGTCACCGGCTACGTCGGCGGCCACTACAACAAGTACGGCGCCTACTGGCTGCTCAAGCAGAAGGACGCGCATGCCTGGGACGAAATCTGGCTGGACGGCAAGGGCTGGGTCCGGGTGGATCCGACCGCGGCGATCGCGCCGGACAACATCCTAGACACGCTGGACGACCTGCAGGCCCGGCAGCGCGCCGGCGTGGCCGGGCCGGCGGACGCGCTGCTCGGGCCCGTGTTCGACAGCGGCGACTTCCTGCGCCGGCAGTGGAATTCGCTGGTGCTAGGCTTCGATGCGCTGCGCCAGCAGCACCTGCTCAAGCCGATCGGCATCGACCAGGCGGAGGCCTGGCAACTGGTCGCGGCCTTCGGCGTGGGGTCGGCGCTGGCCTTGGGCCTGACCCTGTGGGTCCTGCTTCGCCAGCACCGCGACCGCAGCCATCCGGTGCTGCGCGCCTGGCGGCGCCTGACCCGCCGGCTGGGCCGGTCGGGCTGGCCCAAGCGGCGGGATGAGCCACCCCTGGCCTATGCCCGCCGGGTCGCATCGGGTTTTGCCGAAGTGGCCGACGAGTTGCTGTCGGTCAGCCAGCGTTACTCCGACTGGCGCTACGCTGCACACTCGCTCACGGACGAGCAGCAAGCCGAACTCGTGCACCGCCTGCGCGGGTTCCGAATCCCTAACCGGAGCCGATCATGAGCATTCCCGCGTCATCGAAACCCCTGCTTCCGCTGTTGGCCACCGCCCTCCTGCTGGCTGGCTGCGTCACCGCGCCCAAGCCGCTGCAGGGCCAGTTCTCCACCCTGCGTCCGGACGAAGCCGCGGCGCGCCAGGCTGCCGGCGAGCTGGTGCGCTGGGGCGGCCGCATCGTGTCCGTGCAACCCCAGGCGGACCGGAGTTGCTTTGAAATCGTCGGCGCCCCGCTCGGCGATGGCGGGCGGCCGCGCCGCGTGGACCAGAGCGAAGGCCGTTTCCTCGCCTGCCGCACCGGTTTCTACGAGCCGGAAGTCTTTGCCGCCGGGCGCGAAGTCACCGTCACCGGGCACGTCGAGGGCGTCGACGTGCGCAAGGTCGGCGACTACGACTATCGCTATCCGCGCGTCGCGGCCGACGTGATCTACCTGTGGCCGGAATACCGCGAGGTCGAGATGCGGCCCCGCTTCTACGGCAGCTTCGGCTTTGGCCGGGGCTGGGGCTGGGGTGGTTCGCCGTACTGGTGGTGACTGGCCGCGCAGGCCAGGCCATCGACGTAGCAAAACAGGGCCGCGCAAGCGGCCCTTTCGCTAGCCGAAATCCGCGTGCAGGGCCCGCCCCGCCAGCAGGTGCAGGTGCACGTGGAAGACCGTCTGGCCGCCGTCGCGGTTGACGTTCATCAGCACGCGGTAGCCGCTGTCGGCGAAGCCTTCGCGGCGCGCATAGTCCGCCGCGGCGAGCATCAGCTTGCCAAGCAGTTCCGCCTCGGTCGCGGGCACGTCATTGAGCGTGGCGTACGCGGTCTTCGGCACGAACAGGATGTGCACCGGGGCCTGCGGGGAGATATCCCGGAATCCGAGCACGGCCTCGTCCTCGTAGACGATGTCGGCGGGGATTTCCCGCCGGATGATCTTGCTGAAGATCGTTTCCTTCACTGCGTCCTCCGCTTGGCGCACCGGGCGCCCTAGGCTGCGTCGTGGCGCGAACCGAAGGCATGCGCGAGCGTGCCCCGGTCCACGTATTCAAGCTCGCCGCCAAGCGGCAGGCCGTGCGCGAGCCGGCTGGGTCGCACCTCGAACTGCCGCGCCAGCTGGGCGAGGTAATGCGCCGTCGCCTCGCCCTCGACCGTCGGATTGGTGGCGATGATTAGCTCGCGCACTTCGCCCTGCGCCAGGCGCGTGGCCAGCTTGTCCATCCCCAGGTCCTTCGGGCCGATGCCGTCGAGTGGCGACAGCCGTCCCTGCAGCACGAAATACAGGCCGCGATATCCGGTGGCCTGCTCGATGACCAGCCGATCCGCGGGACTCTCCACCGCGCACAGCAGGCCGCGCTCGCGCGAGGCGCTGGTGCAGGTCGCGCACAGGTCCTGCTCGCTGAAGTCGCGGCATTGCTGGCAGTGGCCGACGCGCTCCATCGCCGCCGCCAGGGCGGCCGACAGGCGCTGGCCGCCTTCGCGGTTGCGTTCCAGCAATTGGTAGGCCATCCGCTGCGCGGTCTTCTGGCCAACGCCCGGCAGGCAGCGCAGGGCCTCGATCAGTTGCTCGACGAGCGGCGCGCGATCGTTCACGGCCGGCATGTTCAAGCCGAACCGCCCGCCGCGTGGTTACGGGCACGATCCGCGAGCGGCATCCTGGTCAAAACGGCAACTTCATGCCGGGCGGGATCGGCATGCCGGCGGTGGCGGCGGACATGCGCCTGGCGCTTTCCTCGTTGGCTTTCGCGACGGCGTCGTTGAACGCCGCCTGCACCAGGTCCTCGAGCATCTCCGCATCGCCGAGCACCGAGGGATCGACGTGCACGCGGCGCGCTTCGTACTTGCCGGTTATGGTCACGCTGACCATGCCGCCGCCGGACTGGCCCGTCACTTCGAGCAGGGCCAATTCATCCTGCACCCGCTGGAGGTTTTCCTGCATGCGCTGGGCCTGCTGCATCATCTGGGCGATGTTTCCACGCACGGGTCATTTCTCCGGAAGGGGGCGGATCGAATCGGGGACGATATTGCCGCCTGCACCGAGCAGCGAGGCGACCACGGGATCGGAACGGAAATCGGCTTCGGCCGCCTGCTGCCGGGCGTCGCGGGCGCGGGCCTGGCGCAGCTGCACGGTGTCGCCGCTGGCCGGGGGCTGGGCCTCGAAGCGCAGCTGCGGCGGGGCGCCCAGCGCGGTGGCCAACGCGGCGGTCAACTGGCGCGCCGTGTTGTCGCTGCGCAGGTGCGCGTCCTCGGCCGGCAGGTGCAGGCGCAGGATGCCGTCGTCGAAGGCGACGAACTGCGAATGCGACGCCAGTTGCAGGGTCGGACCCTTCAGTCCCAGGCTAGGCACGAGCTCGAGCCAATCCTCGGCGCTGCGCAGCGCGGTGGCCCGCGGCGGCGATGGCGTAGCCTCGGCCAGTGGCGGCGTGGCCGGTGTTGGCGGCGGCGTGGCCGGTGCTTGCGGCGGTGCGGTCGCTCCTGGCGGCGGCGTGGGCTCGGCCCGGGTGGGAGGCGCGGGGGTATCAACTTTCGCAGGCTCGGCCGGTGCTTCGGCGCGCGTCGCACGCGGGGCCATGGCCGTGGCCGGACTCGTCGCCACCGTGGCAGGACGTGCCGCCTGGCCGGAGGCACCAACATCGTCGGGCCGGAACGCCAGCATGCGCAGCAGGCTCATTTCGAACCCGGCGCGTGCACTCGGCGCAAAGCCGATGTCGCGGCGGCCATTCACCGCCATCTGGTACCAAAGCTGCACGATGTCCGGCGACAGCCGCGCGGCCAGTCCGTCGGTGTCGACGCGGGTTGCCTCCAGTTCCAGGCTGGGCACCAACTGGCGCAGTTGCAGGCGATGCAGCTCGATCGCCAGGTCCTCGAGCACCTGGCCGAAATCCGGCGAGAACGCGGCCATGGCCTCGACTTCGGCCAGCAAGGCGGCACCGTCGCCATCGGCCAGGGCCTCGATCAGCGCGCCGACCTGGGCGCGCTCGACGGTGCCGAGCATCGCGTTCACCGATGCCGCGTCCAGCGCCCCGCCCGCATGCGCGATCGCCTGGTCGAGCAGGGACAAGCCGTCGCGCAGGCTGCCGTCGGCGGCACGCGCCAGCAGCGCGACCGCCTCGGGCTCGGCGGCGATGCCTTCGGCGGCGAGGATGCGGGTGATCTGCCCGCCGATCTGCGCCGGTTCCAGCCGGCGCAGGTTGAATTGCAGGCAGCGCGACAACACCGTCACCGGCAGTTTCTGCGGGTCGGTGGTGGCGAGCAGGAACTTGACGTGGCCGGGCGGCTCCTCGAGCGTCTTCAGCAGTGCGTTGAAGGCGCTCTTCGACAGCATGTGCACTTCGTCGATCAGGTAGACCTTGGTGCGGCCCCGCGCGGGCATGTACTGCGCGTTCTCGATCAGGGCGCGCACGTCGTCCACGCCGGTATTGCTGGCGGCGTCGATCTCCAGCAGGTCCACGAAACGGCCGGCGTCGATGTCCAGGCAGGCCGCGCACTCGCCGCAGGGCTCGGCGCCGGCGCCCCGCTCGCAGTTCAGCGACTTGGCGAAGATCCGCGCGATGGTGGTCTTGCCCACGCCGCGGGTCCCGGTGAACAGGAAGGCGTGGTGCACGCGGCCAGTCTCGAGCGCATTCGACAGCGCCCGCACGACGTGTTCCTGCCCGACCAGTTCAGCGAAGCGCTTCGGGCGCCATTTTCGGGCGAGGACCAGGTAGGACATGGCGGGACTCGTGGGGATACCCTTCATTGTGCCAAGCGGGGGGCGGGGGGCCAAGCGCCACGCGGCCTCGCCTGGTCCGATCGCCTTGTCCGGAAAGGGCCAGCGGGTTATCATTTCCCGCTTGTTTCAGGCGCTTGCAGCCGCGTGCCGCACGCCAGGACCAATACGGAGAGGTGTCCGAGTGGTTTAAGGAGCACGCCTGGAAAGTGTGTGTACGATTTAAAACCGTACCGAGGGTTCGAATCCCTCTCTCTCCGCCACCAGTTCCATGCAGTTCAATGGTGGTCCTTGTCGGCCCCCCGCGACGATAGGTCGAAAACTCCGCCAGGGCCGGAAGGCAGCAACGGTATTGACTGATTCGGGCGCCGGGGCCAGCCGGCAAGGGCTGCCACCCTGCTGCCAACCCTGCGACCTCCTATGTCCCGGCCGGCGGCGCGTCCAGCGGATGCAGCCAGGCCGCGGGCGCGCCGGCGTCGTCGGCGTAGCGTTCGTGCTTCCAGATCGGCACCCGCGCCTTCACCTCGTCGATGATCCAGCGGCAGGCGTCGAAGGCCGCGTCGCGGTGCGCGGCCGCCACTCCCACCCAGACGGCCATCTCGCCGATCGCCAGCTCGCCGGCGCGATGCACGCAGGCGGCGTCCTCGATCGCAAATCGCGCGCAAGCCTCGGCAAGCACGGCCTCGCCTTCCTTTTCCGCCAGCGCGGCATAGGCCTCGTAGCGCAGCCCTGCGACCTGGCGGCCAGCGTGGTGGTCGCGAACGCGGCCTTCGAAAACGGCGATCGCGCCGGCGCGTGGCGACTCCAGCCGGGCGCGCAGGGGCGGGATGTCGAACGGGGCATCGGCAAGCCGGAAGCGCGCCATCTCAGCCACCGGACACGGGCGGGATGAAGGCCACTTCCGCGCCATCGGCCAACGCATGGCTCCAGTCGCGAAACTCGCCGTCCACGGCAACGCGCAGGGAGCGCGCCTCGAAGCTGAAGCCGTGCCGGGCGCGCAGGCCGGCGTACAGGGTCGACAGGTCGGCAGGCGTCGCAAGCTGTTCGGACGCGCAACCGGCGGCGTCGCGCAGCGCGGCGAAATAGAGCACGGTCACCGTCATGGCGCAGGCTTCGCGCTGCGCTCACGGCGGGCGGCGGTTGCGACTCCGATGTCGCGCTTTCCGCCGCGCTTGGACAGCAGACGCGTCGGGCCGATCACGATGGCGTGCGTCAGCGCCTTGCACATGTCGTACACCGTCAATGCCGCGATGCTGGCACCGGTCAGGGCCTCCATCTCGACACCCGTGCGGTGCACGCTGCGCACCGCGCATTCGATCCGCAGGGCCGTGTCGCCATCCCAGGCGATCGTCACCCGGCAGCCGTCGATCGGCAGCGGATGGCAGAACGGGATCAGCTCGTGGGTTCGCTTGACCGCCAGGGTGGCGGCGATGATCGCGGTGTCCACGATCGGGCCCTTGGCACTGCGCAGTCCCGAGGCGCGCAGGCTGCCGGCCACCGCGGCCGGGAACCGCACCCGCGATTCGGCCACGGCTTCACGCGCCGTGACCGGCTTGGCGGACACATCCACCATCGCGGGGTGGCCGCTGGCATCCACGTGGCTCAAGCGCTTCGCCATCTAGCCCCCGATGTAGAACATTTCGATCCGACGCCGCACCGGCGCGCCCGCCGGCGGGGTCGCATCCGAACGCAATTCGCTGTAACGGTCGCCGCGTCCCAGCCACGCCTGCGCGATCGCGGCATCGAGCGCGGGGGCCCCATCGTCGAGGGCAGGCTTGAGGTCGTACCCACTGCTCGCGAACAGGCAGGTGTGCAGCCGGCCGTCCGCGGACAGGCGCGCGCGGTGGCAGTCGCCGCAGAAAGGCGCCGTCACCGAACTCACGAAGCCGATCTCGCCCTGCCCGTCCAGGTACTGGTAGCGATCCGCGACTTCGCCCCGGTAAGACCGCCCCCTCGCCCGAAGCGGCCAGCGCGCGGCGATGCGGTCGCGCAGCTCGACCGACGGCACGACCGCCTCGCGACGCCAGCCGTTGCAACTGCCGACGTCCATGTACTCGATGAAGCGAACCACATGCCCACTGCCGCGGAAGCGCTCGAGCAGGGGCAGAACCTCGCCTTCGTTGACGCCACGCTGCACGACCACGTTGAACTTGAGCGGGCCGAAACCCGCGTCCTCCGCGGCGGCGATGCCCGCGAGCACGTCACCGAGCCTGCCGCGCCCGCCGGACAGTTGCGCGAACAGCCCGGGGTCCAGCGCATCCAGGCTGATAGTCAGGCGATGCAGGCCCGCCTCGCGCAGGCTGCGCGCCTTCGCGGCAAGCAGCGAGCCGTTGGTCGTCAGCGCCAGGTCCTCGACGCCGGGAATCGCGGCAAGGCGCGCCACCAGTTGTTCCAGCCCGCGCCGCAGCAGGGGCTCGCCCCCGGTCAGGCGCAGCTTGCGCGCACCCAGGCGCACCGCGCTGCGTGCCACCGCCTCGATCGCGTCGAAATCCAGCCGGCGGGTGGCATCGAGCGGACCTTCTTCCGGCGTCGCGCCCTCGGGCATGCAATAGGGACAGCGATAATTGCAGGTCTCGATCACCGAGATGCGCAAGTCGCGCAGCGGCCGGCCGAGCCGGTCGCGTGGCCCTGGGACGTCCTCCGTAGCGACATCGCGTGCAACGGGACCCGTCGTGGTGGTGCTCACGGCGGCGACACCTCGGCGCCGCTCGGCTCGGCCAACGCGATGGCGTCGCCCGCGCTCGCGACGCGATGCCCGCGCGCCCGCAATGCGGCGCCGTCGGCCGCACTGCCGTAGTGGTAAAGCACGCAGCGCGCCAGCAGTGCCGGCGCGTACTCGCGCTCCAGGTCGTCGATCCCGCTGTGCGAGGGATTGCCGACCAGTCCGCAGTCGTGGGCGATCAACTCGCCGGCATCGGCGTGGCGCGCCAGCATTTCCGGGATCGGCCGCGTGTCGCCGGTCCATACGAAGCTGCCGGGCAGGCGCAAGCCGAAGGCGGTGTCGGGCAAGTGGTGGCGGACCGGGAAGACTTCGTACCAGCGGCCGCCATGCCAGAAGCCGCGCGAGACGGGGATCGCGTGGAAGGCGTCCCACCAGTTTGCCCCGCCCTCGGCCAGGACGCCCGGATAGTCGGCAAGGCGCGACTGCAGGAAGGGCACGATCGCCGCCGGTACGTAAAGGCGAACCCGCCCGCGCCGCGCGGGATCGAAATAGAGTTTGTAGAACAGGCGCTCGAGCCCGGACACATGGTCCATATGCACGTGGGTGATGAACACGGCGTCCGGCGGAGCGCCGTATCGCGCGAGGTAGGCACTGAGTGCTTCCTGGCCGCAGTCGACCAGCAGCTGCGGCGCGCCGTCGCGCTCGAGCACGGCCGAGGCCGAGCCGAGCTCGACTGCCTGCGCGTTGCCGACCCCGAGGAAGCGCAGGTTCCAGCTCATCCGCGCAGGTCCCGCGCGTGCGCCACGCGCAGTCGCGCCATGCCCGCGTCCAGCACGCCCGCGCCCACGGCGGCGCACTCCTTGCGCAGGGAGCGTTCCAGCCGCGCCAGCACGCGTTCGCACCAGCCGCCGATGGCGGGCTCGATGCGCCCCTTGTCCCAGTCGATCAGGTGCACGGCGCCGCGGCCGTCCACCAGCAGGTTGTTGGCGTTGAGGTCGGCGTGGTGCGCGCCCTTGCGATGGCAGGCGGCGATCGCGCGGCCCGCGGCTTCCCAGGGGGCGGAGGCGCCAAGCTTGCGCACCCGCGCCGCGAAGCCTTCGACGTCGGGGATGCGGTCGACCAGGATGGCCGCGCGATAGCGCCAGCCGCGGCGGCGCTGTTCGGCAGCCAGGACGGTGGGCACGGGCAGGCCCATGGCGTGCAGGCGACGGAGCAGGTCGAATTCGCGGAAGCTGCGCCCGGCCGGTTCGCCGCGCCAGAGGAAGGCGTCGCGGCTGAAACGCGCCATCCAGCCGCCGCGCAAGTAGTGACGCAACACGGCAGCGCCGAACGGGCCTTCGACGAACCAGGCCGCGCCACGTCCGCCGCCATTGGCGACAGGCTGCGCGCGCGCGCCGTAGCTGGCCGGGTCGAACAGCGACGGATCGGCTTGCCCCAGCCGCGCCGGGTCGAACACAATCGCGACGTCCCCGTCCGTTTCCCGGAAGGACTCTCGCTTGCCACCGGCGCCGGACATCCGCTCCATCGAGGAATTCTAGCTTGCCCCTGCCCGCGGCGCCGCGTTCGATCTGCCTGCTGCGCCTGTCCGCCCTGGGCGACGCGACCCATGTCGTGCCCCTGCTGCGCACCCTGCGCCGCGCCTGGCCCGACGTGCCGATCACCTGGATCCTGGGCAAGGGCGAGGCAAGGCTGCTTGAAGGACTCGAGGGCATCGAATTGATCGCCTTCGACAAGGGCGCGGGCTGGGCCGGCGTCCAGGCGCTGCGGCGGCAGCTTGGCGGGCGACGCTTCGAGGTGCTGTTGCAGATGCAACTGGCGCTGCGCGCCAACCTGCTGTCCACCCTGGTGCACGCGGAGCGTCGGATCGGCTACGACTGGGCGCGCAGCAAGGAAGGCCATTCCCTGGTCATCAACGAACGGATTCCCGTCGGGGGACACCACGTGCTGGATGCGTTCGGGAAGTTCTGCGAACCCCTGGGACTGCGCCAGGACCGCGTCGAATGGAACCTGCCGGTGCCGCCGGCCGCGCGCGAGTGGGCGGCGCAGCAGCTGCCCGGCGACCAGCCGACGCTGCTGGTGTCGCCCTGCTCCAGCCATGCGCTGCGCAACTGGCGACCGGAGCGCTATGCCGCCGTCGCCGACCATGCCGCCGCGCGCGGCTGGCGGATCGTGCTAAGCGGCGGGCGCAGCCCGCTGGAACGGGCCACGGGCGACTCGATCCTGGCGGCGATGCACGCACCGGCGCTCGACCTGATCGGCAAGGACACGCTCAAGCAGGCACTCGCCCTGCTCGAACGCGCCACCCTGGTGTTGAGCCCCGACTCCGGCCCCGCGCACATGGCCAATGCCATGGGCACGAAGGTGATGGGCCTGTTCGCCTGCACCGATCGCGAGCGCTGCGGGCCGTACTCTGACTTGCGCTGGTCGGTGAACCACTACCAGGACGCTGCGCGCCGCTTCCTCGGCAGGCCGCCGGCCTGGGGCAAGCGGGTGGAGTTCCCGGGCGTGATGGACCTGATCCCGGTGGAGGAAGTCAGCGGCCTGTTCGACGCGTTCGTCGCGTCGCGGGATCAGCCTGCCTTGTAGTTGCTGTAGGACTTTTCCTCGACGTAGGCCGAGCCCAGCGCCTGGTTGATATCGCGCTTGATCCGCGCGCGATCGTCGTTCTCGAAGTAAACCGCGCGCGCCAAGCGAATGAACTCCGGGCCGAAGTCCTGGGCGCGCTCGCGATCGCGGATCTGGTCCTCGATGTCCCAGAGCCGCTCGTTCACTGCCTTGAGCGCGGCGCGCATCTCGGGGATGCTCTGCTGCGCGGCCGGGTGGGCCATCCAGGTCGCGGCCAGCGAGTCCAGTTCCTTGCGCACATTGGCCAGCTTGGCGGGATCGGACATGCGCTCGGACTTGATCTGCAGGATCGCGATCTTGTCGAGCAATTCGCCGAAGGAAACGGGGACGCTGATCTCGGACATGGCCGGCGCCGGTCGGTGGGAGGCCGCCAGTCTACCGCGCCGCGGCGCCGCGCCCCGCTCGGCCGCCGCGCGCGCTGGTTAGCCGCAGCTCCGCGGCGTCGCCGTAGCGGGCGTCCTGGCCGCGGTCGTTGCGCCCGTCCGGGCCGACCCGGCCGGCATCCTGGTCGCGCGTGATGCCGATGGCCTGCTTGAGGTAGGCGCCGACGCTGCCCACGGGAAAGTCGCCGGCCTCGATCGACCGGGTGACCTCCGGGTGCGCGCCGAACACGCGGGTCCAGGTGTCGTGGTCGTTGAACACGCGTTCCAGGGCGCGAATGTTCTGTTCCTTCAGCCCCGTGGCCAGCAGCTGGGCGACGCTCTTGAGAGGCACGCGCCAGCGACCTGCGACCTTCAGGCCGGCCAGCTCCCCAGTTTCGACAAGCCGCACGACCTCATCGCACGACAGGTTCAGCAGGGCCCCGACTTCGTCTGGCGCCAGCAATACGTAGTCCATGTTCCGCTCCGGTCGCTCATTTGGTTCGTGCAGGCCGGGGGCAAGCACCGGTGACCATCGTCGAAAATCCGCGGTGTCCAGAACCTGAATCGCAGCGCGCGGGCGGGCGTCCGTTGAAGCGCGATTAATCTAGCTGACTTTGGAAAAAATCGCCGCCGCGCGGAGTGCTGACAGCCCGAACGGCCGCTGTTAACTTGCGGCCGCAATGGACGACCCGACCAGGACATCGAAGGCCGATCACGCAGCGTACGTGGCACGCGAGTCGAAGCAACGGGTCGCTGTCGCGTGGCTGGAGTTGATCGAGGCGGCGAAGACCGAGCCCAAGGCGCGCGCTTTCCTGGAGGCGTTTTCGTCGGAGGCGGTGAAGGCGGTGGCTGGGGCGGGGGGCGGTGTGGGTACGGATGGCAACGTGTCGCGGGACGGGAGTCCGGCGGGCTGAGAGCGGAGAGGGTGGGATGCACTCGGGCCATCCATGGCCCTCGCCCTTCGGGCGGCTGCACCGTGCAAAACGGCGGTCCCGCCGTTGTGTCGAACCCACTTGGGTTCGATCCCGCCGTCGCAGCCAAAAAAAACGCCCCTCGCGGGGCGTTTTTATTTTGGCGGAGAGGGTGGGATTCGAACCCACGGTACGCGCAAACGTACGCCTGATTTCGAGTCAGGTACAATCGACCACTCTGCCACCTCTCCGGTCTTCGGGGGCGCTGTTTTGCCCTGCAGGGCCGCGATTATACGGTCCCGCGCCCCGGCTCCGCCAGCCGCCCGTCGCCCTCCGGAACCCGGCTTTGGCCTGTGCCCCGGATTTCTGCCATGATCGGCAGCGACCGCAAGGGAAACGGCCTGCCCGCATGATCGAATTTGGCAATGCCAGCCACGTGGGCTTGCGCCGCGAGCTCAACGAGGACACCTATTACTCCGATGGCGAACTCGGCCTGTGGCTGGTCGCCGACGGCATGGGTGGCCACGAATTCGGTGAGGTCGCCAGCGCCCTCGCCCGCGATGCCGTGGTGCGCGAAGTCCGCGGGGGCAGGCCGCTGGCGGACGCGATCCGCAGCGCCGACGAGGAAATCATCCACCAGTCCAGGCGCCGCGCCGACAGCCTGCCCATGGGCACGACCATGGTCGCCCTGCGCGTCATCGAGCATCGCTTCGAACTGGCCTGGGTCGGCGACAGCCGCGCCTACCTGTGGAACGGCCAGCTGCGCCAGCTCAGTTCCGACCACAGCTACGTGCAGGAACTCATCGACCAGGGCGCGATCACGCCGGAGCAGGCGCGCAGCCATCCGCATCGCAACGTGGTCACCCAGGCGCTGGGCGTCACCGATCCGGACGCCCTGAAGGTCGAGACGATTTCGGGCGAATTGCGCCCCGGTTTCCAGATCCTGTTGTGCAGCGACGGACTCACGGAGGAAGTGGACGACGCCACCATCGCCAGCCTGCTCGGCCAGTCGGAGCTTTCGGCGCAAGAGTGCGTGGACCACCTGGTCTCGACCGCGCTCGACGGCGGCGGATCGGACAACGTCACCGTGGTGCTGTTGCGCCGGGTTTGACCTCCAGCCTCAGCTCCAGCTCTAGCCTCAGCTCCAGCTCCAGCTCCAGCCCCGGCACCAGCGCCAGCGCGATCCCGCGCTGACCAGACGCGGTTTTCAGCGCAGGCCCGCGAACCCGGTTCCTGCGTCCGCCGGCTCCTGCCAGACCAGCTTGCCGCCGGACTTCTTCGCGATCCGCGCCATGCGTTCGGCATGCGCCTGCAATTCTTCGACGCTGGCGGCCAGCAGCAGGGGCCGCCGCGCCACGACCGCTTCTCCACCCACGTCGAAGGCCGGCAGCCGCGGGGCAGTGGCGGTCGGCGCCAGCAGCAGGTCGCCCTGCCCCGCCGTCATCGCCAGGTACACCTCGGTGAGCAACTCGGCGTCGAGCAATGCGCCGTGCAGCTTGCGATGCGCGTTGTCCACGCCCAGGCGGCGGCACAATGCATCGAGCGAATTGCGCTGGCCCGGGAAACGCTCGCGCGCCAGACCAAGGGTGTCGAGCACGCTGGCGTGGTCGCGGACGCGACCATGGTCCGGACCCACCAGGCCCAGCTCGTTGTCGATGAAGCCGACGTCGAACTCGGCGTTGTGGATGATCAGTTCCGCACCACGGATGAAGTCGAGGAATTCCAGGACCACGTGCCCGAACAGGGGCTTGTCGGCGAGGAACTCGAGCGTGAGGCCGGTGACCTCCTGCGCGCCGATGTCCAGTTCCCGCCCCGGGTTGAAGTAGCGCTGGAAGCGCCGCCCGGTCGGCCGGCGCTCGACCAGTTCGATGCAGCCGATCTCGACCAGCCGGTGGCCGCGCTCCCACGACAGGCCCGTGGTTTCGGTGTCGAGGACCACCTGGCGCATCAGGCCGCGTCCCCGGCGCGCACGCGCTCGGCGGCGCCACGGGCCAGCCGGTCCACCCGTTCGTTGTCCACGTTGCCGGCGTGGCCCTTCACCCAGCGCCAGGTCACGTGGTGGCGCTCGGCGGCCGCGGACAGGCGCTGCCACAGGTCCTTGTTCTTGACCGGGTCGCCGCCGGCGGTCTTCCAGCCACGACGGATCCAGTTGGGCAGCCACTCGGAGATGCCCTTCTGGACGTACTGGGAGTCGGTGTGGAGCACGACCGCGCAGGCCGCACTCAACGCCTCGAGCGCGGCGATCGCGGCCATCAGCTCCATGCGGTTGTTGGTGGTGTCGTGCTCGCCGCCCGACAGCTCGCGTTCGGTCGTCCCGTGGCGTAACAACGCGCCCCAGCCGCCTGGCCCTGGATTGCCGATGCAGGCGCCATCGGTGTGGATCTCGACGTGTTTCATGCTCAACCCGTGCTCATGCCGGGGCGCAGACTGACTGCCGGCATCGACTTGCGCAAGGGGGTCAGCGCGATGTCGCGGCGCCGCAGGACCACGAGTTCGGCGACCCGGAACCGGTCGAACCAGCGTGGACTCGCATCCAGGGCGCGCGGACGGAGCGCACGCGGCCAGACCGGGCCCAGCGGTTGTCGGCGCACCAGTTCCAGTCCCGCCTCCTGGGCCAGTCGATCGACCTGTGCATGGACACCGGCGCGCGCGCCGCGTAGCCGCCAGCGCAGTCGCGCGGCGCCCCAGGGATTGAAGCCCACGAGCAGGGCAACCGCCTCAGGCTTGAGCACCCGGGCAATCTCCTGCACCAGGCCCTCCGGGTCCGGGCTGGCTTCCAGGGCGAACAGACCGTAAACCAGTGACAGGCTGGCCCCGCTGATCGGCAAAGCCTGGTCGAGGCAGCGAACCGGACCTTCCAGACCCGCCGGGCCGTGGTGGAGGCTGACCACGGTCCCGAGCATATTTCCAGACAATTCAGGGGCGATCGTGGAACTTGGCCGAAGATAGAGCCCGATCGGCCCGAAGACCCGGGTCAGCTCGGGGATCGCCATGCGCTGGACCTCGGCCAACATGCCCTGCGCGGCCCCACTCTCGACCCAGCCGGGACCAGGAGCCTCGGGTTGACGGGGGGGAGGAGGCGGAGGCATGGTCGGGATTCTGCGGCATAAGCGCCGGCCAGGTCACCCACTGCATGCTGTCACTTCATCCCCTGCTCGCCTTCAGCGACAACTACATCTGGACCATCGCCGATGGCGACGGGCAGGCGCTCGTGGTGGACCCGGGTGAAGCGGGACCCGTCCTCCGCGCGATCGATGCCGGCCTGCGGCCGGTGGCCATCCTCCTGACCCACCATCATCCCGACCATATCGGCGGCGTGGCCGAACTGCTGGCCCGATGGCCCGCGCCCTGTTACGCGCCCGAAGACGCGCGCATCCCGGGCGAGCCAGTGCGGGTCGGGGACGGCGATCGCGTCGAGGTTCCGGAACTGGGCATTGGTTTCGACGTGCTGGCCATCCCGGGACATACCCTCACCCACATCGCCTTCTTCGGCGCGGGACTGCTGTTCTGCGGCGACACGCTGTTCAGCCTCGGCTGTGGGCGCATGTTCGAAGGCAGCCCGGCGCAGATGCTGGGCTCCCTCGACCGGCTGGCCACCCTGCCCGGCGACACGCAGGTGTGTTGCGGCCACGAATACACCGAAGCCAACGGTCGCTTCGCCAGGGCGGCAGAGCGGGACAACCCCGCCCGGGACCGGCGACTGGCCGAGGTGGCGACATTGCGCCAGGCCGGCCAGCCCAGCTTGCCCTCCCGGCTGGACCAGGAGCGCGCCTGCAATCCCTTCCTGCGCGTGGATAGCGCGGGCGTGCGCGCCAGCCTGGGGGCGCGTGGCGAAGACAGCGCCAGCCGGATCGAGCGCTTCGCGGCACTGCGCGGCTGGAAGGACGGATTTGCCGGATGAGCCTGCGCCTGCGCCCATTGCCGGTGTTGCTGGGCTTCCTGCTTGCCGGCGGGGCACGCGCCGCCGACGACGCACCCTTGCCCCCGGCCCGGACGACGCAGGCGCCCGCGCCGATTGCAGCGGCTGCTCCACTCCCGCCAACCGCGCCGGGCGCGCCTGCGCCTCCGGCGGCTTCGCTTCCATCTGCCTCGCTTCCGTCGGCCTCGCTGACATCGATCGCGCTTCCAGCCACCCAGCTTCCCTCGACGACAGCCCCCGCGTCCGCGACGCTACCGGTGCAGGTGTCCAGTACGTTGGCATCCCCACTTCCCCCGGGTGCCAGCGCGCCGGTGGTGGCCGCCGAACTGAAGAAAGACGCGCAGGTGGCAGCGCAGGCCGCCCAACCCTCACCCGCACCGGCCGCCACCGCGCCGCTGGCACAGTCGGTCCGGCGTGGTGAGGACGTCTTTGCGCGCATCCGCCGCGGCCTGGGCTCGGACGTCTGCACCGGCGGCGACAACAGCGAACGCTGGCGCCGGCGCTATGCGTCGAACCCGGCGGCCTTCGCCAACCGGATCGAGCAGATCCTGCCCTTGCTCGACTTCGTCAGCGTCGAGGTCGAGCGGGTTGGACTGCCGTCGGAGTTCACCTTCATCCCGCTGGTGGAGAGCTGGTACAAGCCCGAGGCGATGGGCAGCGGCGGGCCCGCGGGCATGTGGCAGATGATCGGCAGCACCGCGCGCAACCACGGCATCCATATCCAGTCCGGATACGACGGCCGGTTGTCGCCGGTCGAGTCCACCCGGGCGGCACTGTCCTACCTCAAGTTGCTGCACGACATGTTCGGCGGCTGGGAAGCCACTGTGATGGCCTACAACGCCGGCGAGGGCCGGATGATGGAGGCCTACAAGCGCGCCCGGAGCCGCGATGCCAGTGGCGACCGGCGGCGGCCGCATGGCCTGTCGAACATCACCTACGATTACGTGGCGAAACTGCAGGCACTGTCCTGCCTGGTCTCGCAGCCGGAACGCAACAACCTCGCCCTGCCCCGCGCCAGCCGCTTCGTGCCGCTGGCGCCGGTGTTGATGGACCCCGGCGTTTCCAGCCTGGAGCAGTTCGCAGACCGGCAGGGACGCAATGCCTCGGACCTGCGCCGCCTCAATCCCGGCTTTCGCGATGGCCGCGTGGTCACTGGGGTGCCGCGCCTGGTGCTGATGCCCCTGGGCGTGCCGCAGGCGGAGCCCACGGTCCGTGCGCCGGCATCGGATGCGGGCAGTACGACCTTGCTGTCGGCGACGACACCCGGCCTGCAGGCACCGCGCCTCCAGTCGTCGGGGATGCCGGTCGCGATCGATGCGTCCCTGGTGTCCCCCGCGGCGAGGACGCAGGAGGCTGCGCCTGACCTTTCCCCACCATTGGATGTGCTGGTGGCGGACACCGACGTCGCCCCGGTCGACCCACCCGCTACGTCGCCGGACTCCGCAGATGCCGGAACGCCCGCGACCCATCGCGTGGTTGCCGGCGAGTCGCTGTGGACGATCGCGCACTTGCACCAGGTCGACCTGGACCAGTTGCGGCAATGGAACCAGCTCGATCGCCGCGCGGTCGTGCGCCCCGGGCAGACACTGAAGCTGTCCCCCTGAGCCCGGCGACCGCGCCGGGACGCGCCGCGCACGAACGTGTCTGGCGCGAATCGGGCGTGGCGGTCAAACTAGCGGACTTCGCCAGCAACCAGGAGCAGCACGATGGGATTCCTTTCCGGAAAGCGCGCACTGATCGTGGGCATCGCCAGCCAGCGCTCCATCGCCACCGGCATCGCCGAGGCGATGGCCCGCGAGGGCGCCGAGCTTGCCTTCACCTACCAGAATGAAAAGCTCAAGTCGCGCGTGGAGGATGCCGCAACGGAGTACGGTGCAAAAATCGTGCTGCCCTGCGATGTCTCGGACGACGCGCAAATCGACGCGGTGTTCGCGGAGCTGGGCAAGTCCTGGGATGGATTGGACATCCTCGTCCACTCGGTGGGCTTCGCGCCGCGCGAAGCGCTCGATGGCGAATTCCTCGCCGGCCTGACCCGCGAGAGCTTCCGCATCGCCCACGACATTTCCAGCTACAGCCTGGCCGCCCTGGTCAAGGCCGCGCGGCCGATGATGACCGGCCGCAACGGCAGCATCCTCACGCTCAGCTACCTGGGCGCCGAGCGCGCGCTGGCCAACTACAACGTGATGGGCCTGGCCAAGGCGAGCCTCGAGGCGAACGTGCGCTACCTGGCGCTGAACCTCGGGCCGGAGGGAACGCGCGTCAATGCGATCTCGGCCGGGCCGATCAAGACGCTGGCGGCGGCAGGCATCGCCAACTTCCGCAAGATGCTCACGCACGTGGAGCAATACGCGCCGCTGCGCCGCAGCGTCACCATCGATGACGTCGGCAATGTCGCGGCCTTCCTGTGCTCGGACCTCGCCGCTGGCGTCACTGGCGAGATCACCTACGTCGATGCCGGCTACAACGTGCTCGGCATGACCGGGATCGAGGGCGTCTGACGCGCTGCGGCGGCCGAGGGTGTCCGACAACACCCGCGCCCGCCTCGCCGCCGGCCCCGCCTACAGGCGGTCTTCGGCAACCTTGATGGTGTACTGGCTGCGCAGGCCCTTGACGTAGGCCTCGGCCTCGACCGCACCGCGCATCCGTGCCAGCACGTCGCGCTGCTGCGCGCGGGTCGCGGGATCCACCGACTTGGTGTCGCCGTCCACGGCCGCGGTGACGGTGACCAGGACGTATTGGTCGGGGCCGAGCTTGGCGATGGCCGACTCACCCTTGCCAGCCACCGGCCGCGGAAGCCGGAACGCGGCGTCCACCAGTGGGGCGAGCTGCGGACCGGGCGGCTGGCGACCGATGTGTGGCATCTCGGACACCGGCTGGCCGATCGACGCGGCGATGGCATCGATCGTCTCGCCCTTGCGCGTGCGTGCCAGCAAGGCATCGGCCTGTGTCTTGGCAAGCTTCGCCCTGCGGTCGGCCAACAGGTCGGTGGTCACCCGCGCGCGCACCGCGGCGAGCGGCAGCGGGGCCGCCGCCTGGTGGTCGATGACGTGCAGCACGACGATGTGGTTGGGCGAGACCTCGATGCTGTCGCTGACCTGGCGATCCACCTTCTGCGGATCCTCGAAGGCCACCTTGCGCACGGGTTCGAGCGCGGCGATGCCTTCGCCCGCACTGCGGGTGAACCAGCCTGAGCGCAGCAGCGGCAGCTTCAATTCCGCCGCCGCCGGCGCCAGCGCACCCGGGTCGTCGGCGACGCGGTCCACCAGCTTGCCGCTGATGTCGTTGAACGCGGTCTCGCGCTCGGTCTCCAGGTACTCGGCCTCGAGCTCGGGACGCACTTCCTCGAAGGGCTTGGTGGTGCCGGCCACGAGCTTGCGGAACTGGATCACGTGCCAGCCGTCGGGCAGGCGCACCGGGTCGCTCACCTGGCCCGGCTGGAGGGCGGCAAAGGCCTTGTCGAAGGCTGCGCCGAATCCGGTGGCGTAGGGGCCGAGGTCGCCGCCCGCTGCCTTGGAACCGAGATCGTCCGAGTTGGCGCGCGCGAGCGCGGCGAAGTCCGCGCCCGGGGCGCGCGCCTGCGCCGCAAGCGCGTCGGCCTTGGCTTTCGCGGCGGCGACGGCGGCGGCCGGCGCCTTCTCGTCCACCTTCACCAGGATGTGCGACACCATCTTCTGCTCGACCGCACCGAAGCGCGACTTCACTTCCTCGTAGCGCTTGCGCAGCGTGGCCTCGTCGGCGACGGTGTCGACCGGCAAGCCCTGGGCGTTGATCTCGACGTATTCGACCTGGACGCGCTCGTCGCTTCGGTACTGGGCGAGGTGCGTGTCGTACCAGGCCTTGAGCTCGGCCTCGCCTGGCGCGGCGGCCGGCGTGGTCGGCGGCGGCACGGCGACGAAGCGGATGTCACGGGTCTGCCGGCTCAGGCGGACGTAGGCGTCGAGTTCGGCTGCGCCTGACAGGCCCGAGGCGGCGATTTCGTCGTGCACGATGGCAGCGAGCGTCTCGCTCCCGAGGCGCTGCTCGAACTGCGCCGGCGTCATCTGGCTGCCCTGCAGCACCAGCTCGTACTGCTTGGGGTTGAACTTGCCGTTGACCCGGAACACGTCCATGGCCAGCACCTTCTGCTGGATCGTGGCCTTGGAGACGGCCAGGTGGTCGCGCTCGGCCGCCATGCCCAGCAGGGTCTGGTCGATCAGTTCGTCCATGATGGCGCGCTTGTTTTCCGGCGTCTCGAACGCCGCGGCGTCGAACGACGCACCCTCGGACTGGCGGCGCGAACTGCGCACCTGGTCGAAGGCCTTGCGGAACTCGTCCGGCGAGATGTCGCGGGCCTGGCCGCCGAAGCGCAGGAACTTGGCCGGGCCCTGGATGCGCGCCGCGTAGTTGTCCACGGTCGGGTTGAGATAGCTCTGGATGCCCCACAGCGCCATTGTCAGGATGATCAGTCCAAGCACGATGCTGGCGAACCAGCCGGAGGTCTTTTCGCGGATGCTCTGGAGCATGTTGGGTCCGTGCGGGTCTGGAACGTGGTTCGGAAAAAAACGAGGGCGCCTTAGGCGCCCTCGGGGGTATGGCGGAGTGGACGGGACTCGAACCCGCGACCCTCGGCGTGACAGGCCGATATTCTAACCAACTGAACTACCACTCCACGAAACTCGATGGCGCTGCCGGATGCTGGTGGGTGCTGAGGGTTTCGAACCCCCGACCCTCTCCGTGTAAGGGAGACGCTCTACCGCTGAGCTAAGCACCCGAACGATCGTCTCAGTTTACGGCATCCTTCAGGGCTTTGCCAGCCTTGAACGCCGGGTTTTTCGAGGCCTTGATCTTGATCGGCTCGCGTGTCTGCGGGTTGAGGCCCTGGCGGGCGGCGCGCTGCCGGACCGAAAAGGTGCCGAAGCCAACCAGCGTGACCGTGTCGCCGTGCTTCAAGGCCTTGCTGATCGTGTCGATCATGGCATCGACCGAACGCGCGGCATCGGCCTTGGAAAGTTCGGCAGCCTCGGCCACGGCGTTAACGAAATCGCCTTTGTTCATTGGTAACTCCCTGCGCGGGACGAACCCGCTGGTTGCGATAGGGACGCGGGCCGGCCGTGCCGACAGTCCGATCCACCTGTACCGCCGCGCACAGCGCTGGCGGGTCATGGTTTTATACCAGCGCGGGGCTGGTGCCGCAAGCCGGATGCGCGGAAATCCGCGGATTTCCCGCTGTTTTTCAGCGCGCGCTCAGTGTGCGCGCGTCACGCCGCCCTTGCGTTCGGTCGCCTGTTCGTCCACGGGTTCGACTGCTTCCACGACTTCCACCGCGGTCGGCGTCTCGCCCGGCTGGGGCACGATCGGGCGCACCAGCGCGATATCGAGCACCTGGTCGATCCACTTGACCGGAACGATCTCAAGGCCTTGCGTCACGTTCTTCGGGATGTCGGCAAGGTCCTTGCGGTTTTCCTCCGGGATGATCACGGTCTTGATGCCGCCGCGCAGCGCGGCCAGCAGCTTTTCCTTGAGTCCGCCGATCGGCAGGACCCGGCCGCGCAGCGAGATCTCGCCGGTCATGGCCACGTCGGAACGGATCGGCACGCCGGACAGGATCGACACCAGGGCGGTGACCATGGCAATGCCCGCGCTCGGGCCGTCCTTGGGCGTCGCGCCATCCGGCACGTGCACGTGGACGTCGAACTTGCTGTGGAACTCCGGATCCAGGCCGAGCCGCTCGCTGCGCGAACGCACCACGGTGTGCGCGGCCTTGACCGACTCCTGCATCACGTCGCCGAGCTGGCCGGTGAGGATTAGCTGGCCCTTGCCCGGCATCACCGAGGCCTCGACCTGCAGCAGGTCGCCGCCGACTTCGGTCCAGGCCAGGCCGGTCACCAGGCCGACTTCGTTCGCGGCTTCGGCGCGGCCGAAGTCGAAGCGCTGCACGCCCAGGTACTTGTCCAGGTTCTTCGAGGTGACCTGCAGGACCGGCGGCGCCTTGGCGCCCTTCTTCGGCGCCGTCTTCGCCACGGGCTTCGGGCCGGCGAGCGCGATTTCCTTCACCACCTTGCGGCAGATCTTGGCGATCTCGCGCTCGAGGTTGCGCACGCCCGACTCGCGCGTGTAGTAGCGCACGATGTCGCGCACCGCGGACTCGGTGATCTTCACTTCCTCGGCCTTGATGCCGTTGGCCTTCATCTGCTTGGCGATCAGGTAGCGGTCCGCGATGTTGAGCTTTTCCTCCTCGGTGTAGCCGGGGATGCGGATGACTTCCATGCGGTCGAGCAGCGGGCCCGGGATGTTGAGCGAGTTGGCGGTCGCCACGAACATGATCTCGGACAGGTCAAGGTCCACTTCGAGGTAGTGGTCGTTGAAGCTGTTGTTCTGCTCCGGATCCAGCACTTCCAGCAGCGCCGACGAGGGGTCGCCACGGAAATCCATGGCCATCTTGTCGATCTCGTCCAGCATGAACAGCGCGTTCTTGCTGCCGACCTTGCTCAGGTTCTGGACGATGCGGCCGGGCATGGAACCGATGTAGGTGCGCCGGTGGCCACGGATCTCGGCCTCGTCGCGCACGCCGCCCAGCGACATGCGCACGAACTTGCGGTTGGTGGCCTTGGCGATGCTCTGCCCGAGCGAGGTCTTGCCCACGCCGGGCGGGCCGACCAGGCACAGGATCGCGCCCTTCATGTTCTTCACCCGGGACTGCACCGCGAGGTATTCCAGGATCCGGTCCTTGACCTTCTCCAGGCCGTAATGGTCGGCGTCCAGCACTTCCTGCGCGAGCTTGAGGTCCTTGCGGACCTTGGTGCGCTTCTTCCACGGCACGCCCAACAGCCAGTCCAGGTAGTTGCGCACCACCGTGGCCTCGGCCGACATCGGGGACATCTGCTTGAGCTTGGCCAGCTCCGCGCGGGCCTTGGCCTCGACCGGCTTGGGCATGCCGGCGGCGGCGATCTTCTTGGCCAGCTCCTCCAGCTCGTTCGGCGCCTCGTCGAGGTCGCCAAGTTCCTTCTGGATCGCCTTCATCTGCTCGTTGAGGTAGTACTCGCGTTGGCTGCGCTCCATCTGCGACTTCACGCGGCCACGGATGCGCTTCTCGATCTGCTGCACGTCGATTTCGCCGTCCACCAGGCCGATCAGGACTTCCAGCCGCTGGCCGACTTCGAGTGTCTCGAGCAGGCGCTGCTTGTCGGCCAGGCGCGCGCCGAGGTGCGCGGCGATCGTGTCCGCGACACGGCCCGGCTCCTCGATGCCGGCGAGCGTGGTGAGCAACTCGGGCGGCAGCTTGCGATTGGTCTTCACGTACTGCTCGAACAGCCCCATCAGCGAATTGAGGGTGACCGCCATTTCCTTCTCGTCGCGCTCGTGCGTCGATTCCTGCACCAAGCCCTGGCCGGTCAGCGCACCGTCGGTGTCGCCAAAGGACTCGACCGCCACGCGCGACACGCCCTCGACCAGCACCTTGATGGTGCCGTCCGGCAGCTTGAGCAATTGCAGCACGGTGGCCAGCGTGCCAACCGCATAGAGGTCGGCCTGGCCCGGGTCGTCCACGTCCGGGCTCTTCTGCGCGACCAGCAGGATCTGCTTGTCCGCGGCCATGGCCTGGTCCAGCGCCTTGATCGAGCGGTCGCGGCCGACGAACAGCGGGATGACCATGTGCGGGTACACCACCACGTCGCGCAAGGGGAGGACGGGGAGTTCGATTCGGGTCGTCGTGTTTTCCATAGTCCTCTCCTTGGGTCCTGCCCTTGCAAAGATCAAGTCCCGCATTCGGCGGAACCTGCTTTCATCAGGCCCGCCTGGCCGGTCGAACGCAAGCGGCGATTGCATCCCGAAACGAAAACGGGCCGGAAGGCCGGCCCGTGTTCCTGTCGCTTGGGCGCCGGCGGCCCTACTCGCCCGACGCGGCTCGCGGCGCGGGCATGGGGTTGCTGGTGTAGATCAGGTAGGGCTCGGTCTGGTGGTTGATGACCGATTCGTCCACGACCACCTTGCTGACGTTTTCCAGCGACGGCAGGTCGTACATCGTGTCAAGCAGCACCGACTCCATGATCGTGCGCAGGCCGCGCGCGCCGGTCTTGCGCTTGAGCGCCTTGCGGGCGATCGCCAGCAGCGCGTCCGGGCGCACTTCGAGCTCCACGCCTTCCATGTCGAACAGCTTCTTGAACTGCTTGGTGATCGCGTTCTTGGGCTCGGTCAGGATGCGCACCAGCGCCTCTTCGTTGAGCTCCTCGAGCGTGGCGACCACCGGCAGGCGGCCGACGAACTCGGGGATCAGGCCGAACTTGATCAGGTCCTCGGGCTCGACGTCGAACAACAGCTTGCTGACGTCCGCCTTGCGCTCCTGGCTCTTGACCTTGGCGCCGAAGCCGATGCCGCCGGCATCGGTGCTGCGCGCCTGCACGATCTTGTCCAGGCCCGAAAAGGCGCCGCCGCAGATGAACAGCATGTTCTTGGTGTCGACCTGCAGGAACTCCTGCTGCGGGTGCTTGCGCCCGCCCTGCGGCGGCACCGAGGCGATGGTGCCTTCGATGAGCTTGAGCAGGGCCTGCTGCACGCCTTCGCCCGAGACATCGCGGGTGATCGACGGGTTTTCCGATTTGCGCGAGATCTTGTCGATTTCGTCGATGTAGACGATGCCCGACTGGGCCTTCTCCACGTCGTAGTCGCACTTCTGCAGCAGCTTCTGGATGATGTTCTCGACATCCTCGCCCACGTAGCCGGCTTCGGTCAGCGTGGTGGCGTCGGCGATGGTGAACGGCACGTTGAGCATGCGCGCCAGGGTCTCGGCGAGCAGGGTCTTGCCCGAACCGGTCGGCCCGATCAGCAGGATGTTGGACTTGGACAGTTCGATGTCGTCGTTTTTGAGTCGCGACTCGATGCGCTTGTAGTGGTTGTACACCGCCACCGACAGCGTCTTCTTCGCCCGCGGCTGCCCGACCACGTACTGGTCGAGGACTTCGAGGATTTCACGCGGCTTGGGCAGGTGGCTTCGGGCGGCGTGCGCCTTCTCCTCCAGCTCCTCGCGGATGATGTCGTTGCACAGCTCGACGCATTCATCGCAGATGAATACGCTCGGGCCCGCGATCAGCTTGCGGACCTCGTGTTGGCTCTTGCCGCAGAAGCTGCAGTAAAGGATCTTGCTGCTGTCGCCGGAGCGGCTGAGGCGGTCGTCTGTCATGCGTCTAGGGCCCTGCCCCGAGGGGCGCAAACGGGTTCGAAATCGAGAATAGCACAGGGGGCCGGGAGTGCCGGCCGCTGGCGTATGAAGGTGGCGGGGAGGCCGAAAACGTGAACTGGCGCCGGTTTCAGCCCGGCTGCACCGTGTCGTCCTGCCGGCGGTCGATGACTTCGTCCACCAGGCCGTAGATCTTGGCCTCGGCGGCGTTCATGAAGTAATCGCGCTCGACGTCCAGGGCGATCTTTTCGATCGGCTGCCCGGTGTTGGCGGCAAGCTCCTGGTTCAGCCTTTCCCTGAGGTAGAGGATTTCCTTGGCCTGGATCGCGATGTCCGACGCCTGGCCCTGGGTGCCGCCCGAGGGCTGGTGGATCATGACCCGCGAGTTCGGCAGGATGTAGCGCTTGCCCTTGGCGCCCGCGGCGAGCAGGAAGCTGCCCATGCTGGCGGCCTGGCCGACGCAGATGGTGCTCACGTCCGGCTTGATGAAGCGCATGGTGTCGTAGATCGCCATGCCGGCGGTGACCACGCCACCGGGCGAGTTGATGTACAGGCTGATGTCCTTCTCGGGATTGTCGGCTTCCAGGAACAGCAACTGCGCCACGATCACGTTGGCGACGTAGTCGTCGATGCCGCCGACCAGGAAGATCACCCGCTCCTTGAGCAAGCGCGAATAGATGTCGAACGCGCGCTCGCCGCGGCTGGTCTGCTCAACCACCATCGGCACCAGGTTCAAGCCCTTCACGCGATCCATTTCACTGCTCATTCCACTCTCCGTCTTGGGGCCGTCGGGACGGCGCCAGGCTTCAGGCGGCCGGGCGCATCACGTCGGCGAAACTCATGTGCTGCTCGGTGGCGTTGGCGCGCTCGGCGATCCAGTCGATCACCTGCTCTTCCATCACCCGGTTCTGCAG
>JANXUD010000085.1 GCA_025352045.1 Gammaproteobacteria bacterium | reverse complement strand
CCGCGATGGCTGACGCGGTTCTTCACCGCCTCGTCGAGTTCGGCCGCGCCCAGGCCGACCGCGGGATCGAGGAAGACCGGGTCGTAGCCGAAGCCGCGCGTGCCGCGCGGCGCGTCCAGGATGCGGCCTTCCCAGGTGCCTTCGGCGATGATCGGCAGCGCGTCGCGGTGGTGGCGCACCATCACCAGGGCACAGTGGAAGCGTGCCCCGCGCGCCTCGGCGGGCAGCCCCTGCAAGGCATGGAGCAGCTTGGCGATGTTGGCCGCGGAATCGCCGTGGACGCCGGCGTAGCGCGCGCTGTAGAGCCCCGGTCCGCCGTCCAGCGCATCCACCAGCAGGCCGGAGTCATCGCCCAGGGCCGGCAGGCCGGTCGCGGCGCTGGCATGGCGGGCCTTGATCAGCGCGTTCTCGACGAAGCTGGCGCCATCCTCGATGGCGTCGCCCACGCCGAACTCCGCCTGGGTGCGCAGCTCGAAGCCGGCGCCGGCGAGCAGGGGCGCGAGCTCGGCCAGCTTGCCGCGGTTGGAACTGGCGAGGACGAGCTCGCGCACGTGCCCTGCGGCGATCTCAGGACTCGCCGAGCGCCGCACGCTGGCGCACGATGAGTTCCTTCACGCCAAGCTCGGCCAGGGCCAGCATCTGGTCCATCTCGGCGCGACGGAAGGCGTGGCCTTCGGCGGTGCCCTGCACCTCGATGAAGCCGCCGCCATCGTTCATCACGACATTCATGTCGGTGTCGCAGCCCGAATCCTCGATGTAGTCCAGGTCGAGCACCGGCTGGCCCTTGAAGATGCCGACCGACACGGCGGCCACCGCGCCGAGCACCGGGTTGCGGGTGATGTCGCCGCGCTTGTGCAGGAATGCCACCGCGTCGCAGAGCGCGACGTAGGCGCCAGTGATGGCCGCCGTGCGCGTGCCGCCATCGGCCTGGATCACGTCGCAGTCCAGGGTGATGGTGCGCTCGCCCAGCGCGCGCCGGTCCACGCAGGCACGCAGGGAGCGGCCGATCAGGCGCTGGATCTCCAGCGTGCGCCCGCCCTGCTTGCCGCTGGCGGCTTCGCGGTTCATGCGCTCGTTGGTGGAGCGGGGCAGCATGCCGTACTCGGCGGTGACCCAGCCCTCGCCCTTGCCGCGCAGGAAGCCGGGCACGCGGCTCTCGACGCTGGCCGTGCACAGCACGCGGGTGTCGCCGAAACTGATCAGCACCGAGCCTTCGGCGTGGCGCGTGAAGCGGCGCTCGATGCGGATCTCGCGCAACTGGTCGAAGGCGCGGCCACTGGGGCGGGCGACGGTGGTCATGGGCGGGCATCCGGCAAAAGCAGGCCGGCTAGATTACCATTCGCCCTCGCCCCGCCGGGCTTCCAGGCGACCCCGTCCTCCCATGATCCGCAGCATGACCGCCTTCGCCGCCTGCGAGCGCGCCGCCACCGGCGGCCAGCTTGGCTGCGAACTGCGCGCGGTCAACCATCGCTACCTGGAGCTGTCGGTCCGGTTGCCGGAGGAACTGCGCCCGATCGAGAACCAGATCCGCGACCGGGTGGCCAAGCGCGTGTCGCGCGGCAAGGTGGACCTGGCGTTCCGCCTGCGCAACGCCCCCGGCGAACGCACGGCCATGGCCGTGGACGAGCCCCTGCTCGACCAGCTGGCGATGCTGGCGCGCAAGCTGCATCCGCGCTTCCCGGACATGCGCATCGACTTCGTCGAACTGCTGCGCTTCCCCGGCGTCCTGCAGGAGGATGCGGTGGACGCGGCCGGCCTGCAGGCAGAGGCACTGGAACTGCTGGAAACCACGCTCACCGAATTCAGCGCGTCGCGCGAACGCGAAGGCGCCAGCCTCGCCACCGGAATGAACGAGCGACTGGACGGCATCGAACGCATCGCCGGCCAGGTCAAGCAGTGGCTGCCTGACATCCGCGTTGCCCTGCGCGCCAAGCTGGAAACGAAGCTGGCCGACCTGAAGTTGCCGCTCGAGCCGGGCCGGCTGGAGCAGGAAGTCGTGCTCAACCTGCAGAAGATCGACGTGGACGAGGAACTCGACCGCCTCGCCAGCCACGTCGCCGAGGCGCGCCGCGTGCTTGCGCTGCCCGAGGCGGTGGGCCGCCGGCTGGACTTCCTGATGCAGGAATTCAACCGGGAGGCCAACACGCTCGGTTCCAAGTCGGTGGACGCGCGCACCACGCAAGCGGCGGTGGACCTGAAGGTGCTGATCGAGCAATTGCGCGAACAGGTGCAGAACCTTGAATGAGCACGTTCGAATGAGCACGATCGGATGAGCGTTCCCGGGACGGGCCTGCCTTCGACCGGCGTGGCGCGCGGAACCCTGTTCATCGTCGCGGCCCCCTCGGGTGCCGGCAAGTCGAGCATCGTCAACGCCGTGCTCAAGGACACGCCGGGCATCGCCCTGTCGATTTCCTATACTTCGCGTGCGCCGCGTCCCGGCGAGCGGCACGCCCAGCACTACCATTTCATCGACAAGGCCGAGTTCGAGCGGATGATCGCCGCCGGCGCCTTTTTCGAGCACGCCCTGGTGCACGGCGACTACAAGGGCACGGCCCGGCAGTCGGTCGAGCCCCAACTGGCCGCCGGCCACGACGTGCTGCTGGAGATCGACTGGCAGGGCGCCGGCCAGGTGCGGGCCCAGCTGCCGGACGCCCTGAGCGTGTTCATCCTTCCGCCGTCCCGGGCCGCCCTGGAAACCCGGATGCGCAGCCGGGGCCAGGACAGCGAGGCCGTGATCGCCCAGCGGCTGGCCGCCGCGCGCGAGGAGATGAGCCACTACGCCGAGTTCGATTTCGTCATCGTGAACGACGATTTCGACCAAGCCGTCCGCGAGATGCAGGCCATCTTCCTGGGCAGCCGCCAGCGGAGGGCGATCCAGCAGATCCGGCACGCCAGCTTGATCGAGGCGCTTCTGCGGGTATAATTCCCAGTTCCGCGTAACCCATTGATTCTGCGAGCCGGCCTCGAGCCGCGCCGCGCCTGCCGCAAGCCTTCCCAGCCGCAAGCCAGCTTGCTGCCGGGACCAAGGAGACACCATGGCCCGCATCACCGTTGAAGATTGCCTCGCCGTCGTCGATAACCGCTTCGAGCTGGTCCTGATGGCCTCCAAGCGCGCCCGCCAGCTGGCGACCGGCGTGGAAGCCACCCTGGACAACTCCGAGCACCAGGACAAGCCGACCGTGCTGGCCCTGCGCGAGATCGCCGCCCGCAAGATCGACATGGCCCTGATCGACGAAGTCGAGCGCGTCGAGCGCGAGCGCGCCGAGCGCGAGGCCCTGGAATGGGCCGCCGCCGAAGTGGTCGAGGACGACCTGAGCAAGATGGCCGACGACTGAGCCTGGTCCCCGCCTTCGCTTCGCCTGCAGCGGCCCCGATCGGGGCCGTTGTCGTTTCTGCGCTCGCGCGCCCCGCGAATCCCGGATAGCGCATTCATTGAAGCCCCCCGCAGGCGCGGGTAGGCTGGGACCATGTCCTCGCTGACCTCACCGCTGGATGCTGCCGTCCGGCACGGCCCCGACCCGTGTCCGGAGGCGATGCGCGCGCTGGAGGCCAAGCTGGCCGACTACCTGCCCCCGGCCCAGGTGCAACTGGTCCGCCGGGCCTATGAGGTTGGCGCCCAGGCCCACGCCGGCCAGACCCGCCGCTCCGGCGAGGCCTACATCACCCATCCCGTCGCCGTGGCCGGCATCCTTGCCGAGCTGCGCATGGACACCGAAACGCTCTGCGCCGCGATCCTGCACGACGCGCTCGAGGACACCCAGCTGCCGCGCAGCGCCATCTCCGGCGAATTCGGCGAGGCCGTGGCCGAGCTGGTGGACGGCGTCACCAAGCTGGACAAGATCCAGTTCCGCGACCGCCAGGAAGCCGACGCCGAGAGCTTCCGCAAGATGATGCTGGCGATGTCGCGCGACCTGCGCGTGATCCTGATCAAGCTGGCCGACCGCCTGCACAACATGCGCACGCTCGATGCGATGGTGCCGGCGTCGCGCCGGCGCATCGCCCGCGAGACGCTGGAGATCTACGCGCCGATCGCGCATCGCCTGGGCATGAACAAGATCAAGGGCGAACTGCAGGACATGGGCTTCCGCGCCCTGCACCCGATGCGCCATGCGGTGATCGCCAGGCGCATCGCGGCCCAGCCGGTGATGCGGCGCGAGGCGATGGCCACGATCGAATCGCGCATCGCCGGCCGCATCGGCCAGGAGGAGATCCCGTTCCGCCTGCGCAGCCGGGTCAAGGCGCCCTGGAGCATCTACGAGAAGATGCGCACCGAATCCAAGAGCTTCGACCAGGTGATGGACGTGTTCGGTTTCCGCCTGATCGTCACCCGGCTGATGCACTGCTACGTGGCGCTGGGCGCGGTGCACTCGATCTTCAAGCCGCTGGATGCCCGCTTCCGCGACTTCATCGCCATCCCCAAGGCCAACGGCTACCAGAGCCTGCACACCGTGCTGTTCGGCAGCTATGGCACTCCGGTGGAGGTGCAGATCCGCACCGAGGAGATGGACGTGGTGGCCGAGCGCGGCATCGCCGCGCACTGGCTGTACAAGAACGTGGGGCAGGGCATGAACAGCGCCCAGGTACGCGCCCAGGACTGGGTGCGCAGCCTGATGGTCAGCCAGGAATCGGCGGGCTCGTCGATCGAGTTCCTCGAGAACGTCAAGGTCGACCTGTTCCCGGACGAGGTCTACCTGTTCACGCCCAAGGGCGACATCCTGTCGCTGCCGCGCAATGCCACGGCGCTCGATTACGCCTACGCGGTGCACACCGACGTCGGCAACCACGCCGTCGCGGCGCGGGTGGACAAGAAGCTGGTGCCGCTGCGTTCCAAGCTGGTCAGCGGGCAGACGGTGGAGATCATCACCGCGCCCTCGGCGACGCCCGGCCCGCAGTGGCTGGAATTCGTGGTCTCGTCCAAGGCGCGCACGGCGATCCGGCATTTCCTCAAGCGCCTGGAGCACGAGGATGCCGTGGACCTCGGCCACCGGATGCTCGATCGCGCCCTGGAGGTGCGTGAAAGCTCGCTGGACCGCGTGGCCCAGACGCGCATCGACCAGTACCTGGCCGAGCATCGCTATCGCCGGCTGGAGGAGCTGCTGGCCGACATCGCGCTGGGCAATCGCATGCCCGCCCAAGTGGCCCAGGTGCTGACCCAGGGCGATCCAGAACTGCCGCTGCGCGGCGGCGACGTGCCCGGCAGCGGCGAGCGCATCCTGATCACCGGCACCGAGCGCGGCGTGCTGAGCTTCGCGCGCTGCTGCTACCCGATCCCGGGCGACGAGATCATGGGCTACCTGAGCGCCGGCAAGGGCGTGGTCGTCCACAGGGCGGATTGCCCAAACGTGGCCGAGTACCGCAAGCATCCCGAGCGCTGCGTGCCGATGGCCTGGGACCGGTACGTGCAGGGCGACTACCGCGCGGCGCTGAAGATGGACGTGGACAACAAGCCGGGCGTGCTGGCGCAGGTGGCGGCGGCAGTGGCGGAGAGCGAGTCGAACATCGACTCGGTGGAATACCGCGAGCGCGACCTGCAGATCTCGGTGATGGAGTTCGGCATCGAGGTGCGCGACCGCAAGCACCTGGCGGACGTGATCCGGCGGGTGCGACGCCTGAGCGTCGTCCACGGCGTCGAGCGCATCTAGCCTGTGGGAGCTATCCTGTGGGAGCGGCTTTAGCCGCGATTCCCGCGATTTCCAAATCGCGGCTAAAGCCGCTCCTACAGTAGA
>JANXUD010000080.1 GCA_025352045.1 Gammaproteobacteria bacterium | reverse complement strand
CGCATGTGGGAGCGGCTTGAGCCGCGATGCCGATCGCGGCTGAAGCCGCTCCCACCGTCAGTGGATGCTGGCAGCCGTCGGCGCGCGATCCTCGCTGCGCAGCGAGGCCTGCTGGCGCGTGAGCTGGTCGCTGAGCCGCTTGTAGATCAGGCGGCTGGCGAGCACGAAGTTGTCGGTGGCCTGTGCGGGCTCTTCGCCGCCGTTGGCGGTCTTGAGGTCGCGCAGGTAGTCGGAGTGCATCGCGGTGAACTCGTCGAGCAGGGGCCCGACCCCCGGATTGGTCTTGGCGATCGCCATCAGCAACAGGTGCAGGGCGTGGCCGAATCCCGCGATCGGGAAATCCTGGTCCGCGGCCATGGCCGGATGTTCGTCACTGCGCTTGTTCATCCCGATGCCCCCCGGCGTGGAATGACTCGAACGTAGCACCGATTGCGCGGGTAAACCGTGCCGCAGATCAAATCCACGGGGTAGTTCCGTTCATGTGGCTGCCATGCGCCCGCGCGCAGCATCGTGTTCAGCATCCCCTGCCCGGAGCAAGCATGCGCACATCCCATCGCCCGCTACGAATCGCCATCGCAGTGCGCTGCTGGTGGCCGACGATATCGGCAACACGATCTGGCGGGTGACGCCGGCACGCTAACCCGCATAACGGACCCGCGCGCTAGACTTGCGCCTTCGCACTGCGGGAGCGGGTTGGTGACTGTAGCCGGCAAGGCCGCGCGCGACCTCGCGCTCGACGCATTGATGCTGCCCTTCGACACGGGCGCGCTGGGCTGGCCCGCGGACCCGCGTCGGGTCTGCTTCCTGCGCGCCCGCGCCGGCGCGGCGCTGCCACGCGATGCGGCGGCCTGGCGATGCGAGCAGGGCTTTCGTCCGGACGCCGATCGCCTGCTGGCCGCTGGGCTGCAACTGGTGCCGACCATCAACAACGGCAACTTCGACCTGGCGCTGGTTTTGCCGCCTCGGCAGCGCCAGGAGGCGCGCGCCCTGCTGGCCCGCGCCGCCGGATTGCTGGCGCCGGGAGGCTGCCTGGTCGCCGCACAACACAATGACGAAGGCGCGCGATCGATGCAGGACGATCTTGCGCACCTGCTGGGCGGCCAGGTGCAGGCGCTGTCCAAGCACCACTGCCGCGTGGCCTGGGCAACGCGTGGCGCGCAGGCGGTCGACCCGGCGCTGGCCGCGGCCTGGCTCGCCGGCGATGTGCCACGTCCACTGGGCGTGGACGGCCTGCTGCGACGCCCCGGCGTGTTCGCCTGGGACCGGCTCGATCCCGGTTCGGCCTTGTTGATCGACGCGCTGTCGCCCGACCTGGCGGGCCGCGCGGCCGACCTCGGCGCGGGCGTGGGCGCGCTGTCGGTGGAACTGCTGCGACGCTGCCCGGGGATCGTCTCGCTCGACCTGTTCGAGGCCGAAGCGCGCGCGCTGGAACTGGCGCGCGCCAATGTCGAAGCGCTCGCGCCGGACATCCCGGTGGACTACCACTGGCATGACGTCGCGCGCGGCGTACCCGGCCGGTTCGACCTGGTCGTGATGAATCCCCCGTTCCACGCCGGCCGCGCCGCCGAGCCGAGCCTGGGCAATGCCTTCATCGCCGCCGCGCGCGCGGCGCTGGTGCCGGGCGGGCGCCTGCTGCTGGTGGCCAATCGCCACCTGCCCTATGAAGCGGCCCTCGACTCGGGTTTCGCCAGTGTGCGACGGCTGCGCGAGGCCGAGGGCTTCAAGGTGGTCGAAGCACGCAGGGCCACAGCATGAAGCTGGTCAGGCTGCTGGCCAACCTGGGGTATGGCAGCCGCAAGCAGGTGCAGTTCCTGCTGCGCGAAGGCTATGTCACGCATGCCGATGGCAGCGAACTTGGACCCGACGACACCGCGGCGCATGGCGACATCCGCGTCGACGGCGAGCCACTCGATCCGGCCCAGGGCATGGTGCTGATGTTGCACAAGCCGCTCGGCGTGACCTGCTCGACCAAGGACACCGGCCGCCTGGTGCACGACCTGCTGCCGCCGCGCTTCCGGCTGCGCAACCCGCAACTGTCCACCGTGGGCCGGCTCGACCGCGATACGACGGGCCTGCTGCTGTTGACCGACGACGGTGGCTTGCTGCACCGGATCAGTTCGCCGAAGTCGAAGCTGGCCAAGGTGTACGAGGCGACGCTGGCCGCGGACTTGCGCGGCGACGAAGCCGCGCGCTTCGCCAGCGGTGACCTGCTGCTGGAAGGCGAGACGACGCCGCTGGCGCCGGCCGAACTGCAGGCGCTGGCGCCGAACCGCGCGCGCCTGGTCCTGCACGAGGGGCGCTACCACCAGGCGCGGCGGATGTTCGCGGCGGTGGGCAACCACGTCGAGGCCCTGCATCGCAGCGCGGTCGGCGGCCTGTCGCTGGGCGCGCTGGCGCCGGGTGAATGGCGCCTGCTCGACGCGGGCGACCTCGCCAGCCTGTTCGATTCCAGCATTTGCGCCTGAAGGCGCTCCCACAGGTCAGTCGAACAGCTCGGGCTGCGGCGGGAGTGCGTTGGCGTCGCGGAAATTGCCCAGGCCCACGCCGACCAGGCGATAGCGGGTGCGCGACGGCAGGTCCACGCGATCGCGCAGCTCCAGCACCAGGCGCAGCAATTCGGCCTCCGACGCGGGCGGCGATGGTGGCGTGAGGCTGCGGGTGAGGATGCGGAAGTCGCTGGTCTTGAGCTTGAGCACGACGGTGCGGCCGATGCGATCGGCTTCCTTTTCGGCGCCGGCCCAGGCCTTGGCGGCAAGCCGATGGATCGTCTCCTCGAGCTCCGGGTCGCGCAACAGCAAGTCGCGGGCAAAGGTGTCTTCCGCCGAGACCTGCAGGGTGGGCCGCTCGCTCACCACCGGGTGCTCGTCGATGCCCAGGGACAGTTCGTGCAGGCGCTTGCCCCAGCGGCCGAAGCGGCGCTCCAGTTCCTGCTCGCCAAGCATGCGCAGGTGGCGCACCTCGCGCACGCCCAGCGCCACCAGCTTCGCTTCCATCACTCGGCCCACGCCGGGCAGGCGGCCGACTGGCAGCGGTGCGAGGAAGGCGTCGACCTGGTGCGGGCGGATCACGAACTGGCCGTCGGGCTTGCGCCAGTCCGAGGCGATCTTGGCCAGGAACTTGTTCGGCGCGATGCCCGCCGAGGCCGTCAGCTGCGTCTCCTCGCGGATGGCCGCGCGGATCTGCGTGGCGACGGCGGTCGCGCTGGGCAGGTCGAACTTGTTCCGGGTGACGTCGAGGTAGGCCTCGTCGAGCGACAGCGGCTCGACCAGGTCGGTGTGCCGCTCGAAGATGCCGCGCACGATTCGCGAGGCGGCGCGGTAGCGGCTGAAGTCGGGTGGCACGAATACCGCGTCGGGGCAGAGCCGCTCCGCGCGCATGGCCGGCATCGCCGAGCGGATGCCGAACTTGCGTGCCTCGTAGGATGCCGCGCAGACCACCGAGCGGGCGCCGCGCCAGGCGACTACCACCGGCCGCCCGCGCAGGGACGGATCGTCGCGCTGCTCGACCGAGGCGTAGAAGGCATCCATGTCGATGTGCACGATCTTGCGCATGGGGACGGCTGTGGCGGACCAGCGGGCATCCTGCCCGGATTCCGCGCCGCAGTGGAAAGTCGGGGTTTTCGCCCGCTCCCGCGCCGGCGCTGCGCGCCGTCGCGCGGGCACGTCCCTGTGCCCGGTCTCCGCGCTATCGTGGCCCAACGAGGTCGGGGAGAGAGTGGGATGGGCGGGGTGGGTTGGCCAACGGCCGTGGGGCGGTTCCGCGACGCCTACCGCGAGCGCGAGATCCCCGCCCGTTATGACGGGCGTCTGCACCTGGCGATCACCTTCGGGGGCGGCACGCTGGCGCTGGCCGCCAGCCTGGCGCAACTGCAGGCGGTGCGCCCGATCGAGTGGCTGGCGGTGCCGCTGAGCCTGCTCTACGCCAACCTGGTCGAGTACCTGGGCCACCGCCATCCCATGCATCGCCCCTGGCCCGGCCTCGGCCTGGTCTATCGCCGGCACGCCGGCCAGCACCATCGCTTCTTCAGCGACCAGGCAATGCCCATCGACCGCCTGCAGGACCTTCGCGCGGTGCTGTTCCCGCCGCTGCTGGTGGGATTCTTCTTCGGGGTGTTTGCCACGCCGCTCTGGTTCCTGCTGGCGCATCTCGTCTCGCCGAACGTCGCCTGGCTGTTCCTGGCCTGCGGGATCGCCTACTTCCTGAACTACGAGATCCTGCACCTGGCTTACCACCTGCCGGCTGCACATCCGCTCGCGCGCCTGGGCCTGGTGCGGCGCCTGCGCGGGCTGCACACCCTGCACCACGATCCGCGACGCATGGCCAGCAGCAACTTCAACATCACCTATCCGCTGGGCGACTGGTTGTTCCGCACCCTGCGCAAGCCCTAGTGCGGCCGTAATGCATAGCGCTGGCGATAGTCGCCGGGCGTGATGGCCGTCGCGCGCTTGAACAACTTGCGGAAGCTGGCGCTGTCGCTGTAGCCGCAGCGCTCGACGATCTCGTCGAAGCTCAGGTGGGTGGATTCCAGCAGGGCCTTGGCCCGCTCCACGCGCAGGTGCTGGATGTGCGCCTGCGGCGTCACGCCCAGGTGGCTGCGGAAATGCCGCAGCAGGCTGCGTTCGCTGGTACCGCAGTACTCGGCCAGTTGCGACACGCTGATTTCCTCGTGCAGCTGGTGCATGAGGAACTTCTCGGCTTTCTCCGACAGCGAGTTGCGTGGTTTCTGGATCATCGCTTCGCTGACATAGGGGGCCTGGCTCTGGCGTTTGGCGTCGATCAGCAGCATGCGCGCGGTCTGCTGTGCCAGTTCGTCGCCGCCGGCGCGGCCGATCAGCTTCAGCAGCAGGGGCTGCACCGACGAGGCGCCACCGGCGGTGAGGATGTCGCCGTCGTCGACCACCATCGCGTCCGCCTCCAGCCGGACGGCGGGGTAGTGGTCGCGGAAGGAGGCCGCCAGCCACCAGCTGCAGGTGGCGCGGCGGCCGTCGAGCAGGCCCGACTCCGCCAGCAGCAGGGTGCCACTGCAGGTGGCCGAGATCCTGACGCCGCGCAGTTGCAACTCGCGCAGCAAGGCGATCTCCGGCTGCATGGCGCGGATGCGTTCGACCAGGTCGTGCGCGCTGGAGTGCAGGATGCCGGGCACCAGCACCATGTCCAGGTCATCCGGCGGCGCCGACAGGCCGCCGAGGGTCAGGCCACTGGATGTGCGGATGCTCTCCTGGCCTCGGGCGCCGAACACCACCGTCTCCAGCCGCAGCGCCGTGTTTGGCGAGCGGATCGTCGCCAGGGTCTGCGCCACGCGCAGGGTGTCGCTGGCAGCGGCGATGTTCGACAGCATCACGCCGTCGAGCGCGAGGACGCCGAGCCGAAAGCGGCCTTCAACGGTCGACATAGATGGCTCCGGTGTTGGCGGCCAGCAGGTCGAGGACCGCCCGCGGCACCGCCAGCTGCTGGCCGCTGGCCTGGTCGCAGGCACGCAGGGCAACGTGGTCCGGGCTGCCCGCAGGCAAGTGGGTGGCCGAGGGCGCCACCAATTCGGCGGAGCCGTCGCGATCCACCACCAGCAGCCACACACCGGTGGGGGCGACGAATCCGGTGGCGCAGGTGCCCGCGTCGATGTCCAGGTCGCTCCCGTCCAGGGGCTGCAGCTGCCAGTGGTTGCGGGTCTGGTCCAGGCGCGCGGTGAACTGGCTGCCCGCCGAGTAAACCGCATCGGCGATGCCGGGCCGGTCTGCCTCGGTCGCCGGCCCCGCGGACTCGGCGGGGGAGGGGCTGGCGTCGCGGGACGCGGCGACCTGGGCAGGTGGGTCCGACGCGGGCGTCGAAATGGCACTCGGACGGGAAAGCTGGAGGGCGGCGCCGGCGACCAGCAGGCTGCCGACGGCGAGGGATTCGAGGAGGATGCGCATTGGAGCCGTCCGTCTTGGACCCGCGGGGGAGCGGGGTGGTCACAGCATCCGCCCGGCCCGAGGCCACCGGCAGTGGCGGATACGCCATCCTACTGGCTGAATCGGCCAGCGGCTATTCCGGGGATAATCCAGCCATGGGGAACCGGACCAACCTGCGCGGCATCGCCGCCATGCTGCTGGCGGCCGCCAGCTTTTCCCTCATGGATACAGGGCTGAAGCTGCTGTCGACGCACTACCCGCCGATCCAGGTGGCGGCCCTGCGGGCGATGGCCTCCCTGCCCATCGTGGTGGCCTACGTGGCCTGGCGTGGCGCCTTCCCCGGCCTGCTGCGCGTGCGCTGGGGCCTGCACCTGCTGCGCGGGGCGATCGGCATCGCCACGCTCGGGCTGTTCGCCTATGCACTGCGCCGGCTGCCGCTGGCCGGGGCCTATGCGATTTTCTTCGTGGCACCGCTGCTGATCACCATGCTGTCGGTGCCATTCCTGGGCGAGCGCGTGGAGCGCGCGCGCTGGATCGCGATCCTGGTCGGCCTGTGCGGCGTGCTCGTCGTGCTGCGGCCCACCGGAACCGGCATGTTCACGCTGGCTGGACTGGCGGTGCTGGCGTCCGCATTTGGCTACGCGGTGTCCGCAATCACGGTGCGCATCGTGCATCGCACCGACAGCACCGAAGCCTTGATCTTCTGGCTCACCACCCTGGTGGCGCTCGGCGCAGGCGCGATCGCCGCGCCGCATTGGGTGATGGTGCGCATGGATGTGGATGGCTGGGTGCTGTGCGGCGTCGCGGTGTCGGGCTTCCTCGGCCAACTGGCCATCACCGAGGCATTCCGCCACGGCGAGGCCTCGGCGATTGCGCCATTCGAGTACAGCGCGCTGGCCTGGGCCCTGTTGATCGACTGGCTGCTCTGGCATAGCGCACCCGATGCCTGGACCCTGGGCGGGGCGGCGATCATCATCGCCAGCGGCGTCTACCTGGTGCGCCACGAGCGGGTGCACGCCGACGCCGAGCGTCCCTGAATGGCTCGAGCCGCTCGCGCGCTTGCGTCAACCGCCTGCATGCACGGACGTTCTTGTCCGTACCGACACCATGCAGGATTCCACCCGTGAACAAGCCGCTCGTTTTCCTCGCCTTTTCCGTCGCCGGCCTGCTGCTGGCCGACCTTGCAATGGCGCAGTCCACCGCCCCGGCCGCCGCGCCCGATCGCGCCGCCCGCCGCGCCGAATTCCAGGCCCGCGCGCAGGCGCGTTTCGCCGAGTCCGACCGCAACCACGACGGCCGCATTTCGCTGGCCGAATTCCAGGACGCCTCCGACCGGAAGCTGGCCGAGCGCTTCCAACGCCTCGACGCCAACCACGACGGCCAGCTCACCCAGGACGAACTGCAGCAGGCACGCGCGCAGCGTGGCGAGAAGATGATGGAACGGCGCCAGGCGCGCGCCGGCCGCCTGCAGGAACTGCGCGCGCTCGACACCAACAAGGACCAGGCCCTGGACCGCGCCGAGATCGGCAACCGGATGCCGCGCCTGCTCGAGCACTTCGACCAGATCGACGCCAACCACGACGGGCGCATCACCCGCGACGAGATGCGCGCGTCGCGCGCGGCGATGCGCGCGCAGGCACGCTGAGGCCTGGCCTCACTTCCCCGCGGCGGGCGCCGCGGGGAAATCGCCGGCGAGGGTGTAGACCACGCGATCGCGCGGAGCCCGGCCCTTGGCGTCGCCGATCGCACCCAGCCGGACCGGCGTCTTGCCACCAGCGCGCAGGGCGTCGAGGAAAAAGCCCTCGACCTGGCGCTTCATGATGAAGACCCGGCCATGCTCGTCGGCCTGCAGCACTTCGGCGACGGTCCGGTCATAGGACGAATCCGACATCATCTTGGGCTGCGGCTTGAACGAGACCCGCTCGATCTCTGTGTCGAAGTACAGGTTCAGCCCATTCCGGGTCATGTCCTCCACGAACAGGATCTCCGCCGGCCGGCCGGGCAGCATCGGCCGCAACTTTTCCGTGAACTGCCGGCCGTCCTTTTCGCTGACCAGCAGGGCGGCGCCCAGCTTGACCCCGATCAGCACCAGCACCCAGGCCACCAGCAGCACGACGCCGGCGCGGCGGAAGTTCAGCCCGGACAGGGCGCGGCCGAGCAGCAGCGACAGGGGTGCGAACAGCGGCAACAGGTAGAACGGCAGGCGCGACCGCGCCAGGCAGAACACCAGCAGGGGCAGCGCGAACCAGGTCCAGAGGAAGCGCGTTTCAGGCGGCAGCGGCGCGCGGGCCGTGGCATCCACGGGCCACAGGCGGGCGCGCAGCGCCGGCACGGCAAGCGCCAGCCAGGGCAGGGCGCCAAACAAGAGGGTTGGCAGGTACACCAGGAACGGCCCATACCACTGCGGGAAGCGCTGCAGTTCGGCGGTGGCGATGCGCGCGTACACCTCGTGGCCGAGGAAATAATCGAGCAGGCCCGGATGCAGCCTGATGACCACGGCGAACCAGGTGAAGCCAATCACCGCGAATGCGAGCAGGCCAAGCGGCCGCCCCAGAACTCTTGCAAGGCGAGCCCTTCGGTCCGCGCCGCTGGCTTCCCAGGCAAGGATGGCGAGCAGGGGCAGCAGGGCGGGCGGTCCCTTGGTCAGGAAGGCGAGGCCGAACGCCGCCCACATCGCATCCAGCCACAGGCGCCGGCCGCCGCCGAAGCGCTCGCGCACGTAGCAGGCGAGCGCCAGCGTTTCCATCGCCGCCAGCACGGTGTCGGTCGTGACCGCGTTCGCGGCCAGGAAGGGCACCGGACTGGTTGCGTAGATCAGTGCGGGCAACCAGGGCCGCGTCGGCACGAACCGGCGGCCCATGTCGTAGACCAGCAGCACGGTCAGGACATAGGCCAGCGCCAGCGGCAGGCGCACCGCCCATTCGGTGCGGCCGAAGGCCTGCACGCTGCCCGCGATCGCCCAATAGGTGATTGGCGGCTTGGTGAAGTGCAGGGCCTGCTCGTTGCGGCGCAGGGTGATCCAGTCGCCGGAGTGCAGCATCTGCAGGGCGACATTGGTATAGCGGCCCTCGTCCGGTTCCCACAGGCCGCGGCTGCCCTGGAAGGCGAAGGCCAGCAGCAGGGCAAGGGCGAGCATCGCCAGGAAGGGCCGGCGGCGGACCAATTCGGTGACTGCCATGGGTCGGGTCGCGTGTTTCGGAGCGCACAGCATACCGGTCGTGGCGCCCGGCCGGCCCCGATCCATGACTTTGGTCAGGCCAACTCTCGGCACGTCCCGGCTCCGGTGCGCGCATGCAAGACTCCTTGCGACTTCCCGCGGAGCTTCGCCATGACCCGGTCACTGACAGTCCTAGCCCTTGCGCTGGCCGGTGCCGCCAGCGCGGCGTCCGCGCACGACCCGGGCCAGGACAACCAGCACCTGGGTTGCAACGTGGGCTCGGACTATTCGGTGCGCCCGGTGCGCCGCGCCTTCGTGTTTCGCCAGGACGCCCTGCCGCACGAGATCGGCATCGGCGGCGGGCGCCTGTTCATCGACGGCCGCGAGGTGGTGGTCAGCGACGCCGACCATGCGCGCCTGCGCGAGATGGAAGGCGAGTTGCACGCGCTGGCGCCCGAAGTGCAGCAGGTCGCCACCGAAGCGGTCGACATCGCCTTCACCGCGCTGACCGAAGTGGCGCGCGAGTTGTCGGCTGATCCCGGCCAGACCGTTGCCAGCCTGGAGGCCTCGCATCGCCAGGTGATGGCGCGCATGCGCAGCACGCCGATGGCCCTGTTCGACGAGGACGCGATGGCCGACGTGGTCCAGCCGATCCTGCGCGACTACCTGCCCGAGATCATCGGCGGCGCCGTGCGCACCGCGCTCAAGGCCGCCTTCACGATCGGCAAGGATGGCGACCTGCAGGCGCGCATGGACCGCATGCAGCATGAACTCGATACCCGCGTGGATGCGCGCGCCAAGGCACTCGAACCGCTGGCCGAGCGCATGTGCACCCGCCTGCGCCGGATCGACGCGCTCGACGACGCGCTCGACGTGCGCCGCGCCGACGGCAAGCCGTTGGACCTGCTGCGCGTCGATGCCCGGCACCACGTCGACGGCGACGATGGCGATGACAGCCGCGACGACGACGCAGGCAAGGACAGCAAGGTCTTCTGACCGCAGCAGCACTGGCCGCACCACCGATTTCCCGGCGCCGTGCCGGGCCCCGTGCCTGGCCCAGTTTCCCCTCACCCCCTCCCCGGGGGTTTTTTTTGCCCGGCGCGCGCTTGGCGCTCCCGGCCATCGGGGCCACAATAGCCAGCTGGAATTCGATTCGAGGGTGGACAGGCGATGGCGGAGCTCAAGGAAGCCCGGGTGCCCGACATCGGCAGCGACGCCGGCGTGCCGGTGATCGAACTGCTGGTGCAGGTCGGGGACACCGTGGCCAAGGACCAGGGACTGGTGACGCTGGAGTCGGACAAGGCGACGATGGAAGTGCCCGCGCCCTTCGCCGGCGTGGTGCGCGAACTGAAGGTGAAGATTGGCGACGAAATCGGCAGCAACGCCCTCGTTGCGATGATCGAGGTGGCTGACTCCGCCGCCCCCGCCGCCCCCGCCGCACCGCAAGCTGCCGCCGCTGCGCCACCCGGTGTTGCCACGCCGGCTGCGCCCCTGCCGCCTGCGCGCCCGCCGGCTGCGCCCACGCCGGCAGCGCCGCCGAGGATCCCCGAGGGCGACGCCCTGGTCCCCGGCGTCCTGCCCTATGCCAGCCCGGCGGTGCGCGTGTTTGCGCGCGAGCTTGGCGTTGACCTGGCGTTGGTGAGCGGCAGCGAGCGCGGTGGTCGCATCGGCCGCGGCGACGTGCAGGCCTACATCAAGAGTGCGTTGGCCGGTGGCGCGTCGCCGGCCGCGAGCCAGTCCGGCGCGACTGGCGGCTTGCAGCTCATTCCCTGGCCCCAGGTGGACTTCGCCAAGTTCGGCGCGGTCCAGCGCGAGCCGCGTACGCGCATCAACAAGCTGTCCGCGGCCAATCTTTCGCGGAATTGGGCAATGATTCCGCACGTCACCCAGTTCGACGAAGCCGACATCACCGAGATGGAGGCCTTCCGCAAGACCCTGGGCGCGGAACACAAGGACACCAAGGTCACGCCGCTGGTCTTCCTGATCAAGGCGGTGGTGGCGGGCCTGAAGAAGTACCCGCACTTCAACGCCTCGCTGGACGGCGACGACCTCGTGCTCAAGCAGTACTTCCACGTCGGCATCGCGGTGGATACGCCCGACGGCCTGGTGGTGCCGGTGATCCGCGACGCGGACCGCAAGGGCCTGCTCGAGTTGTCGGCCGAGCTGGCCGCGATCAGCACGAAGGCGCGCGAGAAGAAGCTGGCCCCGGCGGACATGCAGGGCGGCTGCTTCTCGATCAGTTCGCTCGGCGGCATCGGCGGCACCGCGTTCACGCCGATCATCAACGCGCCCGAAGTGGCCATCCTCGGCGTCTCGCGCTCGCAGACGCGGCCGGTGTGGAACGGCAGCGAGTTCGCGCCGCGGCTGATGCTGCCGCTGTCGCTGAGCTACGACCACCGGGTCATCGACGGCGCCGCGGCTGCGCGCTTCACCGCCTACCTGGCGCAGGTGCTGGGCGACCTGCGCCGGCTGCTGGTCTGAGGACGGACGATGGCCACCATTGAAATCCGGGTGCCGGACCTCGGCGGCAGCAAGGACGTGCCGGCGATCGAATTGCTGGCCGCGCCGGGCGACAGCATCGCGAAGGACCAGGGCCTGGTCACGCTGGAATCGGACAAGGCGACGATGGAAGTGCCTTCGCCCGCGGAAGGCATCTTGCGCGAGTGGAAGATAAAGGTCGGCGACGCGGTGTCGGAGGGCCAGCTGATCGCGGTGCTCGAGACAACTGCGGAGGCTACGACGGTCGCCGCGCAGCCGACTGTTGCCGGTGCCAAGGTTGCCACGCCTTCGCCTGCCAGTGCCGCGGCGCCTGCAGCGGCGCCTGCAGCGGCGTCGCAGCCAGCTCCAGCCGCCACGCCGCCGCAGGCAGCCGCGTCGGTCGCCGAAGCGACGGATCCTGCGGACATCGATTGCCAGCTGGTCGTGCTCGGCGGCGGACCGGGCGGCTATACCGCGGCCTTCCGCGCCGCCGACCTCGGGCTCGACGTCGTGCTGGTGGAGCGTTATTCGGCGCTGGGCGGCGTCTGCCTCAACGTGGGCTGCATCCCGTCCAAGGCGCTGCTGCACGCCGCCGACGTGATCGAACAGGCCAGGCACGCCTCGGCCTATGGCGTGGACTTCGGCGCGCCGACGATCGACCTCGGCAAGCTGCGCGCCTACAAGGACAAGGTGGTCGGCACCATGGTGCAGGGTCTCACCGGCATGGCGAAGGCGCGCAAGGTGCGCGTGCTCACCGGCACCGGCACCTTCGCCTCGGCGAACGTGCTGGTGGTGGACACGGGCGACGGCAGCAAGCGCCTGCGCTTCGGCCAGTGCATCATCGCCGCCGGTTCGCAGCCGGTGAAGCTGCCCGCCTTCCCCTGGGACGATCCCAGGGTGATGGATTCCACCGACGCGCTGCTGCTGGCCGACGTGCCGGCGGAGTTGCTGGTGGTCGGCGGCGGCATCATCGGGCTGGAGATGGCCTGCGTGTACGCGGCGCTGGGCAGCCACATCACCGTGGTCGAGTTCATGGACCAGCTGATGCCGGGCGCCGACGCCGACCTCGTCAAGCCGTTGGCGGACCTGCTGAAGAAACGTGGCGCTTCCATCCACCTCGGCACCAAGGTGGCGAAGGTGGACGCGGCGAAGGACGGACTGCACGCGACCTTCGGAGGCGGCAAGCCGCCGGCGACGACGCGCTACGACCGCGTGCTGGTGTCGGTTGGCCGCGCGCCCAATGGCGGCAAGCTCGGGGCGGCCGCCGCCGGCGTCGCGGTGTCCGAGCGTGGCTTCATCCCTGTCGACAAGCAGATGCGCACCAACGTGCCGCACATCTTCGCCATCGGCGACCTGGTCGGGCAGCCGATGCTGGCGCACAAGGCGACGCACGAAGGCAAGCTGGCAGCCGAGGTCGCTGCCGGCGAAAAGCGGGAGTGGGTGGCGCGGGTCATTCCGTCGGTGGCCTACACCGATCCGGAGATCGCGTGGGTCGGCCTCACCGAAACGGAGGCCAGGCAGAAAGGCGTGGCCTACGGCGTCGGCAAGTTCCCCTGGGCGGCCTCGGGGCGCGCGGTGGGGCTCGGCCGCACCGAGGGCTTCACCAAGCTGCTGTTCGATCCCGACAGCCATCGCCTGCTCGGTGCGGGGATCGTTGGTGTCCATGCGGGTGACCTGATCGCCGAACTGGCGCTGGCGATCGAGATGGGCTGCGAGGCCGGCGACATCGGCCACACCATCCACCCGCATCCCACGCTGAGCGAATCGGTGGGCATGGCGGCCGAGGTGTTCGAAGGCAGCATCACCGACCTGTATATTCCGAAGAAGAAATAGGCCGCGTCGCTGCGCGGTACAAGGGGAGGGATAATGGCCAGTGCCGTCGGCATGTTCGCGTTGGGGATCTTCCTGCTGCTGCTTGGTGGCGACTCGGTGCTGCGCGGCGCGTCGGGACTGGCCCAGCGCTTCGGCGTGTCGCCATTCAGTGCCGGGCTGTTGCTGGTGGGTTTCGCCTTCTCGATCCCGGAACTGGCGGTCAACAGCTACGCGATGGCGGTGGGGCAGCCCGATCTCGCACTCGGCAATGCCATCGGCTCCAACATCGTCAACATCGGACTGACCCTGGGCGTGGCTGCCCTGGTCGCGCCACTGCTGGCAAGCATGCGCCTGCTCGCGGTCGAGGTCGTGCTGGTGCTGGTGTCCACCGGCGCGGTGCTGCTGTTCGGCCTCGATGGCGTCATCGCCCGCTGGGAAGGCGCGCTCCTGCTGCTCGGCTTCGTCGGCTTCCTGGTCCTGCTGTTCCGCCGTGGCCGGGAGGAAAGCGCCGCCGTGCAGCAGGAGTTGACCGCGCACGCGACCACCGGCAGCAACCTGGTGCAGAACTTGGTGCGCCTGGCCATGGCCGGCGCGATGCTGTATTTCGGAAGCCGGCTGGTCGTGCAGCAGGCACCGGTGATCGGCTTGGCGCTGGGCATGGGATCGATGCTGACCGGCCTGCTGGTGGTGGCGATCTCGACTGCCTTGCCGGAGGTCGCCATCGCCTGCCTCGCGGCGGCCAAGGGGCAGGGCAACGTGGTGCTTGGCTCGGTGCTGGGCGCCTGCCTGTTCAACCTGTTGCTGGTGGTCGGCGGCATGGCGGCCTGGTCGCCGCTGGCCCTGCCCGAATCGTTCCTGCGCCTGGAACTGCCGGCGGCGATGGCGTTCGCGCTCCTGCTGTATCCCGTGCTGGCCGGCGACCTGGACATCAGGCGACGCGAAGGCGCGCTGCTGGTGCTGGCCTTTGCTGCCTGGCTCGCCTTCGAGCTGTACGTTTCGCTGGCGGGCTGAGCCCGTCCGGCCGCCACGCCGATGCGCCTGTTCGTCGTCGGCCTCAGCGGCCAGGTGGGAGACGCGTTGCGCCTGCGTTTGCATGAAAGCGGCCAACCCGTGCTCGCGCTGTCGCGCCAGGCACGTCCGCCGGATGGCGGCATCGAATGGATCGTCGGCACCTTGCAGGCCATGCCGCCCCTGCCGGACGACCTGGACGTCGTGCTCTCCCTCGGCCCGCTCGATGCGTTCGCGGCGTGGTTCGCGCAGTCGGCGCCGCCCGGCCTGCGCGTCGTCGCGCTGGGTTCGACCGGGCGCGTGGACAAGCGCGCATCACCCGATCCCGCCGAGCGCGCCCTTGCCGAACGCCTGCAGGCCGCGGAAACGACGCTGTTCGCCGCGGCGCAGGCGCGCGGCGCGGCGGTCACCGTGCTGCGGCCGACGCTCCTGTATGGCAATGGCCGTGACCGCACCCTGAGTCCGCTGGCGGACCTGGCGCGACGCTGGCACGTGGTTCCCCTGCCCTGGTCTGCGCGGGGCCGACGGCAACCCGTGCACGTGGACGACGTGGCCGGCGCCGTGCTCGCCTGCCTGCAGGCACCGGCGACCGCCGGCCAGGCGTACGACCTGCCGGGCGGCGAGACGCTGGCCTTCGACGCCATGCTGCGGCGTGCGCTGGCGGTGTACGCGCCAGGTTCTCGGGTCCTGCGCCTGCCCGGACCGCTGTTCGCCTTCGCGCGCTGGCTTGCCGGGCGCGCTGGCGTCGGCGCGGGCGCGACGGGGGCGCTTGAGCGGCTGTCCCTCGACCAGCTGGCCGACCCCGGCCCGGCCCACGCGGCCTTCGCCTGGGCACCGCGCCGCTTCGTGCCCTGAGTCCCGCTTTGGCGATGCTGCGCCGCAACATCCCGTCTTCCATACGCTAGGGCATTGCTAGTTGGCGTAACGTACTTTTAATATGGGGGTACAGTAGTGCGTCGTTCCCCGGGGGGGGAGAGCCGATGGATCGGCCGGGAATCACGAAGCCTCGAACGGCTGGTCCTCCTCGCCTGCGACTGCGTACTGCACGCCCGCGACCCTGACCTGACGAGGATCCACAGCAATGAACTCCACTAGAACTGCCCGCGGGCTGCTCTCCCGCGCTCCGCTGGCCGCCGCCGTCGCTGTCGCCCTCCTGGCTGCCCCGGCCGCCCAGGCCTTCGAATTCACCAAGGGCGGCTTGACCGGCTCGCTCGACACCACGGTCAGCTACGGCTACTCGTGGCGTACCCAGTCCCCCGATCCGAACCTGATCGGCAAGGCCCATTTCGACCCGGCCATCTGCTTCCAGAACATCCCGCTCGGCGCGATCCCGCCAGGCCCCGGCCGTTGCAGCAGCAACGCCGTGCCCGGCTCGGCCTACCAGACTGCCGCCCAGGGCCGCTACTCGGTCAACCGCGACGACGGCGACCTGAAGTACGGCAAGGGCGACCCGTTCTCCAACGCCTTCAAGATCACTTCCGAGCTGAGCCTGAAGTGGGGCGAGAACGACAACTGGGGCGCCTTCGCCCGCGCCACGTATTTCTACGACTTCGAGAACCAGACCCGCGACGACCTGACCAAGATCGCCAAGGACAAGGTCGGCGAGAACTTCCGCATGCTCGATGCGTTCCTCTACCACAACTACGAAATCGGCGGCCACAAGGGCACCTGGCGCGTCGGCCGGCAGGCCGTGAGCTGGGGCGAGAGCACCTTCATCCAGAACGGCATCAACGTCATCAACCCGATCGACGTGTCCAAGCTGCGCGTTGCCGGCGCCGAGCTCAAGGAAGCCTTCCTGCCGATCGACATGCTGTGGGGCAGCTTCAGCTTCACCGACAACCTGTCGATGGAAGCCCTGTACATGCTCGAGTTCGAGGAAGTCGAAGTGGATCCCGCGGGCACCTACTTCAGCTCCAACGACTTCGCCTCGCCGGGCGGTAACTACGTGATGCTCGGCTTCGGCACCGCGCCGCAGCCGGTCAACAACCCGGAAAACTACTTCGCCACCTGCCGCCAGCCGCTCGGCTCGGGTTTTGGTTCGGGCGACACCGGCCTGCCGGCCGCGCTGCAGGGCTTCGCCTGCGCCAACTCGGTGCCGCGCCTGCCCAACCACAATGCCCGCGACAGCGGACAGTACGGCGTCGCGCTGCACTGGTTCGCCGAGAACTGGGGCAACACCGACTTCGGCTTCTACTTCCTGAACTACCACAGCCGCCTGCCGCTGCTGTCGGGCCGCACCGCGGGCACCGCGGCGCTCACCGGCACCCCGGTCGGCCTGACCGCCGGCTTCTTCGTCGAATATCCGGAAGACATCCAGATGTACGGCATGAGCTTCAACACGACGCTGCCGGGCGGTGTGGCCTGGCAGGGTGAGTTGAGCTACCGCCCGAACATGCCCCTCCAGAAGGACGACGTCGAGCTGCTGTTCGCAGCGCTCAGCCCGCTCAACTCGGTGGTGCCGGCGCTGATCGCCAACCCGGCGCTGCGCTTCTGCAGCCAGCTCAACCCGGGCTGCACCAGCTCGCCGTTCGGCGTGGACCAGCGCGGCTGGAGCCGCAACAAGGTCAGCCAGTTGCAGATGACCTTCACCAAGGCGTTCCCGACCGTGCTGGGCGCCGAGCAGCTGGCCCTGGTCGGCGAAGTCGGCGCGACCGAAGTCTGGGACCTCCCCGACCCGAGCGTGCAGCGCTACGAGGGTGAGGGCACCGACACCGGGGGCGGTTTCGACGTCACCAGTTGCGGCACCTACGTGACCGTGCCTGGCGTCGGCCAGATCCCGGTTCCCTCGACCTGCCCGCCCGGCTCGCTGCGCAATCCGCAGACGCTGAAGGGCGGCTTCCCGACCCCGTTCAGTTGGGGCTATCGCGTCGCGGCGCGCGCCGACTACAACAGCGTGTTCGGTTCGCCCATCACGCTGTCGCCACGCATCGCCTTCAACCATGACGTGAATGGCACCACCCCCGGCCCGGGTGGCAACTTCCTCGAGGGGCGCAAGTCCGGTACCGTGGGCGTGGAAGCCAATTACCTCAACAAGCTGGTGTTCGACCTGAGCTACACCGCATTCCTCGGGGGCGGCCAGTTCAACCAGATTTCGGACCGCGACTTCGCTTCGTTCACCGTCAAGTACTCGTTCTAAGCCACCAGGGAGGGGCAGACGAATGAAGATGATCAGGAAATCCGCGCTGGCGACCATCGTCGGCGCAGCGATTCTCACCGCAGGTGTGGCCCAGGCCAACACCTCGGCCGACAAGGCCGCGCAGCTGGGCAACACGCTCACCCCGATGGGCTCGGAAAAGGCCGGAAACGCCGCCGGCACGATCCCGGCATGGGATGGCGGCATCACCCGCGCGCCGGCCGGCTACAAGGCCGGCGGCGACCACATCGACCCGTTCGCGGGCGAGAAGCCGCTGTTCTCCATCACGCCGGCCAACTACAAGCAGTACGCCGACAAGCTGGGCGCGGGCCAGGAAGCGATGTTCGCGAAGTACAAGGACTACCGGATGGATGTCTATCCGACCCATCGCACGGCGTCCTTCCCCGCACGCACCTACGAGTACACCAAGAAGAACGCGACCGCCTGCAAGCTGATCGCGGACGGCGAGGGCATCCAGAACTGCGCCGAGGGCTTCCCGTTCCCGATCCCGAACAATGCCTACGAGGCGATCTGGAACCACAAGCTCAAGTACAAGGGCCTGTCGGTGCGCAGCTTCTCCAACCAGGCCGCGCCCACGGCGGGCGGTTCCTACACCCTGGTGCGCCTGCAGGAGGAGATCCTCGGCCTGTACTACAAGCCGGGCAACACCTCCGAGTCGATCAACAACACCCTGCTGTACTTCAAGCAGGACGTGCTCGGCCCGGCCCGCCTGGCCGGTGGCGTGCTGCTGGTGCACGAGACCTTGAACGCCAAGGCCGCGCCGCGCCAGGCCTGGGTGTACAACCCGGGCCAGCGCCGCGTGCGTCGTGCGCCGAACGTCGCCTACGACAACCCGGGCACCGCGTCCGACGGCCTGCGCACCAATGACATGACCGACATGTTCAACGGCGCGATGGACCGCTTCAGCTGGACGCTGGTCGGCAAGAGGGAGATGTACATCCCGTACAACTGCTACAAGGCCGACTCCAGCAAGACCAAGGTCAGCGACCTGATCAAGCCGGGCCACATCAACCCCGACGACATCCGGTACGAACTGCACCGCGTGTGGGTGGTCGAGGCCAAGCTCAAGCCGGGCTCGCGCCACATCAACAGCCGCCGCACCATGTACCTGGACGAGGACAGCTGGCAGATCGTGGGCATCGACCACTACGACGGCCAGGGCAGCCTGTGGCGTTACTCGGAAGCGCTTCCGATCAACTACTACGAAGTGCCGACGCTGTGGACCACGCTGGAAACGCACTACGACCTGAAGTCGGGCCGCTACATTTCCGGCCTGCTCGACAACCAGGACAAACCGCGCGATTTCAGTTTCCAGAGCACCCCGTCGGACTATTCGCCGCAGAACCTCCGCGACAGCGGCGTGCGTTGAACAATGCGACACGGCCGCGCCCTCCCCGGGCGCGGCCACCTGCGTGACGTTCCACCCGGGGAGTCGACCGATGTCATTGCACCAACTCCGCGGCAGGCGCCGCCTGGCCGCCGCGCTGCTCCTGCTCCCGCTTCCGCTGCTGCCATTGCGCTTGGCCGCGTCGCCCGAACCGGTGAAGCAGTCCGCTGCCGATCCGTCGGCCCTGCCTTCCGAAATCATGCCGCGTGCAGTGAAATCACTGCTGCTCGACCTCGTGGCGAGGCTTGGCCTGCTCGAGCCCCTGCCCGGCGTGCGGAGCAAGGTGGGGCTGGGCGGCTCGG
>JANXUD010000076.1 GCA_025352045.1 Gammaproteobacteria bacterium | reverse complement strand
TTGCCGCCGCGCTGCGCAATTCCTTCCAGGACATCACATCCGCGAACAGTGGCGTATTGTTGAGCTTCCAATGCAGGTCGACTTCCCAGCCACCCGAGGCCGCTGATTCCTTCTTGCAGACGAGTTGATAACCTACGAGGGTCCCGGGAACGGCATTCACCCTCGACACGTATCCAATTTCGGAGAGCGCCTCGAGCGCGTGTCGGACGGCCTCCTCCGACTCCATCAGGAGATCGATATCGCCGCTGTAGCGAAGAATGGGCTCCTCGTAAAGCCAGTGGGCCAGTGCGACGCCCTTCAGGAGAATCGCATCAAGCCCTGCTGCCGCGAGGCAGGCGACGATCTTTCGGCACTCGGATTCACGGACCATCGCCTGGGCGGTTGCCCAGGTCGCTCTCGGCCGGAAGCTCTCGGCCATCCGGGCAACGAACTGGGATCTTTGGGGTCCGGGGGCAGAGAGATGCCTATGGACCAACGCCAGGATGCCTTCGGATTCCGCCAGGCCGACGACGCGAGCGGCAAATCCAGGCGACGGAACTTCTTCGATCGGGTCGCGATCGAGCAGCACCGAGACGAGCCAGTCACGGTCTGTTGAGTATTGGGTTCTATTCCCGGCCATTCGAATCCAAGAACTTCCCGAGATGGACACAGGCAAGAGCGATCGGACATGCCAACCCTGCGACATGACCCGATCGCCGATCCTGCAACCTGCGGCATGCACAGGACCGCAAGCAGGCGGGATCTCTCACGGAACAGGCGAACCGAGCAATTCGTTGTAAACGTCGAGGGTGCTCCCGATGACTACGCCCTCATCGAACCGCGCAAGCACCTTGGTGCGCGCCGCGTCGCCCAGCCGGCGGCCCAGCGCCGGATCATCCTGCAGCCGCGCGATCGCACTGGCCAACGCCGCCGCATCACGGACTGGAACCAGCAATCCATCCACGCCATCCGACACCACTTCACGACAGCCCGGCACATCAGTCGTGACCAACGGTAGGGCGCAGGCGGCGGCTTCGATCAGGCCCTTGGGCAGGCCTTCCCGATAGCTGGGCAGCACGACCATGTCCACGTCCGCGAGCAGTCCCGGCATGTTGTCCACGTGCCCCAGCCATTCCACCACTCCCTCGTCCGCCCAAGCGCGAACCGTGTCCTCGGGTACCGCGGCCGGGTTGCCAGGGTCGGGATCGCCGGCCAGGAGGAAACGGACAGGGCGGCCTTCGCTTCGCAACCGCCGCGCCGCGGCGATGTACTCGGCAATGCCCTTGTCCCAGAGTAGGCGCGCGGCGAGAAGCACGCGGAGGGGCTGCCCAGGATCGCGCACCGCACTGCGCGGGGTGAAACGCGAACAGTCCACGCCGGACCCAGGAATCAGGCGGATCCTTGCCTTGTCCACCACCCCGGAACGTTCGAACAGCGCCACGTCATCAGGATTTTGCAGGACAAGGCGCGCATTGGAACCGCCCAAGGCGGCATGCATCAGGGTACGCACCACCGGCCGGAGCAGTCTTGCCTTGGCGTCGGTGCTGGTAAAAACGTAGCCCATGCCCGCAACCGCGTTGACCCGCGCCGGCACGCCGGCGAAACGCGCCGATAACGAGCCGTAAATCGCGCACTTGATGGTGAAGCCATGGACCAGCGACGGTCGCTCGCGTCGGAATAGTGCGACGAGCCACGCCAGTAGGCCCGCCTCGCGTAGCGGGTTGAGGCTGCGCCGGTCCATCGGCACCGGTTCCCAGCGCAAGCCAAGCGCGCGTAGCTTCTCGCCGTAGGGGCCCGGCGGCGAGATCAGCAACAACTCGTAGCCCCGCGCCTTCAACGCCAAGGCCAGCGAGCGGCGGAAGTTGTACAGATACCAATCGGTGTTGGCGAAAAGGACGATTCTGTCGGCCCGGCCACTTACTTGCCTGGTCACCACAGCGGCATGAACTGGTAGGGAACCCAGCCATACGCAAAGGTAGCGTAGTTGAGCCAAACGAACTGCACCGCGGCGTAGTAGGCCACGATGCCGAGCACTAGAATCGTGCGTACGTTGATCGTGGAAGCCAAAGTCGGAATGCGGGCAAACACGAACAACTGCAAGGGAATGAAATAGAGCGCGACGCGGTCCACGGCCGTGGATGCCAATCCGACCAATGGGAGGCAAACCAGCGCGAATGCCGCGATCCAGAGCCACAGCTTGCGTTCCTGTGGATCGGGTACGAGGCGCTTTCGAAAAATGATGAGCAGAATCGCAGGCACCACGTTCATCAGGACCCGAACCAGGCCGCCGTCGGACTGCAACTGCTCGTCGACGTAGTTCACCCAGATTCTTTCGCTTTCGTCGGCAACCAGCAGGTAGTACAGCAACCAGGTGGACGCGCCCACCAGCGCGACCGTGAATACCCTGTTCCTGCTCGTCGCCAATGCGGCGATTGGCAGGAGCATCACGGCCGACTTGTGGACCGTGGCGCCAATGGCGACCCATATGACGAATGGCAAGACCCGGCCACGACCAAGCGCGCACAAACCCAGAAGCGCAAAACCCAGCGCGACGCCTTGGCGCGTGTATCCCATGCAGACAACGATAAGCATGTAGGGCACTGCGGTGGTCAATGCCAACCACGGGTTCGGCTGCCGGCGACAGAAGGCGACTGTCCCCCACATGGCCACGACGGCACAGGCCAGGTTCACGCCATAAATGTCGCCGCCAATCCTTCCCACCAGCCAATTGAGCAGGACATAGCCGGGATCGGACTTCGCGAGGACTTCCGGAAACGTTAATGACTGCGCTGAGTAGAACTGGGGGAGATAGTTGAGCCAATCGCCTCCAACCTCGTGCCGCAGCCCGATCATGATGGTGAAAAACAGCCCGACCGCGAACCAGGCGAGATTTGACTGCCCCCTTGGCAGTCTGTAGGGCTGCAGGACGGCCCAGCCAGGAATCAGGAAGAGCAACCAGAACGGCCACATCAGCGGGACGCCTTGAGTTGCTCCAACCACGACTGGAACATCAGGACCGACCAGAGCCGATAGCCAAACGACGAGTGCCCGGAAAGGTGCCGCGACCAGACGTCACGGATGACGTCTGGCTGGAAGTAGCCTTCCCGTGCCAGGCGATCCCGGTCCAGCAGGTGCTCCGCCCAATCTCGTAGCGGACCTCGCAACCACTGGTCGAGGGGAACGCCGAATCCCATTTTTGGACGATTCATCAGTGGATCTGGAACATATCGACTCAGCACTTGGCGTAACAGCCACTTGCCCTTCCCTTCACGCACCTTCATGTGCATTGGCAACGACCACGCGAACTCGACGAGATCCCTGTCCAGATACGGGGCTCGGGCCTCGAGCGAAACGGCCATGGACGCGCGGTCCACCTTCACCAG
>JANXUD010000073.1 GCA_025352045.1 Gammaproteobacteria bacterium | reverse complement strand
TTGGCAATTCGGCGGTGAGCTCCGGCATCGCCGAGGAAGTCGAGAAGCTGGTCTGGGCGATCCGCTGGGGCGCGGACAACGTGATGGACCTCAGTACCGGCAAGCACATCCACGAAACCCGAGAGTGGATCCTGCGCAACTCGCCGGTGCCGATCGGCACCGTGCCGATCTACCAGGCGCTGGAGAAAGTGGACGGCAAGGCCGAGGACCTCACCTGGGAAATCTACCGCGACACGCTGGTCGAGCAGGCCGAGCAGGGCGTCGACTATTTCACGATCCATGCGGGTGTCTTGCTGCGCTACGTGCCGCTGACGGCGCGGCGGGTCACCGGCATCGTCAGCCGCGGTGGCTCGATCCTGGCCAAGTGGTGCCTGGCGCACCACAGGGAAAACTTCCTGTACACGCACTTCGAAGACATCTGCGAGATCATGATGGCCTACGACGTGAGCTTCTCGCTCGGCGACGGCCTGCGCCCCGGCTGCATCGCCGACGCCAATGACGCCGCCCAATTCGGCGAGCTGCAAACCCTGGGCGAACTCACCAGGATCGCCTGGAAGCACGACGTGCAGACCATGATCGAGGGCCCTGGCCACGTGCCCATGCACCTGATCAAGGAAAACATGGACAAGCAGCTGGCCGTCTGCGGCGAAGCGCCGTTCTACACCCTCGGCCCGCTGACCACCGACATCGCGCCCGGCTACGACCACATCACCAGCGCGATCGGCGCGGCCATGATCGGCTGGTTCGGCACCGCGATGCTGTGCTACGTCACGCCCAAGGAGCACCTTGGCCTGCCGGACAAGAACGACGTGCGCGAGGGACTGATGGCCTACCGCATCGCCGCGCATGCCGCGGACCTGGCCAAGGGCCATCCCGGTGCGCAGGCGCGCGACAACGCGCTGAGCAAGGCGCGCTTCGAGTTCCGCTGGGAAGACCAGTTCAACCTCGGCCTCGACCCGGAGCGGGCGCGCGAATACCACGACGAGACCCTGCCCAAGGACGCGCACAAGGTGGCCCACTTCTGCTCGATGTGCGGGCCGCATTTCTGTTCGATGAAGATCACCCAGGACGTCCGGGACTACGCCGCCAGCCAGGGCGTGGCCGACGAGGCCGCGGCGCTGCAGCAGGGCATGGCCGAGAAGGCCAGCGAGTTCCGGGCCGCGGGTTCGCAGCTCTATCGTCCCGATTGAGCATTTGTGGGAGCGGCTTCAGCCGCGATATCTTGGACAGGGCAGATCGCGGCTGAAGCCGCTTCCACAAGGCGTGCGGATGAAGCTCCAGGTTCCGTTCCTCCAGTTCCAGCTCAGCTTCGACGCCGATGCCCTGGCGGCGGAAGTGCTGGCGATCGGCGAGGAGCAGTGGCGCCCGCATCCCAACGGGCTGCCGGGCAACAGCGCGCTCACCCTGATCACCACCGGCGGCGACCCGGAGAGCGACAAGGTCTATGGCGCCATGCGCCCGACCCCGCACCTGCTGCGCTGTCCCTACCTGATGCAGGTGCTGGGCGCGGTCGGCGGCACTTGGGGACGCACGCGGCTGATGCGCCTGTCCGGGCAGGCCGAGGTGAAGTTGCACGTGGACATCAACTACTACTGGCGCGAACGCGTGCGCGTGCACGTGCCGATCGTGACCCAGCCCACCGTGCGTTTCTACTGCGGCGACGCCCAGCTCCACATGGCGGCGGGCGAGTGCTGGATCTTCGACACCTGGCGCCAGCACCGCGTGGTCAACGACGCCGCGCGGCCGCGCATCCACCTGGTCGCCGACACGGTCGGCGGCGACGGCTTCTGGAACCACCTGGCCGGCGCACGCCCCGGCGGCCGCGAGATTCCCGGCTGGCAGGCGCGCCGGATCGCGCCGCAGCCCGGCGTGGTGCCCGCGCTGGACTTCGAATCGGTCAATGCCCCGCTGGTGATGACGCCGTGGGAGATGCGCGAGCACGTGGTGTTCCTGCTTGGCGAAGCCGAGCAGGGGCCGGCCTTGCCTGGCCTGCAACAGATCCTGCTGCGGCTGGCGCGGCGCTGGCAGGCCCTGTGGTCCGCCTACGGCGAGGACGAAGCAGGCTGGCCGCGCTACCGCGCCCTGCTCGACGAGACCGTGCCCGAGCTGCGCGCGCAGGGCGCCGGCGTGCTGCTGCGCAATGGCATTCCCTTCCTGCAGGCCATCTCCGCCTGCGTCACCGACATGGCCCTGCGGGAGCGCCGCACGCGGCCGACGGCTGCGATGCATGCGTAGCTGGGGTCGGTTCTTCCACGCGCGTGGGTACCAGCGTCGCGATGGCCAGGCTGTTGCCCACGCGCGTGAAGGAACCGACCCCGACTTTCGCGCGTGTCAGGCCCGGCGCAGCCAGGCGTAGGGCGTGGCCGCGTGCAGGCCGTACTTGATCAATCCGCGCTTCCTGTTGATCGAGATCCGCGGCAACTGCAGCGGATCGCTGGCCGCGCTCGCGGGGCCGCGCCGCGTGGTGACCGCCGTGGCGTAGCCGGCCTCGCGCAACAGCTTGACGCAGCGCTCGTTGTAGTCGCCGAACGGATAGCAGAAGTGCCGCACCGGCGAGCCGGTCACGCGCTCGAGCTGGCGCCGGCTCTCGGTGATCTCGAAGCGGGCCCAGTCGATGTCGAGCTGGTCCAGCCGCGGGTGGGTGACGGTATGCGAGCCGATCTCGTTGCCGGCCTCCAGCCACTGGCCGATCGCGCCCTCGTCCATCACCGGCTTGGCGACGCCCAGGACTTCGGCATCCCAGTCATTGTGGCCACCGATCGATCCAGAGACGACGTAACAGGTGGCCCGGAACCCGTACCGGCGCAGGATCGGCGCCGCGTGGACCAGGTTGTCGAGGTAACCGTCATCGAAGCTCAGGACCACCAGTTTCCCGGATTGACCGCTGCCAAGCGCCGCCATCCCTTCGCCGATGCCGACCCCGCGGATGCCCAGGCGGCGCAGCAACCAGCACTGGCGGTCGAAATTCTCGATCGACACGTAGAGTTGCTGCGCGCTGGCGCCGGGCGGGGGCGTGCCGATGTTGTGGTAGGTGAAGATGCGCAGCAGGGACATGTCAGGCGCCTGCCAGCAGCGCGCGCCACTGCCCCGCCACGCAGGACAGGCGGAACCTGGGGTCCGGCAGCGCCCGCGGCCGGGCGCCATCGCGCCACGCGCGGATGCGCTCGCAGTAGACGTCGAACATCCCCAGCGATGCCGCCAGCCGCGACGGCCCGCCGCGCAGGCGTGCGGGCAGCGCGCGCATGGCGCGCTCGTAGGCGCGTTGCGGGGCCGCGGTCGCGAGGACCTGTTCGCGGTCGCCAATTACTTCCGCCGCCGCGCCTGCGTCGTGGGTGAGCAGCGGGGTGCCCATGGCCATCGACTCGGCAAAGACCAGGCCGAAGGTTTCGGGCAGCACGAAGTTCGGGAAGAAGGTGCACAGGGCCGAGCGGACCTCGGCGTGGATGCGCCATTGCGGTTGCGGCCCCAGGTCGGTGACGCCGTCGTGGTCCCCTGTGTTCCGGATCTTGTAGCCGGGATTGCCGAGCACCAGGCGCAGCTCGGGCATGCGCCGCCGCAACTCGCGGAAGGCGTCGAGCGCATACATCAGGCCACGGTTCTGGGCCGAGAAGAACACCAGCTTGTTGCGGTCCACCGGCGTGTCATCCGGCGCCAGCGCGTCGTCGATCGGGTTGTAGATGGTCCGGGTCGGCAGGCGGTCGCGCAGGCCCAGCCGGCCGAGCATGCGGTCGAGCAGCAGGCGCTGCCAGTCCGACACGCAGACGATGTCCATCGACCTGCTGCCGAGCCCGGCGGCGGCTTCGGCCAGTCGCCGGCCGCGCTTGGTCTGGGGCGTGAGCTGGTCATGCACCCACAGGTGGAAGCGGGCATCGGGATACAGTGCGCGGACGTCCGGATACGCGCGGCAATCGCGGTTCAGGACGACCTCGGTGATTCCCGGGATGCGCGCCGGAGGACGGTATCGGCCCTCGGCCTGGGTACGATTGTGCTGGATGACGTAGGCGTCGAGCGCGTCAGCGACCCGGACCAGGCTGGCCTCGGTTCCGCCGGTCGCCTCGATCCGGATGGATCGGGTGTCGTACGGTCGCTGGCAGGTCGAATCCCAGAACAGGATGGAGCTCAAGCGCGTGACTCGAGTGAGCGCTGGCCTTGGGCTGGCGCGGTGGCCGGACATGTCCTGCCTTCGGGCAGGGCCAGGCAGCAACGCTATCCGGCCGTCCTTTCACGCGGCTTGCGCGACGCTGTCGGTGCGCTTTCGCGGCGCGCTTTCGTTGCCCGGAACGCGCCGGCAAGCTCAGAACGGCGGCTTGTGCGGCGTGTCGTTGTAGCGCGCGACCGAGGCGAGGATTTCCTCGCGGGCCGCTTCCAGCCCGTGCCAGCCTTCGAGCTTGACCCACTTCCCGGCTTCCAGGTCCTTGTAGTGTTCGAAGAAGTGACCGATCCGCGCCAGCCAGTGCGCCGACACCTGGCCGATATCACGGATATGCGAGTAGCCCGAAAACACCGAATCGACAGGGACCGCGACCAGCTTGGCGTCTTCGCCGGCCTCGTCGACCATCCGGAGCATCCCGACCGGCCGGCACCGGATCACCGATCCGGGAAGCAGGGGCAGCGGCAGGATCACCAGAACGTCGACCGGATCGCCGTCGCCCGACAGCGAATGCGGCACGTATCCGTAGTTGCATGGGTAGCGCATCGGGGTCGACAGGATGCGATCGACGAAGATCGCGCCCGTGGCCTTGTCGACCTCGTACTTGACCGGCT
>JANXUD010000136.1 GCA_025352045.1 Gammaproteobacteria bacterium | reverse complement strand
CGCTAGGCGGCCGATGTTGCAGGCCGATGACAATCCCGAATGCCCAACCGGAACGGAGATCCGAGGTACGACCAATCCTGCGACCAGCGACCTTCCTGGGGGTCCTGACGACAAGAAACCGCGAGGCTTCCCATCGCGGTTTGCGTTGCTCTTGCCGTACTTCTCGATTGGGCCACGAAATAATGGCCTAGGCCATTGATTTGATGGTGGGCGGTACAGGGCTTGAACCTGTGACCCCTGCCGTGTGAAAGCAGTGCTCTACCACTGAGCTAACCGCCCGATCGCGCTGAAATTCTATCAGCCCGTGGACGGCGACGCCAACCAGCGGCCCTGGAAGGCCTCGGCGGCCTCGGGGCGGCCGAAGTGGTAGCCCTGGGCAAAATCGCAGCCCAGGGCCAGCAGGGCCTCGGCCTGGCCCGGTTCCTCGACGCCCTCCGCCGTGGTCTTCAGCCCGAGGCTTCGGGCCATGGCGATGATGGTGGTGACGATGCTGTGGTCGTCGGAATCGGTGAGCATGTTGCGCACGAAACTGATGTCGATCTTGATCTGGTCCGCGGAAAAACGCTTCAGGTAGGACAACGACGAGTAGCCGGTGCCGAAATCGTCGATGCTCAGGCCGAAGCCCGCCGCGCTGAGCAACTCGAACACCTCCACCGCACGCTCCGGGTCGGCCATCATGCTGCTCTCGGTAAGCTCCAACTCGAAGCGCTCCGGGCTCAGGCCCGCCGCATGCACGATGCCAAGCAGCCGGCCGACGATGTCCGGGTCCTCCAGTTGCAGCGCCGACACGTTGATCGCCACGCGGCCGTCCAGGCGCAGTCCCTGGTTGTCCCAGTCGCAGACCTGGCGGCAGGCCTCGCGCAGCACCCAATCGCCCAGCGCACCCATCATGCCGCGCTCTTCGGCAATGGGGATGAACTCGGCGGGGCTGACCCAACCCAGCACCGCGTCCTTCCAGCGCAGCAGGGCCTCGGCCCCGATCACGGCGCCGCTCGAGAGGTCGAGCTGGGGCTGGTAGTACAGCTCCAGTTCGCCCGCGTCCATCGCCCTGCCCAGCCGCTTGGCCACGTTGAGGCGCTTCTCCAGCTCCGCGCCCATCTCGGCCTGGTACAGCCGATAGCCGCCACCACTGGCCTTGGCGCGGTACATGGCGATGTCGGTGCGCTTGATCAGGTCTTCCGAAGTCTGGCCATCGGCCGGGTAGAAGGCGATGCCGATGCTCGCGCCCACCGTGTAGGTGTGGCCCATCAGGTCGAGCGGGACCGACAGCGCGCGTTGTAGACGCGAAGCGATCCGGACCGCGGTCTGGTGGTCGGCGTTTTCGGCGATCAGCACGAATTCGTCGCCGCCCAAGCGGGCCAGCGTCTCCTCCTTGCGCGACACGGTCTGGAAGCGTCGCGCCACCTCGGCCAGGGCCAGGTCGCCGACCGCATGCCCCTGGCTGTCGTTGATTTCCTTGAACCTGTCGAGATCGAGGAAGAGGATCGCGCCGTGCCCGCCGTGCCGCCGGGAGGCCTGCAGGGTCTGTTCGAGCCGGTCCAGGAACAGGGCCCGGTTCGGCAGCCCGGTCAGGGAATCGTAGAACGCCAACTGCTCGATGCGCGCGGCCTGGATCTTCTGGTCGCTGACGTCGGCCAGGATGCTGATGCGGTGGGTCGTGCCGCCGGCCGCATCGGTCACGTCAGCTATCGACAGTGCCACCGGATAGGTCTCGCCCGACTTCTTGCGTCCCCGGACCTCGCCGTTCCAGCGTCCGGCTGCCGCCACGGCATCGCGTTGCTGGTCGGGCAGGGCCGGGTCATGGAGCGACGCCTCGAAAATCTGCGGCAACTGGCCCAGCACGTCGACCGAGGCGTAGCCGGTCAGGGTTTCGAAACTCTGGTTGACCATGAGCACGCGGCCCTCGGGGTCGGTCACCATGATCCCCTCGATGCTCTGCTCGAACACGACCTTGGCCAGGCGCCGTTCCTCGTGGTGCTGTGCGCGTTCCAGCGCGATTGCCGCCAGTCCCGCGGACGCCCGGATCAGTTCGATGTCGCTGGCCGTCGGGATCGCCGGCTCGCGGCGGTAGATCGCGAACGTGCCAAGCACCTGGCCGTTGGCGGACAGGATCGGATGCGACCAGCACGAACGCAGCATCGCCTGTGCCGCCAGGTCGCGGAAATCGGTCCAGGCGGGGTGGGTGCGGATGTCCTCGGCGATGACCATCTCGCCGGTCGCCGCGGCAGTACCGCAGGACCCGACGGCGGGCCCGATCGGAGTGCCGTCGATCGCGGCGTTGTACCAGGCCGGCAGGCTCGGACCGGCGCCGTGCACGAGGCGCTGGCCGTCCGGCGACAACACGTGGATCGAGCACAGCATGCCCTCGGACTGCGCCTCCGCGAATCGCGCCAGCGATCCGAGCACGTCGGACCGGGGCGCTTCGGCCATGATCAAGGCAAGGGTGTCGGAGTAATGCTTCTGCCATTGCTCGGCGCGCTGGCGCTCGCTGATGTCCTCGATCTGGGAAATGAAATGGCGCGGCGCCCCGGACGGGTCGCGCACCACGGACACGGCGAGCAGGATCGGCACCGTCCGCCCGTCGCGGCAGATGTAGCGCTTTTCCATCCGGTAGTTGTCGGCGCGGCCCTCCAGCAAGTCCTGGAGGTGGGCGAGGTCCACGTCCAGGTCGTCGGGATGGGTGATGTCCTGGAAGGTGCGCGCGAGTAGTTGCTCCTCGTCGAAACCGACGATGGCACAGAGATTGGAGTTCACCCGCACGAAGCGGCCATCCAGCCCGACCAGGGCCATGCCGATGGCGGAATGCTCGAATGCGCTCTTGAATTGCTTTTCGCTCTCCAGCAGGGCCGACTCGGCGCGCTTGCGCTCGCTGATGTCCTGCAGCGAATTGAGGCTGAACAGCTTCCCGCCCAGGGTGACGATGCTGCCGCTGTACAGCACGGTGAACTCCGTGCCATCGCGCCGGCGCATCTGCGTTTCGAAATTGCGCACCGAGCCGGTGTCGCGCAGCATCGCCAGGTAGCGGTCGCGGTCGGCGGGATCGACCCAGGCGTCGAGCTCGATCGACGTCTTGCCCATCACCTCGTCTCGCGAGTAGCCGAACCCCCGCAGGCCGGCCTGGTTCATCTCCAGGAACCTGCCGTCCGGGAAACTCAGCAGGCAGTTGATGATCGGGCTTTCCTCAAACACGCTGTGGAAGCGGCCTTCGCTCATCCGCAAGGCCTCCTGGTCCCGGGTGCGCTCGACCGCCGCCGCCACCTGGTCCGAGACGAATTGCAGCAGCTCCTTGTCCCGGTTGGTGTAGCGGACCGAGCCGCTGTAACTCTGCACCGTGAGCACGCCGATCGTGCCGTGCGCGGTCTTGAGCGGAATCCCCAGCCAGTCCACGCCATCGGTGCCGATCAGGGCAACCTCGCCGGCGCCGGCCAGCTCGCGCATGGCCGTTGGCGTCAGCAGCAGCGGCTCCCCGGTGCGCAAGACGATGTCGGTGAGGCCCAGGCCGCCGGTCAGGCGGCGCGGCTCGGGCGCCTGGTCGAATTCATCGATGTAGTAGGGAAAGCTGATCAGGTCGGTCTCGACGTCGTACAGCGCGACGTAGACGTTCCGCGCCGGCAACAGCTCGGCGATGATTTCGTGGATGCGCGGGAACAGCGAGCGCAGGTCGTCGGCCGAATGCGCCGCTTCGGAGATCTTGTGCAGCGCGGCCTGGCGGCCTTCCGCCGCGACCCGCTCGCTGATGTCGCGCAGGACGGTCGCGAACAGGCGCTGGTCGCCAACGCGTGTTTCGCCAAAACTGATCTCGACCGGGAATTCCGTGCCATCGCGGCGCCGGCAGGCCGAGCGCACCGAAGACCAGTCGAGCCTGCGCTCGCCCGTCCGCAGGTAGTCGGCCAGGGTGCCAGCGGTCGCGGCGAAGGCCGCCGGCGGTTGCAGCAGCGACAGAGATTGCCCGACCAGCTCCGGCTCGGCATAGCCGAACAGCGAAAGCAGTTGCGGATTGGCATAGCGGATCACGCCGGACTGGTCCACGACGATCACCGGATCGGGAATGGCTTCCCACAGCCGGCGGTATTCCGCATCGCCCAGCCAAGCCTGGGCGGGAGGGTTTGCATCGTTGGCCAAGGAACGCACCCACCTCGCCGGGGAGCCGGCAACGGGGCGACTTTACCCTGATTGGACCCGGCGCACGCCCCCGGATCCGGTTCCTGCGACCGGCATCACCGGATCTTGGTGGAACGCATCGCCCGCACCATGTCCGGCGCCTCGAAGCTGTCGCTGCGCGCGCTGCCCCAGAACGCCTGGAACACCGGGATGTCCGGAACCGCCCCATCGAGCAGGTCACCGGGCTGGAGGAAGCGCAACAGCAGCGAAAGCGGGCGCACGTCGCTGGACGAGACCCGCCGGATGATGTGCTCCGGCCCCAGTTCGGCCGGGTGCATCAGGCCGGCGGCCGCGACCAGCTCACGCAGTGCATGGATGGTATTGCCGTGGAACTGGTGCACGCGGGTCGCCTTGTCGGCGGGCACCAGGCCGCGCTGCCGGCCCGGGTCCTGGGTCGCGACGCCGGTCGGGCACCGGTCGGTATGGCAGCTGAGCGACTGCACGCAGCCGAGCGAAAACATGAAGCCGCGCGCGGCATTGCACCAGTCAGCGCCCAGGGCGATGGTCCTGGCGATGTCGAATGCGGTCACCACCTTGCCGGCGGCGCCGATCCGGATGTTGCGCCGCAGGTTCAGCCCGACCAGGGTGCTGTGCACCAGCACCAGCGCTTCATGCATCGGCGCCCCCACGTGGTCGGTGAACTCCAGGGGGGCGGCGCCGGTGCCGCCCTCGCCGCCGTCCACGACGATGAAGTCGGGCAGGATCCGCGTTTCGGCCATGGCCTTGGCGATCGCGAACCACTCCCAGGGATGGCCGATCGCAAGCTTGAACCCGGTCGGCTTGCCGCCCGACAGCGTGCGCAGGCGATCCACGAACTGCAGCAGTCCCACGGGCGTGGAGAACGCCGAATGCCGGGCCGGCGAGATGCAATCCATGCCAGCCGGCACGCCCCGCGCGGCGGCGATCTCCGGCGACACCTTGGCGGCCGGCAGCACGCCGCCATGCCCCGGCTTGGCGCCCTGCGACAACTTCACCTCGATCATCTTCACCTGCGGATTGGCCGCGTTGGCGGTGAAGCGCGCGGCGTCGAAGGCACCCTGTGCGTCGCGGCAGCCGAAGTAGCCCGAGCCGATTTCCCAGACCAGGTCGCCGCCGTTCTCGCGGTGGTATTGCGAGATCGAGCCTTCGCCGGTGTCGTGGTAGAAATTGCCGCGGCGCGCGCCTTCGTTCAGCGCACGGATGGCGTTCGCCGAGAGCGCGCCAAAGCTCATCGCCGAGATGTTGAACACGCTGGCCGAGTAGGGCTGGGCCCTGCCCTCGCCCACCAGCACCCGGAAGTCCGCCGGATCGGGACGGGTCGGCGCCAGCGAATGGTTGATCCATTCATAACGCGGTGCATAGACGTCGATCTGCGTGCCGAACGGGCGCACGTCGAGCGTGTCCTTGGCGCGCTGGTAGACGATGTTGCGCTGCAGGCGCGAGAACGGCCGCTCGTCGGTATCGGCCTCGATGAAGTACTGGCGGATTTCCGGGCCGATGCTTTCGAGGAAATAGCGCAGGTGCGCCAGCAGCGGGTAGTTCCGGCGCAGGGTCCGCTGCGGCTGCAGCATGTCGGCGAACCCGACCCCGGCCAGGCCGCCGGCGAGCACGAAGGTCCAGCCCCAGCCCCAGGACGGAGGCATCAGCACCAGGGCGAGCAGCGACGCGAGCGCGAGCAGCACGCAGGCGGCGAACGGCCAGTATCGCATCGGCGGCATGCGCGCCTCCCGGGGAACCGGGGTCAAGGATACCGGCCGGGCACGGCGCGCGGCAGCCGGCAGCCGCGGGCCGCAATGACCGGCAGATCCATCGGCCGGGATCCGGCCTTGTGGCAGGACACGTGGTGCCCGGGGTGGGACTCGAACCCACGTGCCTTGCGGCGAGGGATTTTAAGTCCCCTGCGTCTACCAACTCCGCCACCCGGGCCAGCGGCCCATGGTGCCCGAAGCCGTCGCCCTGCCCAAGCGCCAGGAAAAAATCCCCGCCGGGGCGGGGATCCGTTCGATGGAGGCCAGGGTCGGAATTGAACCGGCGTACGCGGCTTTGCAGGCCGCTGCATGACCACTCTGCCACCTGGCCGGTGGGACTCGAGGACGCAGCTTACCGCCACGTTCCGAAGACGCGCCAGCCCCGCGATGGCGAGATCGGGGGCCGGATAAAACGAAGCCCCGACGCGTCGGGGCTTCGTGCTGAAACTGGAGCGGGAAACGAGACTCGAACTCGCGACCCCGACCTTGGCAAGGTCGTGCTCTACCAACTGAGCTATTCCCGCGGAGCCCCGTATTTTTGTTGATGCGGCCCGGCATGTCAACCCCGAGGCGCCCCGTCCCCGTCAAATCGCTGCGCGAAGGCGGCCGATCCTCGCGCTGGTTCAGCCGCCGCGGCGCATTTCGGGCCAGGCTGCGCGCAGGTAGTCGGCGCCGGACCACAGCGTCAGCGCAGCGGCCACGCCAAGCAGCCACTCGCCGATCAGGAAGACCGGCAGGCCCAGCAGGGGTTCGCGGAAGACCAGGCAGCTGATCGCGGTCATCTGCACGATCGTCTTCAGCTTGCCTAGGCCGGCGACCTTGACCAGGCCGTGCGCGCCGATCTGCGCCATCCATTCGCGCAGCGCGGAGATGGTGATCTCGCGCCCGACGATCACCGCGGCCAACAGGGCGATCGGCACCGTGTGGTGCCATTGCACGACCAGGAACAGGGCGATGGTGACGCTGAGCTTGTCGGCGACCGGATCCAGGAAGGCGCCGAAGGCCGAGTACATGCCCCAGCGCCGGGCGACCCAGCCATCGGCGATGTCGGTGAGCGCCCCGAGCACGAAGATCGCGGTTGCGATGACATTGCTCCAGCGCGCGCCCCAGTAGAACACCGCCACGAACACCGGCACCAGGACGATGCGGAAAATCGTCAGCATGGTGGGGATGGTCAGCTTCAATCAGGGCTCCGTCGGCGGCGAGGCCGGTGCTTCCAGCCCGTGTAGTGAAGCATAGATGCGCGCGGCAAGGGCGGTGCTGACGCCCGCCGCCCCCGCGATTTCCTCCGCCCCGGCGAGCTTGAGCCCGGCCAAGCCGCCGAAATGCTTGAGCAGGCTCGCGCGGCGGCGCGGCCCGATGCCCGCGATGTCCTCGAGCCGGCTCGTTTCGCGTACCTTCGCGCGCCTGCCGCGGTGCCCGGTGATCGCGAAGCGATGGGCTTCGTCGCGCACCTGCTGGATCAACTGCAAGCCCGGTGACTCCGCGCCGGGGCGCAGCTCCCGGCCATCGGGAAAGACCAGCGCTTCGTGGCCGGCACGGCGCTCCTCGCCCTTGGCCACGCCGACCATGGCGACGCCTTGCACGCCGAGCGAAGCCAGCACCTCGCGCGCCTGCTGCAACTGGCCGGCACCGCCGTCGATCAGCAGCAGGTCCGGCAGCACGCCCTCCTCCACCGCGCGCTTGAAACGCCGATCCAGCGCCTGGCGCATGGCCGCGTAGTCGTCGCCGGGCGTGATGCCCTGGATGTTGAAGCGCCGATACTGGCTGCGTACCGGGCCGTCGCCATCGAACACCACGCAGGAGGCGACCGTCGCCTCGCCCATGGTGTGGCTGATGTCGAAGCATTCGATCCGCGTCGGCGCTGCCGGCAGGTCCAGCAGGTCCTGCAGGTCGCGCAAGCGCCGCGCCTGGGCCGCGGCGCTGTTGGCCTGGGCTTGCAGGGCGTGCACGGCATTGCGTTGCGCCAGTTCCAGGTAGCGGGCGCGTTCGCCGCGCACGCTCGGCTTGAGTTCGACCTTGCGCCCGGCCGATTGCGAGAACGCGGCCTCGTACAGCTCCAGGTCGGGGATTTCGTGGCTGAGCACGATCTCGCGCGGCGGCTTGCGCTCCAGGTAGTACTGGCCGACGAAGGCGCCCAACACTTCCTCGGGCGTGTCGGCGCCATTGAGCCGCGGGAAGAACGGCCGCGTGCCCTGGTTCATGCCGTCGCGGAATCCCAGCAGCAGCACGCAGGCCGTGCCTGCCTCCATCGCGCAGGCGAGCACGTCCATCTCCACCTGCTCGCCCTCCACGTGCTGCCGTGCCTGCACCTTGCGCACGCCGGCGATCTGGTCACGCAGCGCGGCCGCCGACTCGAACTCCAGCCGGGCGCTGGCCGCGTCCATGCCGCGGGTCAGTTCGTCCACCAGCTCGCTGCTTCGCCCGGCCAGGAACAACGCGGCGCGGCGCACGTCCGCATCGTAGTCGCGCGGCGCCACCAGGCCGACGCAGGGCGCGCTGCAGCGGCCGATCTGGTGTTGCAGGCAGGGCCGGCTGCGGTTGCGGAACACGCTGTCCTCGCAGCTGCGCAGGCGGAAGATCTTCTGCATCAGGTCCATGGTCTCGCGCACCGCGCCGGCGCCGGGATAGGGGCCGAAATAGCGGCCGGCGCGGGAGCGCGGGCCGCGATGGAAGGCCACCCGCGGCCAGGTTTCCTCGGTCAGCAACAGATAGGGGTAACTCTTGTCGTCGCGCAGCTGCACGTTGTAGCGCGGCTTGAGCGACTTGATGAGCTGGTTTTCCAGCAGCAGGGCCTCGCCCGGCGTGCGCGTCACGGTCACGTCGATCGCGGCGATCTGCGCCACCATCGTCGCGATCCGCAGCGAGGGCTGGTCGGCGCGGAAGTAGTTGGCGACCCGCTTCTTCAGCGACATCGCCTTGCCCACGTACAGGGTGGCGCCGTCGGCGGCCAGCATGCGGTACACACCCGGGGCGCTGGTGAGGTCACGGACGAACTCGCGACCATCGAAACGGGGAATGGCCGGGGTCGGTGGCATGGCCGCATTATCGCCCGGGCGGGCTGCATCGCCTATGATGCAGGCCCGTGTTTGCCGCGCTGGTCAGATGAACGATCGCCCCGAGGACCTGCTGCTGGCCCACTACGATCGTGCCCTCGAACTGCACGGCGACACGCCGCAGGGCGCGCTGTGGCCAAACGCCCGCGATCGCCAGACCCGCTACGACGTGATGCTGGACTTGCTCGAAGGCGCACCGCCCGGCCGGCTGCTGCTCTGCGACCTGGGCTGCGGCACTGGCGAACTGCTGACCCGGATCCGCGAACGCCGGCTGGAGCGCGTGGACTACGTGGGCGTGGACCGGTCCCAGCGTGCGCTGGCCCTGGCGCGGGCCAAGTTCCCGGGCGAACGCTTCGTCGAACTCGACATCACCGCGCCCGGGGTCGACCTGTCCGTGCTGGACTGCGATTACCTGGTGGCGAACGGCTTGTTCACCGTGCGCCACGTGGTCAGCCCTGCGCAGATGCGCGAATTCCTGGACTCCACCATCCGCGCCGCCTGGCCGCACGTGCGTCGCGGCCTGGCCTTCAACGTCATGTCCCGGCACGTGGATTGGGAGCGCGACGACCTCTACCACGCGTCGATGGACGACATGGCCGCCCTGCTGCATGGCCTGGCGGGACGGCATGTGCGCCTGCGCGCGGACTACGGGCTGTACGAGTTCAGTTGCTATGCCTGGCGCGACACCCTGCACGCGGACGTGCAGGCGCCGACGGCGGCGCCGCGCGGCGAGCTGGCGTCCGCGCCTGGCCGCGTACGCGCGGCGGCGCCCGCCTCCGACCCGCAACGCATGGCGAAGTCCGCCCAGGATGCCGGCAACGCCGGCCTGCGCCCCATCCCGGTCCTGCGGCCACAGCTGCCCAAGGCCGGGGCGCTGCTGCCCTACCTGCAGCGGATCGACGACCACCGGATCTATTCCAACTTCGGCCCGCTGGCGACGGAATTCGAGCAGCGCCTCGCCAGCCTGCTCGGCGCGCCCGGCCGTGGCGTGGTCGCCGCCAGCAGCGGAACGGCGGCACTGCTTGCCGCCGTGCTCGCCGCGGCGGGACGGGCCGATCCGGCCTGGGCCTATGCCCTGATTCCCTCCTACACGTTTGTCGCCACCGCAGTTGCCGTGCAGGAATGCGGTTTCGTCCCCTGGTTGGCCGATGTATCCGCCGACGACTGGATGCTAGATCCCGATGCACTAGCGCGCACCGACCTGTCCCGGGTCGGCGTGGTCATCCCCGTCTCCGCGTACGGTCGCCCCGTGCCGCAGGCGCCCTGGCTGCGCTTCCGCGAGCGGACCGGCATCCCTGTGGTCATCGACGGCGCCGCGGGCCTCGAGGCTGCGCTGGCCGCGCCCGGGCGCGCGATCGGGGCCATCCCGGTGATGTTCAGCCTGCACGCGACCAAGAGCCTGTCGAGCGGCGAAGGCGGTTGCGTGGCCTGTACCGAACCGGAGTTGCTCGAACGCATCGGCCAGGCATTGAATTTCGGATTCCACCACAGCCGCGACAGTCGCGGCCCGAGCACCAACGGAAAGCTCAGCGAATACCATGCAGCCGTCGGGCTGGCCGACCTCGATGCCTGGCCCGCGAAACAGGCGGCCTTCGCCCGCGTGCACGCCGCCTATGACGCGGCCTTCGATGCCGCCGGCCTGTCGGGACGCAGCCATGGGGCGCCTTTGATCTGCTCGAGCTACCGGTTGCTGGAATGCCGCGACCTTGCCGAGGTCAACCGCGTGCAGGACGTGCTGCGCGCGGCGGCGATCGATTACCGGCACTGGTACGGCCTGGGCCTGCGGCGACAAAGCTGGTTTGCCGACACGCCTGGCCACCCACTGCCGGTGACGGACGCACTTGCACCCCGATTGCTTGGGCTGCCCATGGCGCCGGACCTGGACGCGCTGTCGGTGGTGCGCGTGGTGGCCGCGGTCGCCCAGGCCCTGGGCGCGGGCCGGTGAGCCTGCACCCGGGGCTCGATCCTGCGCTCCTGGTGACGACCTCCGTGTTTTCCGGCGAGGCCGCCGGGTTGCACACCGAGCGCATCGCCACCGGCGCGATCGGCGATCCGGGCCTGCGAGTGGGCCGCGTTCCGGGCGTGCTGTACCTGCCGGCCCTGGGCTTGCAGCTCGCCGGCGACGCCAGGGTTCCGCTCGAATCCGTCTACGACACATGGAGCCTGGCGTTCGAAGTTGGCCGGGATTTCCAGGGCAAGACCGCTGCCTTCCGCCTTCCCTTCGAGGTGGTGGACGACCCGCGCGAGGCCTGCATCGTCGGCAATTTCTATTCGCGCAACTTTTTCCACTGGATCACCGAGGAACTGGTGAAGGTCGTGGCGCTGGAAGCCTCCGGCTTCACCGGCTGCTACGCCTTCGGCGTGCTGCCGCCGTTCGCCGCGGAGTTCCTCGAAGTCCTCGGCATTGCGCGCGAACGCATCCTCGCCGGACTGGACGTACCCGTGCGCTTCGCCCACGCCTGGTACATCGATGCGATCACCGCGCGCTCACTGACGGACCACCCCGGCCTGTTCGAACTGCTGCGCCAGCGCCTGCTGGACGGCGCGCTCGCCGGATCGGTCCCCGCGCCCTCCCGGCGCGTGTGGCTGGAACGGCGCCTGGCGGTGAACAACGCCGGGCGCGAGCTGGTCAACGCCGACGAGGTGCATGCGCTGGTCGCGCGCCACGGCTTCGAGGTGCTGGACATGGGCGGCCGTCCGGTGCTGGAGCAACTGCGCATTGCCCATGCCGCGGTCGCGCTCGGCGGTCCGCACGGGGCGGGCTTCGTGCACGCCATGTTCCAGCGTCCGCGCTCGGACGTGATCGAATGCTTCTCGCCCCTGTTCATCAACCCGGGCGTGTTCGACATCTGCCGATTGCTCCGGCATCGCTATTCGATGGTCGTGTACGAGAACTGCTATGACGGTTACCAGCACGGCAACCGGCTGATGGTCCACCTCGGCCACCTGGAGCTGGTGCTGCAATCGCTGGACTAGGCGCCCGCCAGCCAGTCGTCGAGGAAGCGCGAGAATCCGCCCGCGTCGATCGTGTAATCGTTCCAGTACGGGCAGAACTCCTCCTCGGTCGGCGTGTCCACTCCGGTGACCACGGTGAGGTCGACGCCGAGTTCGCGCAGGATGGCATTCACGTCGAGCAGGGGCAGCGCATAGGTCGGGCTGAGCATCGCCACCCGCGCCCCAGCCCGTGCGAACCACGACAGCAGGGCGTTGGATCCTTCCGGCGCGATCAGGAAACGCGCGTTGCGCACCAGGCGCACCTGTTCAACCAGCGAAAGATCTTCCGGATACGCGATGCGAAAGCCGCGCGCCTCCGCCAATGCCTCGATGGCGCCATGGTTCAGCAGTTTCTTCTTGCTGCGCGTCGCCTTCCTGGCGAGGAATACGCGGTCGCTGGCCGTAGCGACTTCGACCTGGGGACCGAACATGCGCAGCAGTTCGCGCAGCAGCGTCGCCAGGTGCGACGGTTCGCTGCCGATCGCCGACCAGGTCGCGTCGTTCCATTGCGTCGGGTAGAAGCCGGTGTGGACCGGATTGGACGCGCACCACAGGCGTTCCACCGACGCCACCGACAGATGCGGCAGGCGGATCACCGGCGTCTCCGGCCCCAGCAGCAGGGGCAGCGCATCCAGGATGGTCGAGGGGACGATGTGGTCGACGATCACCGGCATCGCCGCCGGCAGTCCGGCCAGGCGCGCCAGCGCCAGCCGCGGAAGGTATTCGGTGATCCAGTGGCCGAAGTCGACGCTGTGGTTGCCGCTGAGCAGGTAGGCCTCGCCAACCTCCAGCGCGGGCGCCTCGGCGTCCATGTGCCAGAAGCGGCGGCCATCGGCATGCAGCACGCCCGGGTCGTAGCCGGGATTGTCCGGCAGGCTGGCGTATTCGGCGCCTTCGTAGTCCATCAGTACCTCGTCGCCCCGGTGCAGCAGCGAGGAGCGGCCGCGCAGGCGGACCTGTTCGAAACGCGCGAGCCAGGCCGAGCGGTCCACGCCGGGCAGCGACGCCTGCCCGTGCCGATGCGGCCCATGCACGCGCATCGACGGCCGCTCGAAGCGGCGGCCGCCCTCCCAGAGCTCGCCGACGATCGCACCGGCTTCGCGCGCCGCGTCATGCATCGCGCGCACCGGCAGCGCCTGCAGGCGATCCAGCCCGGGCACGCCCAGGTGGGGACGACAGGCGGCGAACGCGGCCTCGGGCCCAAGCCGCGCCACCACCGCCTGCTTGAATCGCATCGCCGCAGGCAAATGACCCCAGACCGGAATCTCCGCGGCATGCAGCTCGAGCAAATCTGCGATCATGCTGGCGTCTGTCGTCATCGGTTCACGGGGTCCATGCAAGCGCAATGAAGATCGTCGCGATACTCGGGGTCAAGGACGAACTCGACCTCTTGCCCCATTGTATGTCGCAGCTGCGCGCGATCGGGGTGGAGCGGATCGACGCGATCGATGCCGGCTCGACTGACGGCAGCCTGGAGTGGCTCGAAGCGCACCGCGCGGATGGCGACCTGGGCCTGCACCGCTTCAGCGACCAGGACCCTGATGCGCAGGGATGGGCCCGGCTGAACGTCGCCATCGCCCGTGACAGCGGCGCCGACCGCGTCATCTTCCTGGACGCCGATGAATTCTGGATCCCCGCCTCGGGTCGCCTGCGCGACTGCGCCAGCCTGCGCGACAACGACGTGCTGACCGTGCATCGCTACAACGTGCCGCTGTCCACGCAGGGCGGGTTGATGACGCCCGATCACGCACCGCCGCGCGCGGCGCAGGGCCTGTGGCTGGTGACCCAACCGGTCGAAGACTTCCGCGAGCGACTGGACGCCGGCGCCGGCCTGCCCTGGATCCGCGGCGTGCCGGTGCCGAAGGTCGCAGCCCGCCCGGGCTGCATCGGCAACATGCACGACGGCGGGCATGCGGTGGACGGGATCGGCGACGGCCTGCGTCGCGGGGTTGCCGACGACCTGCTCATCGCCCACGTTCCATTCACCACGGCAGAACGATTCGCGCGCAAGGTCGCCAATATCCGGCGCGTGTTCGAGGTGCACGACGGTTACTTTGGCGAGCACCTTGCCTGGCATTGGCGTCGCTGGCTGGCGCTCGACACACCCGAGGCTGTGGCCGCCGAATTCCGCCACCAGTGTTTCGATGACCAGCAGTTCGCCACCTTGCGCGCGGCAGGCGTACTGCACACCGCGGAGGAGATGTTCCGCCACTGGCGCGGCGACGACGTGCCCGGCGGCCCGGGCCTCGCGGCGCGCACGACGCCATGAGCGCGCCGACGCTTGCCGGCCGCGCTGCCACCCGGCAGCACCGCATCGCCGTGATGCAGCCCTACTTCTTCCCCTACGCAGGCTATTTCCGGCTGCTGGCGCAGGCCGACCAGTTCGTGCTGTTCGACTGCGTGCAGTTCCCGCGGCGGGGACGCGTGCATCGCTGCGAGGTGCCCGGGCCCGCCGGCGCGCATTGGCTGACGCTGCCGCTCGCCGCACAGCCGCGCGATGTGCGCATCGCCGACCTCGCCTTCGCCGACGATGCGCGGGCGCGCATGGATTCCCGGCTGGCCGCCCTGCCCTGGATCGCCGCCGCGACCGGCACCGCGGCCGCGAGCCTGCGCGCCTTCCTGCACGCACCGCTCGATGGCGTGGTCGACTACCTCGAGGACGGATTGCGGCTGGCTGCCGGCTTGCTCGGCATCGACTGCAAGTTCTGCCGCAGTTCCTCGCTGGGCCTGCCCGCGGCGCTGCGGGGCCAGGACCGCGTGCTGGCGATCGCTTCCGCGCTGGGCGCCAGCCATTACCTGAATGCGCCGGGTGGCCGCGCCCTCTACGATCCGGCCCGCTTCGCCCAGGCCGGCATCGCGCTGGAATTCCTGCCGGCCTGGACGGGCCCGGGAATGCAGTTGCTGCCCGCGTTGATGCAGGACGATCCCGCGTTCATCGCCGATGCGATCATCGCCGATTCGCTTCGCGCCGAATCGCCCGCGCCCGCGCCTTCGCCTTCGCCTGGCGCATGATCTCCCCATGACCCGACCTGGCAGCGACCACCTGCAGCCGACGGCATCGCCCTATGATGCCTGGGCCGACCACTACGACCTGGTGGAAGGCGACCGCACCCCGTTCCTCGACTTCTATGGAAGCCTGCCGAGGCCGGGCGATCGCTCGGTGCTGGAACTGGGTTGCGGCACCGGCGTGGTGCTGGCGCCGATCCATGCCAGCCTGCGCGCCGCGCATCCGGGCGAACCGATCCACGCCGTCGGGGTGGACGCCGCCGCGGGCATGCTGGACAAGGCGCGCCTGATCTTCCCGGAGGTCGAATGGGTCGAGGGCGACCTGCGCGCGCCGCCCGTAAACGGCAGCTTCGACCTGGTGTTCTGCTGCTTCAACACCCTGCAGATGTTGCCGACGCCGCGCGACCTCGGCATGGCGTTCTCGGCCGCGCGCGCATTGCTCGCGCCCGATGGCCGCTACGCCTTCGACATCTACCGGCCCAACCTCGATGTCCTGCGCCGCGAGCGGCGCGACTCGCTTTCGCGCAGCATCGTGGATGGCGCGCGGCGGCTCGAGCTGCGCGAGGACGCGCGCTTCGACGAAGCCGCCAGCATCCTGCACCTGGAGTGGCGGCTGGTGGACTTGGCCGATCCTTCGCGACCGATCGCCGCCACGCGTTACGCAATCCGCCAGTTCCATCCGGACGAGGTCCGCCGCCTGCTTGCCGATGCCGGGCTGCGCATCGTCGCCGACTACGGCGACTTCGACCGCTCCCCCGCCTCGGCTTCCTCGCGCAAGCAAGTGCTGGTCTGCGCGCCAGCCTGAAGGGTTGGCGCCGGTCCCCGCCAGGGCGGAAACCAGCCGCCCGGGGCAGCCGCATCCAGGCCGGCGTCGGCGCAGGCACGCGCGAAGCGCGGGCGGTCGAGCACCTGGTGGATTGCCTGCGTCGCGCGCGGGATCGCGCCCAGGCGCTGCTTGAAGTCCGCCAGTCCCGCGTCGCCGGCGACACCGCCGCCCAGGTTCAGTTCGCGCACGCCCATCTCGCGCAGGCGTAGCGCCCCCAGCCAGTACAAGCCGCGCGAATGCGCGCGCCCGATAGGCGTGGCGGCATTGAGAAAGCTGTCGCCGCGACCGTCTGCGGACACGAACAGGGTGGCAGTCTCGATGCCGCCATCCTCGCCGCGGGCGCCAAGCAGGAAGCTGTCCGGCACGCCGAGGACGCACGCCAGCGCGCCAGCGTCGTAGCGATAGGCGGGCGACACGGCGCGACGCGCGATGAAGCCGGCATACAGCGCCGGGAACCGCGCCTGCAGTTCGGCCTGGTCATCGACGATCCGTGGCGATCCACGCAGCCACTTGCGCAGCAGTTGGCGATGCTTGGACGACATCCCGGCCAGCAAGGTCTCGGGGACGGGCGCCAGGTCCCACAACAGGCAGTCCGCGGCGGGTGCGATGCGCGCGTCGTGCGTCGCCCAGGCGCCGGGCGACAGGGCGGACGGATCCAGCCATGGAGAAAGCTGGATGTAGGCGCAGACGGCGCCGAGTGCGCGGCATGCGTCGGTCCACTCGGCGGCCAGGCCATGGGGATCGCCGGACAAAGTGAGCCCGGCGAAGCCGGGCGGCGTCGAAAGTTCCTGGCCCCACGGGCCGTCCCGGACCAGCAGCGGGCAGGCGGCGCGCGCAGCACCCCGCGTCCACACCAAAAGCATCGCGGAAGCGGCCGCGACATCGGCCGCGGCCTGGACGTATTCCGGGCCGTGCCCGAACGCATGCGGGAGCCCGCGCAGCGCTTCACGCCAGCGCGCCGGTTGCGAGGCGTCGACCAGGGCGACTGCGGGTGACACGGCTAGCGCGCCGATCCGCAGCTCATCGTGCGGCTGCGTCCGCGCGGGCGCGCTGGTCGGCGCGTGCCAGGTCCGCGGCGCTGTCCACGCCCGGTGCAAACGGCACCGGACTGATGCCCACCGCGATCCGTGCACCGGCTTCCAGTGCGCGCAGTTGCTCCAGCGATTCGAGCTGTTCCAGCCGGCCGCGCGGCAGCGCCGCGAAGCGTTGCAGGAAGCCCGCGCGATAGGCATAGATGCCGATGTGCCGCAGCGCACCGGGCGGCGGCGGCGAGACGCGGTCCGTCGCGAAGCGGTCGCGCGGCCAGGGAATCGGCGCGCGGCTGAAATACAGGGCATGGCCGCGGGCATCGCAGGCGACCTTCACCGCATTCGGATCGAACAGCGTGTCGCTGTCTTCGACCGGGACGGCCAGGGTGGCCATCTCCGCCTCCGAGTCGGCGAGGACGCGCGCGACTGCGCGGATGCCCTCGGGCGGTGCGAAAGGCTCGTCGCCCTGCAGGTTGACCACGATGCGATCGTCCGGCCAGTGCAGCAGGCGCGCGCATTCGGCGAGGCGATCGGTGCCCGAGGCGTGCTCGGGCGAGGTCATGCACACCGTCACCGGCTGGCGATCAAGGGCGCGGACGATGCGTTCATCGTCGGTGGCGACCACGACCTGCAGCGCGCCCGCGGCGAGCGCGCGCCGGACCACGTGCAGGATCATCGGCTCGCCGGCGATCGACAGCAAGGGCTTGCCCGGTAGCCGGGTGGCGCCGAATCGCGCGGGGATGGCGACGATGAAGTCAGGCCCGGGCATCGGGTCCGCCCGCGGCCGTGGCAAGCGCGTCCAGCCGCCGCGCCAGCGCCTCGTAGAAGCCCGGGTCAAGCTCGGCCTCGACGCCGATGTCCCAGGCATCCGCAAGCCCGAGGCCGCGGCACTTCACGGCATCCTTCGAGGTCATCAGCAGTGGCCCGGGCATGCCCGCGAAGTCGACGGCGACGAAGCCATGGTGGTCGGGAAAGGGATGCGTGCGCAAGGCCAGTCCCTGCGCCTGGAGCATCGCGAAGAAGCGCGCGGGATTGCCGATCGCTGCGACGGCATCCGCGGGGGCGCCCCGGAATCCTGCGAGCGCGCGCGACCGCGCCGGATCGTCGAGCGCGCGCGCCGCCTGCGGCGCCAGTTGCATCGTCCAGTCCCCGGGCCGCGCGACGCCGTTGGCCGCGTCGCCATTGACCACGCGGAAGTCGCAGGCCCTGGGGCCTTCGCGCAGCGGCCCGGCCGGCAGCAGCAGGCCGTTGCCGTAGCCGCGCGCGCCATCCACGACTTCGATCTCGATGTCACGGGCCAGGCGCCGGTGTTGCAGGCCGTCATCGCAGACCAGGACCCGGGCGCCGGCAGCGATCGCCGCCGCCGCGCCCGCGACCCGATCCGCGTCGACGAACACCGGCACGCCGGTGGCCTCGAAGATCAGTCGCGGCTCGTCGCCACACTCCGAGGCCGGGGTCTTCGCCTGCACTTCCATGGGTCCCTTCCCGCGCCGGCCGTGGCCGCGGCTGAGTACGGCTGGCCGGCGGCCGGCGGCCAACAACCAACGCGCCAGGGCGATCACCAGCGGCGTCTTGCCCGCGCCACCCGCGGTGAAGTTGCCGACCACCAGCACGGGCACGCCGACGCGGATCGACACCACGCCGCGCGCCGCCAGCGCCCCGGCAAGGCGATACCCGCCGGCCAGCGCACGAAGGCCCAGGCCAGGACGCTCGCCGCCGTACCAGCGCGCCTGCAGCCATTGTTCCAGCGCGGCGCTCACGGGGCCGACGCGTCCTCGCGGAACTGCATCCTGTGCAGGTGCGCGTACAGGCCGTCGCGCGCCAGCAGTTCGGCATGCGTGCCCCGCTCCACCAGTCGGCCCTGGTCCAGCACCAGCACCTGGTCGGCGTGTTCGATGGTGGACAGGCGATGCGCGATCACCAGCGTGGTGCGGTCGGGGATCAGGTGGTTGAGCGCGTCCTGCACCAGGCGTTCGGATTCGTTGTCGAGCGCGGCCGTCGCCTCGTCGAGCACCAGGATCGGCGCGTCCTTGAGCATGGCGCGGGCGATCGCCACGCGCTGGCGCTGGCCGCCCGACAGCAGGCCGCCGTTCTCGCCGATGGGCGTGTCCATGCCGCTGGCCAGGCGGTCGATGAACTCGCTGGCATTGGCGGCATCGGCGACGCGGCGCAGCGCGCCCGCGTCGGCATCCGCCTGGCCGTAGGCGATGTTGGCGCCGACGCTGTCGTCGAACAGCATCACCCGTTGCCCGACCAGGGCGATCTGCCGGCGCAGGTCCGACAGCCGGTAGTCTTCCAGCGCCACCCCGTCGAGCAGGACGCGGCCGCCACTGGGCTGGTAAAAGCGCGGCAGCAGGCGGATAAGGCTGGACTTGCCGCTGCCGGAGCGGCCCACGATCGCGGTGACGGTCCCCGGCGAGGCGCGGAAGCTGACGCCGTCCAGGGCCGGGGCAGGCGCGCCGTCGTAGCGCAGCGACACGTTCTCGAACACCAGTTCGCCACGCGCGCGCCCGAGCGGATGCGTGCCGCGGTCGGGCTCGTCGTCTTCGTCGACCACGGCGAACAGGCGCTCCGCGGCAGCGATTCCGCGCTGCACGGAACTCTGGATATTGGTGACCCGCTTGAGCGAGGGGATCAGGGCCATCATCGCCATCATCAGCGCGACGAAACTGCCTGCGCTCATGCGCCCGGCCGCAGCTTCGCGGCCGGCGACGACCAGGATCACCGCCAGCGCGCCGGCGGCCAGCACCTGCACCACCGACGAGGCACTCGCCCGGGTCGACTCGACCTTCAAATTGAGCCGGAGATTGCGCTGCGCCAGGGCGCGATAGCGCTCGGCTTCCTGTGCCTGGGCGCCGTAGATCTTCACTTCCTGCTGCGCCGACAGCACTTCCTCGGCGGCCTGGGCCATGCTCGCCACGCCGGTCTGGATGCCGCGGTTGATGCGCCGGTAGCGCGCGCCGACGTAACCGGAGATGGCCGCGATCAGTGGCGCCACGACCAGCATGGCCAGGGTCACGCGCACGCTCTGGTACAGCATCACGCACAGCAGGGACACGATGGTCAGGCTGTCGGTCACCACCACCTTCAGCGCCTCGCTGGTGGCCTGGGTGACCTGCTCGGTGTCGTAGTTCAGGCGCGACACCAGGGCGGCCACCGGCTCGCGGTCGAAGCGCTCGCTCGGAAGGCGCAGGTACTTGGCCAGCACCGTCGTGCGCAGGTCGCGGACCACGCTGCGCCCGGAACGCGCCATGCCGACGTCGGTCACCCAGGTCGCCAGGCCGCGCAGCACGAACAGGCCGACGACGGCCATCGGCAGGGTCCAGCGGACCGCGGCGTTGTGCTGCACGAAGGTCTGGTCGACCATCGGTTTCATCAGCGAAGTGAAGGCCGCGGCCGCGCCCGCCTCCACCACCATGCCCGCGCCCGCCGCCAGCAGCATCAGGCGGTACGGCAGCGCATAGGAGAGCAGGCGGCGATAGGTGCGCCAGGGGGACGGCGGCGTGCCGGCGCCGCCCGATCCGGTGCTGTTCACGGCTTGCGTTCGGGCGCGGTGGCGATGCGCAGGTGCACGAAGCCGAGCTGGGCGAGCGCGTCCTCGGCAGTCACCACGGCCTGGTGCTGGGTACGCCCGTCGGCGCGCAGGATCACCGGTTGGCTGCGGTCGTCGCCCGCGGCGGCGGCGATCGCCTGCTTCAGCGAGCCGACGTCGGTCTTGAGCACCTCGTTGTTGCCGACGTAGTAACGCCCTTCGACATCCACCATCACGATCAGCGGCGGACCCTCGTCGGCGACCGGTCCGGCCTGGGCGCTCGGCAGCTGGATCTTCAGCGCGGCACGCTGGTTGAAGCTGGTGGTCAGCACCAGGAAAAGGATCAGGCAGAACAGCACGTCGATCAGGGAAATGAGGTTGATCTCCGGCTCGTCCACCGGACGCTGGCTGCCGATCCTCACGCCGCATCCCCACGCCGCCGCGCCGGCGCGGCGGGCATGATTCCCTCGTCGATGGTATCGAGCAGCGCGATCGCCTGCTTCTCCATGTCCACCACGTACTCGGCAATCAGGCCGCGGAAGTAGCGATGGAACATCACCGCCGGGATCGCCACGCACAGGCCGCCCGCGGTGCTGATCAGCGCCTGGCCGATGCCGCCGGCCAGGGCGTTCACGTCGCCCACGCCGGTGGTGAGGATCTTCAGGAACATCTGGATCATGCCGAACACCGTGCCCAGCAGGCCGAGCAGGGGCGCCACGCTGGCGATCGATCCCAGCGTGTTCATGAAGCGCTCCAGCTGGTGCATCACGTGGCGGGCGACGTCCTCGACCCGTTCCTTGATCAGCTCGCGGGGCCGGTAGCGCATGTCCAGCGCGGCGGCCAGGATCTCGCCCAGGGGCGAGTTCCGGCGCAGCACCTCGATGTGGGACGGGTCGAGCTGGCGGCCGCGGGCCCATTCGCGCACTTCCTCGCCCAGTCCGGCGGGCAACACGTCCTTGCGGCGCAGGCTCCAGAAGCGCTCGATCACGATCGCCGTGGCGACCACCGCCAGCGCGATGATCGGCACCATCACCCAGCCACCCGCCTTGATCAGTTCGAACACGCCGCAACCCTCGTCTGCATGGCCGATAGCATAGCCCGAGGCGTCGGCCGCGGGCTTGTTCAGGGTGGCGCCCGCCAGTAGCGGGGCACGTCCCGTCGGCGTGCCGACAGCAGGCGCAGGCCGGCGGCATCGAGCCGATAGCGCAAGGCGCCGGAGTCGCCGGTGGCAAGGGTGTCGGCGCCAGCGGCGCGCCAGCGCAGCACCACGTCTTCGCGAGGCAAGCCATGGCGATCGCGCCAGGCCGTTGCAAACACCACGGCCCGCGCCTGCGTCGCGGCGACGAAATCCCCGGACGACGAGCCCCGGCTGCCATGGCGCGGCGCGATTACCAGGTCGGCGCGAAGCTCGCCTGTCCCGTCCGACAGCAGGCGCGCTTCGACCTGCCGGCCGATGTCGCCCGGCAGGAGCGCGGCTCGGCCCGCCGCCGAGACCCGCAACACGCAGGAACTCTCGTTGCGCAGGTAGGGGAACGCCGGTGGCGGATGCAGCACGCGGAACTCCACCCCATCCCAGGTCCAGCGCTGCCCGCGGCGGCACAGGCCCATGCCCGGCCGCGCCCAGCCTTCCGGGCCCAGCACCCGCGTGCCGGGATAGGCCCGCAGGACCGCGTCGAGTCCGCCCGCATGGTCCCGGTCGCCATGGCTGACGTAGATCGCGTCCAGCCTGCGCACGCCGCGCGCATGCAGTGCCGGCGCAACCACCGATTCACCGAGGTCCTGCCCTCCCGGTCCCGCCGGCCCCGTGGCGTAGAGCAGGGCGTGGTGGCGGGTGGTGACCAGCACCGCCAGCCCGTGCCCAACGTCGAGGATGTCGACATCCACCGCGCCGTCGGGGGGACGCCCCGGGTCTGGCCATAGCAAGGGCAGCCAGAGCAGGACGGCCAGCGGCTTGCCGGGCACGGCGCGCGGCAGCAGCAGCCAGAAGGCGCCAATGGCTGCGAGAGACAGCGCCCACGCGCCCGCTTCCGGCAGCCATAGCGCCGCACCCGGCCAGGTGGCCATCCAGCCGAGAAGGGACCAGAGTCCGTCCATCACGCTGGCTGCGGCCTGCCAGCACGCGCTTGCGAGCGCGCCATTCACGGGATTGAAGGCCAGTCCCAGCAGGCACAGGGGAACGACCACCAGGCTGATCACGGGCACGCCAATCAGGTTGGCCAGCGGCCCGGGCAGGGACGCCTGCCCGAAGAACCAAACCGACAGCGGCAGCAAGCCCACCAGGGCCACCCCTTGCGCGCGAAGGAATCCGCGCCACGGAATGCCGCCGCCGCGCTCCACTGGCAAGCACCACAGCAGCCACCCGACGCCCAGGAAGCTCAGCCAGAAGCCCGGCGCCAGCACGCAGAGCGGATCGCGGGCCAGCAGCACGATCAGGGCCAGCGCCAGACCCTCGGTCGCCGATCCGGCCCGGCGGGCCAGGCGCGCCGCCGCGACCATGCCGATCATCAGCAGGGTGCGTTGCGTCGGCAGCGCGAAACCCGCGGCTGCGGTGTAGGCGCCCGCCGCCAGCAAGGCCCCGACGGCCGCCGCGCGGGGTCGCGCGATGCAACGTCCCAGCCCCGGGAACAGGGCGAACACGGCCCGCGCGAGCAAGGCGCCCAGGCCCGCCACCATGCCGACATGGAATCCGGAAATGGCGATCTGGTGCGTGAGGCCAGTCGCGCGCAGCCGCTCCCAGTCGCGATCGTCCAGGCCGCGGGTATCACCGACGGCCAGCGCCTGGACGAACCGGCCGCGACCGCCCGGCAACGCACGAGCGATGCGTCCGGAGACCGCGTCGCGCCAGGCATCCACCCCACGCGCGGGGGATAGCACCGTGGCGCGACGGGGTTCGCGCACGCTGCCCGTGGCGACGACGCCCTGCGCGAGGCTGCGCTTCTCGCTGTCGCCCCCGCCGGGGTCCAGGGTGCCGTGCGGTGGCTTGAGCCGCGCGACCAGTTGCCAGCGACTGCCGGGCAAGATCGCGGGCACCCGGCCATACCAGCCCAGCCGGACGATGCCGCCGCGCAACTGTGGCAGCGCGGACTGCTCGACCTTCAGGTCGAAGCGCAGGCTGCCCTCACCCCGCTGCGGCAAACCGACGACGCGGCCGACGATGTCCACATCCAGGCCGGCCAGCGATTCGGGCAGTCGCTGCTGCATCCGCCAGCCACCGGCCAGGCAGGCCCAGGCGACGCCCACGCCCAGCGCCGCCAGGAGCCGCGGCCGCCCCGGTGCCACGACGAATCCGACCAGCGCAAGCGCAAGCAGGGCGCCACTTGCGGGCAGCGGCGGAAGCCATGGAAAGACCTGTGCCACGGTCGCACCCGCCAGCATCGCCACCGCCACCCCGAGTCCCAGGGGCGGCGATGGCGTGGCGGTGCGCATGGCTCAGTCGGCGTCGGTCAGCGGATGCAGCCGCCCCTGGGTCAGCTCGAGGGTACGGTCGAGCCGGCGCGCCAGGCGCCGGTCGTGCGTGACCAGCACCAGGGCCGTGCCAATTTCGCGATTCAATTCGAGCAGCAGTTCGAACACGCCGGCCGCCGTCTTTTCGTCGAGGTTGCCGGTCGGCTCGTCGCCCAGCACGCAGGCCGGGCGCGTGACCAGGGCGCGCGCCACGGCGGCGCGCTGGCGCTCGCCGCCGGACAGCTCGCCGGGTTTGTGTCCCAGACGGTGGCCGAGGCCGACGCGCTCGAGCAGGGCCTGCGCAGGCGCACGCGCGGCCGTGGCGGCATCGCCGCGGATCATCAGCGGCATCATCACGTTCTCGAGCGCGGTGAACTCGGGCAGCAGGTGATGGAACTGGTAGACGAATCCCAATGCACGGTTGCGCAGGCGACCTCGTGCAGCCTCGCTCATGCCCGACAGCAGTTCGCCCGCGACGCGAACCTCGCCCGACGTGGCCGAATCCAGCCCGCCGAGCAGGTGCAGCAGCGTGCTCTTGCCCGCGCCCGACGCGCCGACGATGGCGACGGTCTCGCCGCGGCGCACGCCCAGGTCGAGGTTTTCGAACACCGGGGTGACCAGGTTGCCTTCGCTGTAGGTCTTGGCCAGGGCGCGGCAGGCGATGACTTCCTCGTTGCTGGCGGTGTCCATGTCGCGTCCGGGGTCACTCATAGCGGAGGGCCGATGCCGGATCGGTGCGCGAGGCGCGATGTGCCGGATAGATCGTGGCCAGCAGGCACATGACCAGTGCCACGACAGCCACCAGGGCGACGTCCGACGGCTCGATGGCCGTGGGTACGCCGCTGATGTAGTAGACGTCGGCCGGCATCAGCTCGCTGCCGGTGAGCCGCTCGATGAATTTCACGATATGGCTGAGGTTTTCGGACAGCAGGACGCCGCCGATCGTCCCCAGCCCGACGCCGACCACGCCGATGATCGAGCCCTGCACCATGAACACCCGCATGACCGCGCCCGGCGACAGGCCGAGCGTGCGCAGGATGGCGATATCGGCCTGCTTGTCCTGCACCAGCATGACCAGGGACGAGACCAGGTTGAAGGCGGCGATCGCGATCACCAGCGACAGCAGGACGAACATCACCGTCTTTTCCATCTTCAGCGAGCGGAAGAAATTCTCGTGGTCGCGGGTCCAGTCGCGGACCTGGTAGATGCCGTCCATCCGGTTGGCCAGGCTGCGTGCCACGTTCCAGGCATCCCACAGGTCGGTGAGCTTGAGCCGCACCCCGGTGACGCCGTCGCCCATCTTGAGCAGGCGTTGGGCATCCTGCAGGTGGATCACCGCCAGGCCGAAGTCGTATTCCTGCGCCCCGACCTCGAAGATGCCGGACACGGTGAATCGCCGCGCCCGCGGGATCGGCCCCACTGGCGTGACCGTCGCCTCGGACACGAAGACGTTCACCGAATCGCCGATCCCCACGCCGAGCTGCTGTGCCAGCTCGTTGCCCAGCACGATCCGGTATTGGCCGGCCTGCAGGTCGGACAACTTGCCCTGCTTCATCTTGGTGGCGAGGTCGGACACTTCCGCCTCGTTGGACGGAATGACCGCGCGCAGCATCGCCCCCTGGCGGCGTGCGCCCTGCAGCAGGGCCTCGGCCTGGATGTAGGGCGCGGCCCCGAGCACGCGCGAGTCGCGCTTGCTCTGCGCGACCGCCTTGGGCCAGTCCTGCAGCGGCCCGTCCACGCCATCGATGGTGGCGTGCGAAACCATGCCGAGGATGCGGCTGCGCAATTCCTCCTGGAAGCCGTTCATCACCGAAATGGTGGTGATCAGCGCCATGACCCCGATCAGGATGCCGAGGATGGAGGCCATCGAGATGAAGCTGATGAAGCCGTTGCGGCGCTTGGCGCGCAGGTAGCGCAGGCCGATCGCCAGTGACAGGGGGCGGAACATGATCATCCTTGGGAGTTCAGCCCTGCATTGTCGCAAGACTGGGGCCGGTTTCGGCGATCGGCGTGCCGGCGGCAAGCCGGAGCACCCGCCGTCCCGCCGGGCCCAGCGTGTCGGGCCACCAGGACAGCCGGTGGATCCGGCCGCCCTCGTCCTGACCCGAGAGGCTGGCCAGAGTTCCCTGCACATGGATCCGCACCCGTACCAGTCGCAGCGCGCGGCCCGGCGGGCCCAGGCGTAGGACGCGGTAGTCGGCGGAGAACTGCAGTTGCCGTGGCGCCGTCGCGCCCTCGCGGCGCGCCAGCCGGATGCCCTGGGTGCAGGCCAGCAAGGCCGCGCCGATGCGCCAGGCCCGGGGTGCCGCGCTCAGCAGGCAGGACGCCGCCGCCAGGCCGCCGAGCAGCACCAACGCGGCGCAGTGCAGGCGCGAGGGACGCCAGTCAAGCCGGCAGTGGGCCGGGTGCTGCGCGGATGATTGTTTGGACAAGGGCGTCAAGCTCCGGGTCGGCGGGCCGCGACAGGCCCATGCACCAGTGCCAGAGCGTATCGTCCTCGCAATCCAGCAGCCGTCGGAAGACGCCTCTTTCGCTGTCGGACGCCAGCGGCCAATCGCGATCCAGGAAACGGATGAGCAACTGGTCGAGTTCGCGCATGCCGCGCCGGCAGCGCCAGCGCAGGGCCCGCAATTCGTCCTGTTCGCTCACCCGACCAGGTGCAGCGCCATGTCCAGCCAGAGCGCGAGCAGGACCAGGCAGGAGGTCGAGTAGATGGTGAAGCGGTGCATGACCTTGTTGTAGCTGCACTGCACCGCGCTGTGCAGCGCGCGCAAGCCGACATAGACCCAGGCCAGTCCCAGCGTCAGCGGCGTGACCAGGCCGCCGAGGATGGCCGTGAAGACGGCGACGTAGAACAGCACCGGCACTTCGAACAGGTTGACGAAGTTGTCGCTGGCGCGGGTGTCATCGAAGACGCCGGCCTTGGTGGCGGATGTCGCCACGGACTGGGGATGGATCCGGCGCCGGCGCATCTCCGGGATCCGCACCAGGTACATGCGTACCCAGACCACGAAGGTGATCCCGGCCATCGCGCAGACCGGCAGCAGCATGGCGTTGGAGTCCATGTCAGGCGCCGCGGCGCTGCAGCATGAGCTGCTTGATCTCGCCGATTGCCTTGGCCGGGTTCAGGCCCTTGGGACAGGTCCGCGTGCAATTCATGATGGTGTGGCAGCGGTACAGCTTGAATGGATCTTCGAGGTCATCCAGCCGCGCGCCGGTGTCCTCGTCCCGGGAATCCACGATCCAGCGATGCGCCTGCAGCAGCACGGCGGGCCCGAGGTAGCGCTCGCCGTTCCACCAGTAGCTCGGGCACGAGGTCGAGCAGCAGAAGCACAGGATGCATTCGTAGAGGCCATCGAGCTTGGCGCGGTCTTCCTTCGACTGCAGGCGCTCGGTCGCCGCCGGCGGCGCGCTCTGGGTGCGGATCCACGGGCGGATGGAGGCGTACTGCGCGTAGATGTGGGTCAGGTCGGGCACCAGGTCCTTGACCACCGGCATGTGCGGCAGGGGATAGATCGGCACTTCTGCCTTGCCGCAGTCGCCGATGCCCTTGGTGCAGGCCAGGGTGTTGCCGCCGTCGATGTTCATCGCGCAGCTGCCGCAGATGCCCTCGCGGCAGGAACGCCGGAACGTCAGCGTCGGGTCGATCTCGTTCTTGATCTTGATCAGCGCGTCCAGGACCATCGGGCCGCATTTGTCGAGGTCGACGTCGTAGGTGTCCGTGCGCGGGTTCTCGCCGGTGTCGGGATCCCAGCGGTAGATCTTGAAGCTGCGCACGCGCTTGGCGCCCGCGGGCGCCGGGAAGTGGCGGCCCTTGCGGATCTTCGAATTCTTGGGGAGGGTGAACTCGGCCATTGCTTGCCCTTAGTACTTGCGTTCTTTCGGCGGGATGACGCTGACGTCCTGCGACAGCACGCTCAGGTGGACCGGCCGATAGTCGATGCGCGTGCCGCCCTCGTGGTCCACCCAGCACAGGGTGTGCTTCATCCAGTCCACGTCGTTGCGGGTCGGGAAATCCTCGCGCGCATGGGCGCCGCGGGACTCGGTGCGGTTTTCGGCGGACACCATCGTCGCCACGGCCTGGCCCAGCAGGTTCTGCAGCTCCATCGTCTCGATGAGGTCCGAATTCCAGATCAACGACCGGTCCGATACCTTCACGTCCGCGAAGCTGGCATGCACCTGGCGGATCTTGTCCACGCCCTGCCCCAGGGTTTCGCCGGTGCGGAACACCGCCGCATCGTTCTGCATCGTCCGCTGCATCTGGTCGCGGATCACCGCGGTGGGCGTTCCTCCGTTGGCGTTGCGAAGCGTGTCAAGGTTGGCGAGCGACTTGTCGCAGGCGCTGGCCGCCAGCGTGCTGTGCGGCATGGACGGGCGGATCGTCTCGGCGCAGCGGTTGGCCACCGCTCGGCCGAACACGACAAGGTCGAGCAGCGAGTTGGATCCCAGGCGGTTGGCGCCGTGCACCGACACGCAGGCCGCCTCGCCGATCGCGTACAGGCCCGGTACGACGCTGTCCGGATTGCCGTCCTTCAGGGTCACGACTTCGCCGTGGTAATTGGTCTGCAGCCCGCCCATGTTGTAGTGCACGGTCGGCAGCACCGGGATCGGCTGGCGGGTGACGTCGACGCCCGCGAAGATCTTCGCGGTCTCGGAGATGCCCGGCAGCTTCTCGTGGATGATCGCCGGGTCCAGGTGGGTCAGGTCGAGGTTGATGTGGTCCTTCAGCGGGCCCACGCCCCTGCCCTCGCGGATCTCGATGGTCATCGAGCGGCTGACCATGTCGCGTGGCGCCAGGTCCTTCACGCTGGGCGCGTAGCGCTCCATGAAGCGCTCGCCGTCGGAATTGCGCAGGATGCCGCCTTCGCCGCGCACGCCCTCGGTGATCAGGCAGCCGGCGCCATAGATGCCGGTCGGGTGGAACTGGACGAACTCCATGTCCTGCAGCGGCAGGCCCGCGCGCAGCGCCATGCCGCCGCCGTCGCCGGTGCAGGTGTGCGCGGACGTCGCGGAGAAATAGGCGCGGCCGTAGCCACCGGTCGCCAGCACCGTGCCCTGGGCGCGGAACAGGTGCAGCGAGCCTTCGGCCATGTCCAGCGCCAGCACGCCCTTGCAGGCGCCCTCGCTGTCCATGATCAGGTCCAGCGCGAAGTACTCGATGAAGAACTTGGCATCGTGCTTGAGCGACTGCTGGTAGAGCGTGTGCAGGATCGCGTGGCCGGTGCGGTCGGCGGCGGCGCAGGTGCGCTGGGCCGGTGGGCCTTCGCCGTACTTCGTGGTCATGCCGCCGAACGGGCGCTGGTAGATCTTGCCCTCGTCGGTGCGCGAGAACGGCACCCCGTAGTGCTCGAGTTCGATGATCGCGGGGATGGCCTCGCGGCACATGTACTCGATCGCGTCCTGGTCGCCCAGCCAGTCCGAGCCCTTGACCGTATCGAAGAAGTGGTAGCGCCAGTCGTCCTCGCCCATGTTGCCGAGCGCGGCGGAAATGCCGCCCTGCGCCGCGACGGTATGCGACCGGGTCGGGAAGACCTTGGTGATGCAGGCCGTCTGCAGGCCCTTGGCCGCGAGGCCGAAGGTGGCGCGCAAGCCGGCGCCGCCGGCGCCGACCACGACCATGTCGTACTTGTGTTCGGTGATCTTGTAGGCGCTCATGCGTATTTAATTATCCCCGGCTCAGGCCGTGAAGACGATGCGGCCCAGCGCGAGCGCGGAGGCGAGCGTGGCGAAGGCGTAGGCGAACTTGATCGCGACCTGCAAGGCGACTTCCAGCCAGCCATGCACGTAGTCCTCGATGATGACCTGCATCCCGAGCTGGGCGTGCCAGAACAGCGAGACGAGGAAGGCGAGCAGCAGGGACGCGGTGAGCGGCTGTGCAAGCGCCGCGCGCGTCGTGCCCTGGTCGGCGCCGACCAGGCCCAGGACCAGCCACGCGAACCACGGCGTTAGCAGCAGCAAGGCAAGCGCGGTCAGGCGCTGCGTCCACCAGTGGCCGGTGCCGTCCTTTGCCGAGCCCAGGCCGCGGGCGGTCGCCAGTGGATCACGCAGGCTCATGCCAGCCCTCCCGCGCGCAGCCCCGCGTACACCAGCGCCGCCGCGAGGACGATCGACAGCGCGAGCACGGCCAGGCCCGACGCATGGCTGCGCGGCAGGTCGAATCCCTTGCCCATGTCCCAGAACAGGTGTCGCAGGCCATTGAGCAGGTGGTAGGCGAGCGACGCCGCGACCAGGCCGAGCGCGACGACCCCGGGCCACGAGCCGGCGACGGCGCCGAAACGCGTGAAGGCGTCGCTCCCGCCGGCGACTGCAAGCAGCCAGGCGACCAGGCCAAACGCGCCGACGGCGAGGATGCCGCCGGTGATGCGATGCACGATGGACATGGCGCCGGCCGTCAACGGCTGGGTGTACACCTGCAGGTGTGGGGACAAGGGACGTGGATGCGCGGCCATCGTGTACTCGTGGGTGGGAGATCGCGTTGGCGATCAGAAGTCGATGCAGCGTCCGTTGCGTTCCCAGTCACCGTAACGGGTCGGATCGAGTCGCGGCGGGTCGGGTGGCGAAAGGTTTCGTGGCGAAAGGTCGGGTGGCGAAAGCTCGGATGTCGGCAGGTCGGATTGAACAACGGCGCCGGCCGCCTCGAGGTGCCGCATTGGTGCCGCCGTCGCCTGCTCCGCGTCGCTGGCGCCCACGGCTGCGTCCGGCTCGACTTGGCCTATCATCTGCGGGTTGGACACCATCCGCACATGTTAAGTCCCGACCCCTCTGCGTACAAGCAGATGCAGTTCCCGCGCGGGCGTTTTGCACTCCCGGGATGGAGCGTGCTGGCCGTCGATGGCGCGGATTCGGCTGCTTTCCTGCAGGCGCAGACGATGAACGACGTCCGCGCCCTGCAGCCGCGGCAGTGGCAATGGAATGGCTGGCTCAACCCCAAGGGACGCCTTCACGCGCTCTTCGCGCTGTTGCGCACGGGCGAGGCGACGTTCGTCCTGGTCGTACCTGACCTGCCCGCGGCCGAGCTTGGTGCCGCGTTGCAGCGCTACGTGTTCCGGAGCAAGGTCCGTGTCGACGCTGGCGCAGGCTGGCATGTGCTGGGCGAGTTCGCGACGGCCGATGCTCCAGGCGACGCGAATGTCGACGCGAATGTCGACGCGAATGCCGAGCCGCGTGTCGACGCAGACAAGGCCCTGCTTGGCAACGATGGCACGTGGACGCTCGACATGGCCGGCGGTCGTCGCATGCACCTGTCCCGCGAGTCCATCGCCGCCATGCCAGCCGACGCAGGCCCACCGTCCACCGGAGCGGGTGCCTGGATGGAACATGACCTGCGCTACGGCCTGCCGCGCCTGCCTGCGTCGCAACGGGAGAAATGGACGCCCCAGATGCTTTCGCTGCAACGCCTGCACGCCTACAGCCTGTCCAAGGGTTGCTATCCGGGACAGGAAATCGTCGCGCGCACGCATTACCTCGGGCAGGCAAAGCGCAGCCTGCACCTGGTCACGGGCGAGGCCCTGGCGCCAGGCGCCGATGTCCGTGGCCAGGACGAACAGTCCCTGGGGAGTATCGTCTGCGCAGACGCGCAGGGTCGACTTGCGCTAGGCGTCCTAGGCGACTTTGATCATGCCGCGACGCTGCAGTCCGGCGGCCATCCGGCGTGGCCCGTCCGGCTTGATGAAGGCCTGCAACGCCCGCTGTGACCGGCTTCACGGCCCCGCACACGCGCGATTGGCGCAGCGGCGCCGACCTGCTATACCCGCTGCCTCAGGGGAGCTTTTCCATCATGAAAAAGTACGCAATTTCCGCGGTGGCAGTGCTGGTCGGCCTGTTTGCCGGGGCCGCGACGGCCGCCGACTACACCGTCAGCGTCGAGCCGAACTATCCGCCGGCCCAGGCGCAGCAGGTGTACCAGCCCCTGCTCACTTACCTGAGCAAGGCGACCGGGCTGAAGTTCGTCCTGCGCACCTCGGCCAACTACCACGTGTTCTGGCGCGACCTGCGCGGCGACACGCCGGTGGACTTCGCCTTCGAGGAAGCGCACTTCACCGACTACCGCATCAACCACCAGCGCTTCATCCCGCTGGCCCGCGTCGCCGATCCCACCAAGTTCGTCCTGCTGGTGGACTCCAGCAATGTCGCGGGCGGTGCCAACGGCCTGATCGGCCGGCGCATCGCCAGCATGTCCGCGCCCAGCCTGGGCTACCTGCTGCTCGGCGAGTTGTACAAGAACCCGATCGCGCAGCCGGAAATCCAGTCGGTCGCCGCCAGCTGGAAGGACGGCGTGGAAATGGTGTTCGCCGGCGAAACCGACGGCGCCATGGTGCCCGGCTACATCGCCCAGACCTATCCCAACCTGAGTTCGGTGGCGACGTCGCGCGACTTCGTCGGCCGCGGCTTCTCGGCCAGTGCCAAGGTGCCCGCGGACGTGCGCAAGAAGGTGGCCGACGCACTCATCCGCCTGAACCACGATGCGACGGCGCATGACGTACTCGACGAGATCGGCGCGAGCCAGTTCGTCGCGGCCACCGCCGGCGACTATGTCGGCAACGAGCGCCTGTTGCGCGGCGTGTTCGGCTATGCCCCGATGCCGGGCCGGAGCCTGGCCCCGACGGCGACGGCCCCGCCGACTGCGCCGGGTGCGCCGGTCGTGGTCCAGCCGTCCTCCGGGTTGCAGATCAAGGCGCGTCGCTGATCCTGCCCGGGATCGATCGCGGCTGGCCTTCAGCAGGCTGACGCCTGGCCGGCGGCCCCGACCGTCAGCGCGCTTCGAAGTGGATCAGGTCGTGGGTGTTGACCGCGCCGGCCTGGCCCATGCTGATGCTGCCGGACTGGCGCAGGTGGATCTCGTCCCGGTGCACGCGCAGTTCCGGATCCTTGCCGATGCACACGTAAGTGGCATTGGTGGAGCGGTCCGCGATCATGAAATGGCCGCGGCGGAATTCGATCTGCGCATGCGTGCGGCTGACCCAGTCCGCCTCGACCACCAGGTGGTTGCCCGCCTCGCGGCCCATCATGAAGGGCTCCGAGGTCTCGGTGAGTTCGATCAGCTTGCCGCGGTGGCGCAAGGTCAGGCGCGCGCCGCTGGGTTGTTGTGCATCGCCCAGCCGGATCGCGCTCTGCACCATGGTCATGCCGGAGGTGTCCTCCTGCCAGACCACGTCCACGATTTCGATCGGCAGCAACTTGCCGCTGACCCGGGCGCGGCCCAGGCTGCGCGTCTCGGGCAGCCGGCCGCTGGCGGCGGCGACGGTGGAGGCCGTGGTGACGATCTGCTCGCGCTTGGCCAGCGAGGTCATGCGCGCCGCGACATTCACCGCGTCGCCGAACACATCGTCGTTCTCTTCCAGGGCATTGCCGTGGTGGAGGCCGATGCGGACGGCGAGGTTGTCGCGGATGAAATTGACGTCGCGCGACATCTTGCGCTGCATGTCGCAGGCGGCCAGCAGGCCGTCCAGCGGCCCCGGCAGCGTGCACATGACCTCGTCGCCGATGGTCTTGACCACGTGGCCGCCGTACTGGCGGCAGATCACGCTGAGCGCGTCCAGCACCGAGGCGATCAGGCGCCGGGCCTCGACGTCACCGCGGGATTCGAACAGCCGGGTGCTGCCGCTGACATCGGCGAACAGGATCGTGAGCGGCCGCGATTGGCTCATGGGGTCGGAGTATAGGTCAAGCCGCGGGGGCGGGCTTTGCAACGGAGGCAAACGCAATCATGCCAGTTCACCGGCCATCGCGACGATATCCGCCTCCGACGGCAGCACCAGCAACGCGGCGCCGGCCAGGGGCGTGAAGGTGTCCGCGCCGACGACGCGGCGCAGCGGCTTGGCGCCCTCGCCGCCTTCGACAATGGCCGTGATCACGCCCTCGCCCACGCCGGCACTGCGCCTGCCCTCGTCTACCACCAGGATGCGCTTGCAGTCCCCGGCATGGCGCGCGATGGCGCCGGCATTGAGCGGCGCGAGCCAGCGCAGGTCCACCACGCGCACCGACCAGCCGTGCCGGGCCTGGATCTCGCGCGCGGCGCGCAGGCTCATCGGGACCCCGTTGCCGAAGGTGAAGACCACCAGCTCACTGGCCTCGGGGAAATACACGCGCTCCTCGCCCAGCACCATGGCCTGGTCCGGCGGCGGATAGGCGGTCTGCCAGAGGCCGTCGCCCGCCGCATGCAGATCCTTGGTCATGTACAGGGCTATGGGCTCGAGGAAGGCGCAGACCCGGCCGTCCACCTTGCCCAGGGCCGCCATCGTCCGCAGCATGGTCGCCGCGTCGTCGCCGCGGCTGGGGCAGCCGACCACGAGCCCCGGGATGTCGCGCAGTGCGGTGATGGAATTGTCATTGTGGAAGTGCCCGCCGAAGCCCTTCTGGTAGCCCAGCGAGGCCACGCGCATCACCATCGGGTTGCGGAACTGGTCGTTCGAGAAGAACTGCAGCGAGGCCGCCTCGCCGCGGATCTGGTCGCAGGCATTGTGGAAATACGCCAGGTACTGGATCTCCGGGAACGGCAGCATCCCCATATTGGCGAAGCCCTGGGCCAGGCCCAGGATCATGGTCTCGTCGAGCAGGGTGTTGAACACCCGCGCGCCCTTGAAGGCTTTCTGCAGTCCCTTGGTGACCGTGTACACGCCGCCCTTCTGCGCCACGTCCTCGCCGAACAGCAGGGCTTCCGGATACTTGGCCAGCAGGTCATGCAGGGCCTGGTTGATCTGGATCGCGAGGTGTCGCGGCGCCTGCGCCTCGGGCAATTTCGCCACGCCGCCGAACACCGCCGCGCGACGCTCGGCATAGTCGGCGCGCGCGGCTTCACTGGCCACCTTGTCCGGCGAATACGGCGCCAGCGGCTTGATGATCTCGGCCAGGCTTGACAGGCGTGGGCGCGTGTCGGCCTGCTCCGCGGCGGCAAAGCACTTCTCGCGGGTGAGTTCGTAGAGGCCGAGCAGGTCGTCGGCGTCCATCAGGCCGGACTCCAGCGCGATCGCCGCCGAACGCAGCAGGGGATCGGAGGCCTCCACCGCCATCAACTCCTCGATGCTGCGCCACTCGATCTCGAAGTCGGTGCCGGCATGGCCCATCACGCGGGTCGTGCGCAGGTGCAGGAAGGTTGGGCGGCGGCTGCGCCGGCAATGCTCGACCGCGGCCTGGACCTGGCCATAGCCGGTCGCGAGGTCGAGGCCGTCCGCATAGAAGTAGTCCAGCCCCTTGCGATCGCGGAAGTTGCTGCTGATCCAGCCGTCCGGGGTCTTCACCGAAATGCCGATGCCGTTGTCCTCGCACACGTATAGCACGGGCGCGGGAAGCTGCTGGTAGGCGGTCCAGGCCGCGGCATTGAACGCGGTCTGCGCAGTGGCGTGGTTGCTGGACGCGTCGCCAAAGCTGCAGATCGCGATCGAGTCGGCCGGGATCGGCAGCACGTGGCCGATGCGCCGGGCCTGCTCGATGGCCACCGCCGTGCCCAGGGCCTTGGGCAGGTGGGAGGCGATGGTCGAGGTCTGCGGCAGGACCCACAGCGGCTTGCTGCCCCAGACCTTGTGCCGGCCGCCGGAAATCGGGTCCTCCATGGACGCGGCGAAGCTCAAGGCCGAATCCATGATGGGATCCATGCCGGGCAACTTGCGGAAGCGCTCGGCCATGAAGCCGCCGCTGCGGTAATGCAGGAAGGCCGGATCGGTATGGCGGGCCAGCCGCGCCACCATCGCGTTGCCCTCGTGGCCGGACGAACCGATGGTGTAGAACACTTTCTGCTGCACGCGCAGGACGCGGGCCATGAGGTCCAGGTGCCGCGACACCAGCTGCGACTCGAACAGGGCCATGAAGTCCGCCGCGGTGCAGGCGCTGCCGGGCAGCACCGGCGCGTCGGGACGTGGCTTGTGGGCCGCCTTGCCGTCCCAGGCGCGAACGAACTCGACGAAGTTCTCGTCGCACACTTGCGCGCGGTTGACGTTCTTGTGGCGGGCGGGAATCAGTGGCGCTGGGGCGGACATGGACTTGCTACCAGGAAGGGGATGGCGGGCTCAGGGCAACTCGACGCGCAGCGGGACGAATCCGGGCGTCGCCTCGACCCGCGCGATCCACGCGCGCAGCGCCGGGTAGCCATCCAGGTCCACGCCGCCGCGCGGTGCATCGTGGGTGTAGGCGTACAGGGCGATGTCGGCCACCGAGTAGCCGCCGTCGACCATGAAATCACGCGCCGCCAACTCGCGCTCCATCAGCGCCAGCGCGTGGTGCGCCCGCTCGCGCAAGCGCGGCAGTTCGGCGCGCCGCGGATGGTCCGCCGGCAGCCACCCGCAGATGAAGCGCGCCACGGCCACGTAGGGCTCATGGCTGTATTGCTCGAAGAACAGCCACTGCAGGACCTGCGCCCGCCGCCAGGCGTCGGCCGGGAGCAAGGCGCTGCCCTCGGCCAGGAAGCACAGGATTGCATTGGACTCCGCCAGCCGGCGGCCGTCGTCGAGTTCGAGCAGGGGCACCTTGCCGTTGGCATTGCGGGCCAGGTACTCCGGCGTTCGCGTCTGCCCGCGCGAGCTGTCGACTTCGATCCATCGGTAGTCGCGCCCCAGCTGCTCGAGCAGCAGGCGCACCTTGTAGCAGTTGCCCGATGCCGACATGCCATAAACGGTGGGCACGCCGATGCCGACGGCGCCAGCGTCGCTCATGCGCGGGCACCCGCGCTGGGGTCGGCGTCGGCTGGGGCCGCGGAGCTGGCCGCGCGCCACGCCGCGCGCTCGCGGGCCATGCTCTCACGCTCGCCGCTGCCGGCGCGCCAGTCGGCCCGCGACTGCGCCCAGATGTCGATGCGCGCCGCCTCGAATGGCGCGGGCAACAGGCCGGGACCGCGATTGCGCGCACCCAGCCGCTGCGCCAGCAGGATCGACGCGCTGTTGTCGGGATCGATCGAGTGGATGACCTCTTCCCAGCCGAGCGTCTCGAAGGCCCAGTCGATCGCGGCGATCGCCGCTTCGGTCGCGTAGCCCCGGCCCCAGGCGCTGCGCTTGAAAGCCCAGCCAACCTCGGTGCCGGGCCAGCCATCGGGCCGCCAGGGACCCAACTGCCCGAGCCACTCGCCGCTGCACTTGTCGAGCACGGAAAACATGCCGAAACCCTGGACCACCCAGGCACCCGGCATCACCAGGAACTTGCGCCAGGCTGCCGCGCGCGGCATGTGGCCGCCGATGAAACGCATCGCCTCCTCGTCGGCATGGAACCCGGCAAAGGCGTCGAAGTCGCAGGCCTCCGGCACGCGCAGCAGGAGGCGCTCGGTTTCCAGGCGCGGACCGTAGGCCATCGCCGCGGTCAGAACGCGCTGATGCCGGTGACTTCGCGACCGATCACCAACTGGTGCACCGTCTCGGTGCCTTCATAGGTAATCACCGACTCGAGGTTGAGCGCGTGCCGGATCGGCGCGTACTCGGTGGTGATGCCGGCGCCGCCCAGGATGTCGCGCGCCTCGCGCGAGATGTCCAGGGCCATGCGCACGTTGTTCCACTTGGCCAGCGACACCTGCGCCGGCTGCATCGCGCCGGCATCCTTCAGCCGCCCCAGCTGCAGCGAGAGCAACTGGGCAAGCGTGATCCGGCGCGCCATGTCGGCCAGCTTGAGCTGCACGGCCTGGGTGGCGGCGATGGGCTTGTCGAACAGGATGCGGGTCTTGGAATATTCGAGCGCGGTCGTGTAGCTGGAAATGGCGGCGCCGATCGGGCCCCAGGTGATGCCGTAGCGGGCCTGGGTCAGGCAGCCCAGCGGGCCCTTGAGGCCCTTCACGTTCGGCAGGCGCTGGGTGTCGGCCACGCGCACGTTGTCGAAGAACAGCGCCGAGGTCACCGACGCCCGCAGGCTCATCTTCTTGTGCACTTCCTGCGCGGTGAAGCCCGGCGCGTCGGTCGGCACGATGAAGCCCTGGATGCCCTCGTCGGTCTGTGCCCAGACGATGGCGATCTGGGCGACATTGCCATTGGTGATCCACATCTTGGCGCCGTTGATCACCCAGCCGTCGCCGTCCTTGCGCGCCGTGGTCTTCATGTTGGCCGGATCGGAGCCGCCGTGCGGCTCGGTCAGGCCGAAGCAGCCGATGATCTCGCCGCGGGCCATGGCCGGCAGGTAGCGCTCGCGCTGCTCCTCGCTGCCGTAGGCGTAGATCGGGTACATGCACAGCGAGCTCTGCACCGAGACGAAGCTGCGGATGCCCGAGTCGCCGCGTTCGAGTTCCTGGCAGATCAGGCCATAGGACACGGCGTTGAGGCCGGCGCAGCCGTATTTTTCCGGCAGCGAGGAGCCGAGGAGGCCCATCGCGGCGATCTCGGGAATCAGTTCCTTCGGGAACCGGCCCTGGTCGAAGGCATCGCCGATGATCGGGATCACGCGTTCGTCGACGAAGCGGGCCACCGAATCCTGGATCAGGCGCTCCTCATCGGACAGCAGGGAGCGGACATCGAACAGGTCGGTCGGGGACAGGGCCATTGCGTCGGGTCATTCTGGGTCGGGAAACTCCCATTTTAGCCGGAAGCGTGTTCAGGCGCACGAAAACGCGTCCCCGGGAAGACCGGGGCCGCGCCGGGCATCGCCCCTGCGACGGTCCGGGCGTGGCTCAATCCAGGCCAGGATGCCGCAGTCCAGTCAGCCGTTGGTCGTGGCGATGCGCCGCTCGACAATGATCGCGCCGTCGCGGATCGGCAGGCGCGCGGCCGGCTTCTGGTCCAGGCGGACGGTGCCGGTCTTGTCGCGATAGCGCCAGTCCACGTCGTAGCCGATGATCCGGTCGCGGTCGCCCAGCCAGACCTGGTCGCTCGGCTTCTTGCTGACGCGGGTGGTCCGCAGCCTGCCATCCTGCTGGTAGCGCACCTCGTAGCCGATGATGTTGTCGTGGCGGCGCGTTTCGGTGTGACAGACGCGCTGCGTCTCGTCGACCACCCGGCCGCCGACGTGGCGGCGGTCGATATCGCGGCCGACATAGCCGCCGGCGACGGCGCCACCGAAGGTCGCCAGCGTACGACCACTGCCGCCACCGACCTGGTGGCCGAGCAGGCCACCCACCACGGCGCCGATCAGCATTCCGTCCTTGTCCCCGAAGCGTTCGGGTCGACGCACCCGCACGGCCTGGTTGCCGCACACTTGCTGCGGGGATTCGGTGGCTTGGGTGATCGGCACGGAGTCCACGACATCCGCGTAAACCGGTTCCTTTACCGTGACTGGCGTGGACCGCACGACATCCGCGTACTGCGGGCCGATGACGCCAGTCTTGTAGGCGCCGACGGCGGCACCGGCGGCGAGTACGCCACCAAGGGCGACTGCGAGAGTCTTGTCCATGTTCATTCTCCTGGGTCCCGGGAGTGCCGGGATCGGCCCATGGTTACGTCGCGGGCCTGAACCCTTGCCGAAACGCCAGGAACCCGTTCAGGCACACGCCCTCGCCTCCCGTGATAGCGTGCAGGCGCCACGAGGAAACGACAATGCCCAAGCTCCTGATCGGCTCCCTGCTCGCCTACGCCGCCCGACTGCGCTTCTCGACACTGTGCCTGATCGGGGTGGCCTTGCTCATCGTCAATGTGCTGCTTCCCGAGGTGGTGCCGTTCGAGGTCCTGTTCGGGCTCGGGACCGTGCTGTTGTCGTCCTGGAAGAAGCGTTCGATCCCCCCTCCGCCCTGACAGGGCGACGGACCGATGCGGCTGTTCGACAGCCACAGCCACCTGGACGCAACGGAATTCGATGGCGACCGCCAGGCCGTGATCGATCGGGCCCGCGCGGCCGGGGTGGTCGCCCAACTGGTTCCCGCGGTTGCCCATGCCAGCTGGCCGGGACTGCGCGATGCCTGCACCCTGGATCCGGGCCTGCATCCGGCCTATGGATTGCATCCGATGTACCTCGATCGCCACGAGGCCGCCCACCTGCAAGCACTCGGCGACTGGATCGAGCGCGAGCATGCCTGCGCGATCGGGGAGTGCGGGCTGGATCATTTCGTGCCGGGACTCGATCCCGACGCGCAGCGTTTCTACTTCGACGGACAGCTTGCACTGGCCAGCGACCTCGGCCTGCCGTTGGTCCTGCATGCGCGGCAGGCGGTCGAAGCAACGATCCTTGCCTTGCGTCGCATCGGCGGCCTGCGCGGCGTGGTTCACAGCTTTTCCGGCAGCGAGGAACAGGCACGGCAGCTGTTCGAGCTCGGGTTCTGCATCGGCATCGGCGGTCCGGTGAGCTACGAGCGCGCCAAGCGGATCCGCCGGGTGGTCGCGGTGATGCCGCTGGACTTCCTCCTGCTGGAGACGGACGCGCCGGACCAGCCGGGCGTGGCGCATCGCGGCCAACGCAATGAACCTGCCTGGTTGGTCGAGGTCGCGAACGTCGTCGCTGCGGTGCGGGGAACCAGCGCCGCGGCGATTGCGGAGGCCACGTTCGCGAATGCCTGCCGGCTGTTCGGCCTCGCTAATCCGGAGTGACGGCCTTGTCCGGGCGCAGCAGCAATTCCAGGGCCTTGCCCACTGCCGCGAAGGCGAAGGCGCCGGTGACGTGGGTCGCGGCACCCAGGCCCGCGCCACAATCCAGCTTCAGCGCCGCGTCCGGTCCCAGCGCAGGTCGAGTCCCGCAGACACTGCCATCGCCCTGGGGATAGCGGACGTTTTCGAGCGAATAGATTGCCGGCACGCCGAAATAGCGGCTGGCGTTCTTGGGGAAATTGAAATCCGAGCGCAGCTTCTTGCGCACCAGGGCAAGCAGGGCATCGTGCTCGGTGCGGGAAAGGTCGCGCACCCGCACCTGGGTCGAATCGCTGCGCCCGCCGGCCGAGCCGACCACCAGCACCGGGAGCTTGCGCCGGCGGCACCAGGCGATCATCTCGACCTTGCTGCGGAAACTGTCGCAGGCATCCAGCACCAGGTCGTAGCCGCGATCCAGCAGCGACTCGAGGTTGGACGGCGTCAGGAACTGCGCGACCGGCTCGACCTGCACCAGCGGATTGATCGCGCGGCAGCGCTCGGCCAGCAACTCGGCCTTGCCGCGGCCGAACTGGCCATCGAGCGCATGCATCTGGCGATTGCTGTTGGACAGGCAGACGTCGTCCGCATCCACGAGGGTGAGTCGGCCCACGCCGCTTCGCGCCAGGGCTTCGACCGCCCAGGAACCCACGCCGCCCAGGCCGATGACGGCGACATGGCGCCCGGCCAACCGCTCCACAGCGCCGCGGCCATAGAGCCGGTCGATGCCGGCGAAGCGTTGCTCGAGGATGGGATCCATGGCGAATTGTAATTGAGCGTGCGATCGCGATTCAGCCGGCGGTTGGCACTGGGGGCGCCCGGCAGGCCACAATCGCGCATGACCATTCGCACCTTCCCCCGCCTGCTGGCCGCCACGGCCTGCCTGGTGCTTGCGGCTTGTGCGGGCGCTCCGCGGACGCGCGTCGTGGCTGAGCCCATGCCCCCGGCTCGCATGCCGCCCATCGCGTCACAGGCGCCGTCGCGCCCGGCCTGCGCCGACTGCGGCCGCGTCGAGCGCATCGAATCGGTGGCGGCGATCCGCGCCACGGCCTCGGGTGGCGCCGTCCTGGGCGGGGTGGTGGGCGGCGTCCTGTCGGCGCCGGCGCCGACCGCGCGCACGCCGGGCGCGGCTGCGGGAACGCCGCCGCCCGCGCAGCGCGCCTGGCGAATCCACCTGCGCATGGATGACGGACGGGAACTGGTCGTGCACCAGAACCTGATCGCCGGCGGCATCGTCGTCGGCGCGCGCGTGCGGCTGGTCCAGGGGCGCCTGGTCGCCGTACATTAGGCTTGCCCATTCCCCGCGTTCCGGAGTTATTGATGCGTTCGCTCGTCCTGTTCCTCGTCGGCCTCGCGGTCGGCGCCATCGCCACCGTGCTGGTGGTCAACGCCATCAACCGTGGCCCGCACTATGACACCGCGGTCATGACCGTCATGGCCCAGCACATGAAGGCCATGGATCGCAGCCTGAAGGCCAACCGCTGCGCGACCACCGACATCGGCCCGCAGCTGCAGACCCTGCGCCTGGTGGCCAACGACATCGAGCCGGCGTTCGGCAAGCTGCAGGACGACCCGCAGTTCGCCCGCTATGCCAGCCAGTTGCGGGCAGCCGCGGATGGTGCGCTCCAGGTGCCGCCGGCCAGTTGCGCCGCGGCCGGCGCCATCCTCAGCAATCTCGACAAGGCCTGCGACGCGTGCCATCGCGACTACCGCAACTGAAGGCGCGCAACGGAAATTGACGGAATGCGATGATTGATGCGCCGCAACATGCGAAGCAGCGCACAGTTCGCTAAGGTCGGGACGGCCCGGGTCCACCCGGGTCCATTCCGTCCAACCGTCCCCCGGGAGTCCGCATGACCAGTCCCATCCGCACCATCGCCTTCGCGACCGCCTTCGTGGCCGCCGCGGGCGCGAGCTTCGCCGCGCGCCAGGTTGGCGACCAGACCCTGCGCAATCCGCTGAGCGTCGGCATGCAGGCCGAGGCCAATGGCTCGGGCGACGTCGATTTCCGCATCACCAACAACAGCGCGCAGGTGATCAAGGTGCCGTACTGGCAGCTGCCGTCGGGCAGCTCCGAAGGCAAGCTCTTCCAGGTGTTCGGCAACGGCAAGGCGGCCACTTACATCGGCCCGCAGGTCAAGCGCCCGGCACCCACTGAAGCGGACATGGCCAGCTTCCAGCCCTACGAGACCAAGGTCTTCAAGGTGAACCTGGCCCAGTCCTACGACCTGTCGGCAGGCGGCGTCTACGACGTCAGCTTCGACTCGGTGCTCAACGGTGCGCGCACCGCGGGCGGCAAGAAGATCAGCGGCGCCAACGGCCACCTCGCCGGCCTGCGCTCGGCGCCGGTGACCCTGTTCGTCGACGGCGCCAGCGCGCTGAAGGCGCAGGGCAAGGGCAATGTCTCCGGCCAGGGCAAGCCCGGCAGCGGCGGCACCGTGGTCAATGGCGTGACCTACGTCGGCTGCAGCACCACCCAGATCACCGATGCGGGTGCAGGCGTGGCGCAGGCCCGTGTCTACTCGCAGGGCGCGCGCGACTACTTCGCGTCGCACAACGCGCCGACCACGCGCTACACCACCTGGTTTGGCGCCTATACCTCGACACGCTTCACCACGGCGACCAACCACTACATCGCGATCGACAATGCCCTCGACCAGAGCGGCGGCCAGGTCAAGATCAATTGCGGCTGCAACCAGAACTACTACGCCTACGTGTATCCGACCAAACCCTTCGAGATCTTCGTCTGCAAGGCCTTCTGGACCGCGCCGACCCAGGGTACGGACTCCAAGGGCGGCACCCTGATCCACGAGACCAGCCACTTCAACGTGACCGCGGGCACCAACGACGTGGTCTATGGCCAAAGTGGCGCCCGCAGCCTGGCGATCAGCAATCCGGACAGCGCGCTGAACAACGCCGACAGCCACGAGTATTTCGCCGAGAACAACCCGACCCAGCAGTAAGCGTCCCGGCGCGCCACCACAGGGCCCGCTTCGGCGGGCCCTTCCTTTGCCCGCGCATGCATGTGCCGTGCAGGCGCCCTGCCCTATCATCAGCGCATGGACATGCACCTGCTCGCCTGGATCCTCGCTGCGATCCTGATCCTTGCCGGCCTTGTTGGGACGGTGCTTCCGGCCCTGCCGGGCCTGCCGCTGATGTTCGCCGGCATGTGGCTGGCGGCCTGGGCCGACGGCTATTCGAAAGTCGGTGGATGGACGATCGGCTTGCTCGGGCTGCTGACCATCGCCTCGATCGTGGCCGACGTCGGCGCCACCGCCCTGGGTGCCAAGCGGGTCGGCGCGGGCAAGCTGGCGATGCTGGGCGCGGCCCTGGGCACGGTGTTCGGCGGCCTGTTCTTCAGCATCCCGGGCCTGATCCTCGGCCCGTTCGTGGGCGCGGTATTGGGCGAGCTGGCGCGCGGCAAGGCCCTGCGCGAGGCTTCGCACATCGGCATGGGCGCATGGCTCGGGCTGGCGCTTGGAACGGCGCTGAAGCTGGCGTTGGCGTTCGCGATGCTGGGCGTCTTCGTGCTGGCGCTGCTCTGGAACTGACCGGCAAGGCGCGCGGGCGCGTTTCCGCGCAACAGGCTCGATCGCGGCTGCGTCTCAGCCCAGTTCGCGCAGGCTGACCGTCGGCGGCGCCGACAGGATGCGTCGGGTCGCCAGCATGCCCGCGACGACCGACGCGAGCACGCCAACGGCCGTGCTGGTGAGCACCAGGAGCCAATCCAGGGCGAAGGGAAGATCAAGCACCTGGTCGGCGACCACGCCGGCCAGCAGGCTGGCCGCGATCGCTGCGGCCAGGCCGGTCAGCAAGCCGATCACCGCGAACTCGGACAGCTGCGCAAGCACCAGTTGCCGGCGCCGGCCGCCGAGCACGCGCATCACCGCGGCCTCGAGCAGGCGCTCGTCCTGCGAGGCGCCGATCGCCGCCACCAGCACCAGAACGCCGGCAGCCAGGGAGAAATAGAACACCGCCTCGACCACGGCCGACACCTGGTCCACGGTGGCCCGCACCTGCGCCAGCACGGCGTCGATGTCGATCACGGTAAGGTTCGGATAGGCGGCGACCAGGTTGCGCGTGAGCTTGTCGCCATCGGCCACGTGCACGCCGCCGACATAGCTGGCGGCGTAGCCATCGAGCACGCCCGGCGACACCATCACGAAGAAATTCGGCTTGAAGCTCTGCCAGTCCACCTTGCGCAGGCTGGTGATGGTCGCCTCGAGGCGTTGGCCAGCCACGTCGAAGGCCACGCGGTCCCCGGGCTTCCAGCCGAGCATGTGCGCGAAATCCTCTTCGACCGACAGTTCCGGCGCGCCGGCCTTGCGCGCTGGCCAGAAACGACCTGCGGTGATGCGGTTGTCCGGTCGCAGCGTGGCCGCCGAGCTCAGGTTGAACTCGCGTTCGGCCAGTCGCTGCGCACGATCGCCGCCCTGGGCAAAGTCATTGCCGGTGACCGGCTTGCCGTTCCACTCGACCAGGCGCGCGCGCACCATCGGCACCAGCTCGGGCGCCGGGACGCCGGGCTGGGCGATCAGGCGCTGCACGCCCTCGAGCTGGTCCGGCTGCACGTTGATGATGAAGCGGTTCGGCGCATCGGCCGGCAGGGCCTCCTGCCAGCGCGCCAGCAGGTCGGTCCGCACGAAGGTCAGCAGCAACAGCACCATCAGGCCGAGGCCGAGCGAGGCGACCTGCGCCACGCTCGCCGCCGGGCGCCGGCTCACGTTTGCCAGTCCATAGCGCAACGGCCCATGCAGGCGCGAACGCAGCCGGCGCAACACGGCGATCAGTGCGAAGGCGAGCAGGCCGAGCAGCGCCAACGTGGCCACGATGCCGAGCAGCATCGCGGTGCCAAGCGTTGCCGACCCCGCCTTCCACCACAGCAGCAGGGCCAGGCCGCCCAGTCCGAGCAGGCCGACGACCCAGGCGCTGGGTTCGGCGTTGCCGACATCCTTGCGCAGCACCCGCAACGCCGACACGCGGCGCAGCGCCAGCACCGGCGGGATACCGAAGGCCAGCAGCACGGTGAAGCCGACCGCCAGCGCCTCGAGCGCGGGCGTCCACCCTGCTGCGGGCACCGCCACCTGCATCGCGTGCGCGAGCCACTCGCCGGCGATCGCTTGCAAGGCCCAGGCCAGTCCAACGCCGACGATGCCGGCCGCCACGCCCAGCATCGCCAGTTCGCCCACGTGGATGCCTACCAGGGTGCGCTGGCTGGCGCCCAGGCACCGCATCACCGCGCTGCCTGCCAGGTGGCGCTCGCTGTGCCGTCGCGCGCCCATGGCCACGGCGATCGCGGCCAGGACGACCGCGACCAGTGCGGCCAGTCCGAGGAAGCGGCTGGCGCGGTCGAGCGCCGCGCGCACTTCCGGCCGCGCATCGGCGGCAGTCTCGAGTCGCTGGCCGCGTGCGAGTCGTGGGCGCGCCGCGGCGATGAATCCCTCCACGGCCGATGGATCGCCTGCGACCACGAGGCGATAGATGATGCGGCTGCCCGGCTGCTCCAGTCCGGTCGCCGGCAGGTCGGCCAGGCTGAGGAAGGCCTTTGGGCCCGCGGCGAAATAATCCAGCGCGGCCTCCGGTTCCTGCGTCACCAGCGCCGCCAGGCGCAGCCGGCTGCTGCCAACCTGGACCATATCGCCCAGGTGCGCCGACAGGGCCTGCGCGCCCGCCCGGCTCATCCAGGCCGTGCCGCGGGCGGGGACGCCGCTGGCGGCATGCTCGCCGCCCCCTGTCTCGCGCACGACGGTGAAGCGCCCGCGCAAGGGAAAGCCGGCGCCCAATCCGCGCACGTCACCCAGCTTCAATTGGTCGCCGACACCGACCATGCTCGGGAAGGCATGCGTTTCGGTGGCGACGAGGCCAGGCGCCCGCGCCAGCGCGCGCAGCCCGGGGTCAATGGGTTCGTCCGCGCGCAGCACGGCATCGCCGCCCAGCAGGGCGTTGGCCTGCAGCGCCAGCGCGCGCTCGGCGCGGTCGGTAAGGAAACCGACCGAACCCACGGCCATCACCGCGAGCACCAATGCGGCGAGCAGGACGCGCAATTCGCCAGCCGCGAGGTCGCGGCGCAATTGCCGCCAGGCCAGGGCGAGCGTCTTCATCGAAATGCCTTCGCCGCACGACTGCCATCGAGCGGCTCGCAGCGGCGGATGCTCATCCGGCGACCAGCCGTCCGCGGTCCAGGCGCAGCACGCGGCCGCATCGTTCGGCCAGGCGTTCGTCGTGGGTGACCAGCACCAGGGTGGTGCCGGCTTGCGCATTGAGTTCGAACAGCAGGTCGATCACCGAGCGGCCGGTCTCGGTGTCGAGGTTGCCGGTGGGCTCGTCCGCGAACAGGAGGGAAGGTCCGGTGACGAATGCGCGGGCCAGCGCGACGCGCTGCTGCTCGCCGCCGGACAACTGGCGCGGGTAGTGTTCCAGGCGTTCGCCCAGGCCCACGCGCTCGAGGATGCGCCGCGCGGGTCCCGCGGCGTCCCGGTCGCCGCGCAATTCCAGCGGAAGCATGACGTTCTCGAGCGCGGTCAGCGCCGGCAGCAACTGGAAACTCTGGAACACGAAGCCCACCCGCTCGCCGCGCAACTTGGCCCGGCCATCTTCGTCGAGCGCCGACAGGTCCACGTCGCCCAGCCGGACCCGGCCCACGCTCGGGGTGTCGAGCCCCGCCAGCAAGGACAGCAGGGTGCTCTTGCCTGAACCGGAGGCACCGACGATCGCCACCGCCTCGCCCGCCGCGATATGGAACCCGACAGAGTCGAGGATGGTCAGCTCATGGTCGGGCAGGCGCACGCGCTTGCCCAGGTCCTCGGCCACCAGGGCGCCTGAAGGCGCCGCGCGGCTTGAATTGGGCGACGTCGCCGCCATTGCATCAGTCATGGGCCAGGAAATCCGCAGGATGAACGAAGGATATGGAGCGTTGGCACGTCGAGTTCAACTGGTGCGGGCACTGTTGGTGCTGCCCCTGTTGCTCCTGCTGATGTTGGCCTGGTCGGCCGTGACGCGGGCGGCAACGCCTGCGCCGGGGCCAACGGCTGCACCTGCGAAGACGATCCTGGTGATGGGCGATTCCCTGTCGGCGGGCTACGGCCTGGCCGCCAGCCAGGGCTGGGTGAGCCTGGCGGCGCTGCGCCTGCGCGAGACCCGCCCGGCCTGGCGCCTGGTCAATGCCAGCGTCAGCGGCGAGACCACCGCGGGCGGTGCATCGCGGATCGGCGGCGAGCTGCAGCGGCTCCGGCCAGCGGTGGTGGTGATCGAGCTTGGCGCGAATGACGGGTTGCGCGGGCTGGACCTGAGCCGGAGCCGCGCCAACCTCGACCAGATGATCCGCGCCTCGAACGGGGCCGGCGCCCGCGTCCTGCTGGTGGGCATGCACCTGCCGCCGAATTTCGGGCCGCAATACACCCGCGGCTTCGACGCGATGTACCAGGACCTGGCCAAGGCGCATCGCGTCGCCTTCCTGCCCTTCCTGCTGGCGCCGATCTCCGCCGACCGGCGCAACTTCCAGGCCGACAACATGCATCCGGTGGCGGCCGTGCAAGGCAAGCTGCGCGACCATGTCTGGCCGGCGCTGCTGCCCCTGCTCGACTAACCCTGCTCGACTAACCCTGCCCGACCAACCTTGCCCGACTGGATTTGCCGGGCCGGACCCGCGCGATTTCGAGGCGGGGTCGGTCGAGTCAGCGCGCGGCCTGTTCGACGATCGCGTCGTGGGTATGGCTGAACACACCGGGCGCCGATTCGCCCAGCAATGCGACGATGGCGCGGGCGACCGCGTCGGCCTCCAAGCTCCGATAGCGACGCAAGCCACCGCGCAGCAGCGCATTGCCCAAGGGCGCGAACCGCTGTGCCAGCGCTTCGGCCGGCCGGCGCTCGCTGCGCGTGCCGATCAGCAGCCCGGGCTGCAGGATGTCAAGGCGTGCGAATCCGAGCCGCTCCATCGCGTCTTCGACCTCGCCCTTCACGCGCAGGTAGAAGTTCCCCGATTGCCGGCTCGCTCCCACCGACGACACCAGGATGGCGCGGCTGGCACCGAGGCCGCGGGCAAGCTGCGCCAGTCGCAGGACCAGTTCACGATCCACGGCCAGGAAGGCTTCGCGCGATCCCGCCGCGCGCAGTGTCGTGCCCAGGCAACTGACGTAGGCATCCAGCGGCACCGCATGCGCGACACGCGCGGCCGCGGCAAGTTCGCCATCGGCCCCGGGCGCGTTGAAGTCTAGGACCGGCGCCACCAGTCGGGGATCCACCCGTCCGATGTCGCGGCGCGCGGGCGCGAGCAGCACCCCGCTGAAACTGCTTGCCGCGAGCAGGTCGCGGGCAACCAGGCCGCCCACCAGGCCGGTGCCCCCGGCCAGCAGGATCCGCTGGCCACCCGGCGTCACGTGCCCGCGCCTGCCGGCGTGCAGCTCATGGCGCCCATTCTTCCAGGCCTTCCACCGCATACAGGGCGCGGAAGGAGGGTCGCGCCCGCATCCGGTCGGCATGCGCGCGCAGACCGGGCCAATCGAGCGCCGGCTTTGGCAGCTTGCGCGACCAGCGCATCAGCATGGTCAGGTATAAATCGGCGGCGCTGAGGTTCTCGCCCAGCAGGTAGGGCCCGTGCGCGGCAAGATGGGCATCGAGGCGGTCGAAGCACGCTTCGATGCGCGATTGCGCTGCGGCCTTGGCCAGCTCGGCATGTTCCGGGCCGGCCGGCTCGTCCGGATACCACCAGGCGCGGAAGGCTGGCTGCAGGGTGTTGGCGCAGTACGCGATCCACTGGTAGTAGCGGGCGCGCTCGATGCTGCCTGGCGTCGGCGCCAGGCCCGCCGCCGGCACCAGGTCGGCCAGGTGCATGGCCAGCGCGGCGCATTCGGTCACCGGCTCGCCGTCGACCAGCAGGGTCGGCACCACGCCACCGGGATTGAGTTTCAGGTACTCCGGGGACTTCTGCTGGCGTGCTTCGAAGTCCACCAAGCGCAGCTCGTGCGGCAGGCCAAGTTCGATCAGCAGCCAGTGCACGACGAAGCTGGCCGTGCCGGGCGAGTAGAAGAGCGTCAGCATTCGGATGTCCCTGCGGTCGCGGTGGCGAGGGACGCCACCGTACACCAAGCCCTATTCGACCGCGACCGGGATCTTGCCGATCCGCGCCTGCCACTCGCGCGGACCGGTGCGATGGACCGATTCGCCGGTTGAGTCCACGGCGACGGTGACCGGCATGTCCTGCACCGTGAATTCGTAGATCGCCTCCATGCCCAGGTCCTCGAAGGCCAGCACGCGCGCCGCGCGGATCGCCTTCGACACCAGGTAGGCGGCGCCGCCGACCGCCATCAGGTACACGGACCGATGCTTGCGGATCGCCTCGATCGCTGCCGGGCCGCGCTCGGCCTTGCCGACCATGCCCAGCAAGCCGGTCTGCGCCAGCACCTGCTCGGTGAACTTGTCCATGCGCGTGGCCGTGGTCGGGCCCGCGGGCCCGATCACTTCGTCGCGCACCGGATCCACGGGGCCGACGTAGTAGATGAAGCGGCCGGCGAGGTCGACCGGCAGGGACTGACCCGCGTCGAGCATCTGCACGATGCGCTTGTGCGCAGCATCGCGCCCGGTCAGCAGGCGGCCGTTGAGCAGCAGGGTCTCGCCGGGCTTCCAGCGCGCGACCTCGTCGCGCGTGACCGTGTCCAGGTCCACGCGCCGGCCACTGGAGGCGTCGTAGGCCAGGCTGGGCCAGTCGGCCAGCGACGGTGGCTCGAGCACGGCCGGGCCGCTGCCGTCCAGGGTGAAATGCGCATGCCGGGTGGCGGCGCAATTTGGGATCATCGCAATGGGCAAGTTGGCCGCATGCGTGGGAAAGTCGCGCACCTTCACGTCCAGCACCGTGGTCAGTCCGCCCAGGCCCTGCGCGCCGATCCCCAGCGCATTGACCTTCTCGAACAGTTCGAGCCGCAATTCCTCGGCGCGATTGCTGGCGCCGCGCGCCTTCAGGTCGACGATGTCGATCGGCTCCATCAGCGCTTGCTTGGCCAGCAGCATGGCCTTTTCCGCCGTGCCGCCAATGCCGATGCCGAGCATGCCGGGCGGGCACCAGCCGGCGCCCATCGTCGGCACCGTCTTGAGCACCCAGTCGACGATGGAATCGGACGGGTTGAGCATGGCGAACTTGGACTTGGCCTCGGAGCCGCCGCCCTTCGCGGCCACGATCACGTCCAGCGAATCGCCGGGCACCACGCGCATGTTCACCACGGCGGGCGTGTTGTCCCTGGTATTGGTCCGCTTGCCGGCGGGATCGGCCAGCACCGACGCGCGCAGGGGATTGTCAGGATCCAGATAAGCGCGGCGCACGCCCTCGTTGGCCATGTCCTCGACGCCCATGGTCGCGTCCGGCCAGCGCACGCCCATGCCGATCTCCAGGAAGACCGTGACGATGCCGGTGTCCTGGCAGATCGGCCTGCGCCCTTCGGCGCACATGCGCGAGTTCACCAGGATCTGCGCGATGGCATCCTTGGCCGCCTTCGATTCCTCGCGCTCGTAGGCGGCGGCGAGGTTGCGGATGTAATCGGGTGGATGGTAGTAGCTGATGTACTGCAGAGCGTCGGCGACGCTGCGGATGAAGTCTTCCTGGCGGATGTCGGTCATTGTCGGGATTCGTGGTTCGTGGTTCGTCGTGCAGCAGCCGCAGGAGGCGACCGGCGGGTCATTCCAGTTCGGTCCAGCGTGCGTAGGCGCGGTCCAGGCGAGCCTGGAGTTCGGCCATGGCGACGGTGTCGGCCTGCATGTCCGCCGCCGCGCGCTGGTGCCAGGCGGGCTGCAGCATCGCCGCGGTGGCCGTGCCCAGCTGCGACTCCAGCTGTTCGATCAGGGCGGGCAGCTGCTCGAGTTCGCGCTGGTCCTTGTAACCGAGCTTGCGCTTGGCCGGCGCGGTCGCAGCAGGCGCCGGGGCGGGCGGCGGCGCGCGCACGGCGGGCGGCGGCGTGGGCATGAAGGTTTGCGCAGCGGCCGGTCGCTGGCGCAACCAGTCGCTGTAGCCGCCCACGTAGTCGCCGACCCGGCCCTCGCCTTCCATCACCAGACAGCTGGTGACCACGTTGTCGAGGAAGTCACGATCGTGCGAGACCAGGATCAGGGTGCCGGGGTAATCGGTCAGCAGTTCCTCGAGCAGTTCCAGCGTCTCCACGTCCAGGTCGTTGGTCGGTTCGTCCATCACCAGCAGGTTGGAGGGACGCGCGAACAGCTTGGCCAGCAGCAGGCGGTTGCGCTCGCCACCGGACAGGCGCGAGATCGGCGCCATGGCCCGGTCGGGGGCGAACAGGAAGTCCTGCAGGTAACCCATGGCGTGCTTGCGCGCGCCGTTGATCTCGATGAACTCGCGGCCTTCGGAAATGTTGTCGAGCACGTTCCAGTCCTCGCGCAGGCCCGCACGCAACTGGTCGAAGAACACGATCTCCAGGTTGGTGCCCAGCCTGACCTCGCCCTCCTGCGGCTGCAGGTCGCCCAGCAGCAGGCGCAGCAGCGTCGTCTTTCCCGAGCCGTTCGCCCCGATCAGCCCGACCTTGTCGCCGCGCTGGATGCGGGTGTCGAAGCCGCGCACGATGAGCTTGTCCCTGAAACCGAATCCGAGGTCCTTCGCGTCGATCACGCGCCGACCCGAGGCGCCCGCCTCGGCGGCTTCCATGCGCACCTTGCCGACCTGCGCCCGGCGCTGGCTGCGCTCGCGGCGCATCGCCTTCAATGCGGTGACGCGGCCCTCGTTGCGGGTGCGCCGGGCCTTGATGCCCTGGCGGATCCAGACTTCCTCCTCGGCCAGCTTGCGGTCGAACTGCGCGCTTGCCTGGGCCTCGGCGTGCAGCCGCTCTTCCCGGCGGCGCAGGTAGTTGTCGTAATCGCCGGGCCAGGAAGTGACGCGACCGCGATCGATCTCGACAATCCGGGTGGCCAGCGAGCGCAGAAAGGCGCGATCGTGGGTCACGAACATCACGCTGCCGTTGTAGCTCTTCAGGAAGGCCTCGAGCCAGGCGATCGACTCGATGTCGAGATGGTTGGTCGGTTCGTCGAGCAGCAGCAGGTCGGGGGCGGCGACCAGTGCGCGCGCCAGCAGCACGCGCCGCTTCATGCCGCCGGACAGCGAGGCGAACTCGGCGTCCTCCGGCAGCTCGAGCTTGGTGATCACCTGCTCGACCTTGGTCTGCAGGCTCCAGTCCCCGGCGGCTTCCATGATCTCCTGCAGTTCGCCCAGCGCATGCAGGTCAATGCCTTCGCCTGGCGCGGTGCCATCGCCGTGCAACAGGTGGTGGTAGCGCGCCAGCCGCGCGCCGGCGTCGCCCAGGCCCAGCGAGACAACGTCGAACACGCTGCCGGCGAGGTCGGCCGGCACTTCCTGCGCCAGCCCGGCGATGCGACTCCCGAAGCGGCGGATCTCGCCGTCGTCGGGCGCGATCTCGCCGGCGACCAGGCGCAGCAGGGTGGACTTGCCGGCGCCGTTGCGACCGACGACGCAGATGCGCTCGCCGGGTTCGATCGCGAGCGTGACTTTTTCGAGCAGCAGCGGACCGCCGACACCGAGGTCGACGTCCTGGAGGGTGATCAGGGACATCCGGCCATTTTACCTGCCTGGCGCACAGTTGCCCGCAAACACGGCCCGGGCGCACGCGCAATCTGTGCGCCAGCGCGGCGTCCGGCCGCTACGGGCGCGCTATGCTCGATCCATGGACAGCCGGGCGGGGAAGCTCTGGCAGCGCGGGATGGGCCACTTCCGACTGGGGAACATGGAAGCCGCGCAGGCCAATTTCGAAACCTTCCTGGCCCGCGAGCCAAACTCGGGGCCGGGGCAATTCCGGCTGTCTATGGTCATGGCGCGCCGCGGGCGCCACCAGGCGGCGCTGGCCCTGGTCGAGCGCGTGCTGGCCACGGAACCGGAGCAGATCGAGCTGCTGGCGCACCACGCACGCTGCCTGCTCGCCTGCGGCCTGGTCGAGCCGGCACGCACGGTGTCCATGCGCGCCCTGTCCCTGCCGCGCGGCAGCGCCGTCGTCATCGACGCGTTGGCGGTGGTCCTGGCCCGGCTGGAGGAACAGTCACTTGCCCTGGAATTGTTCGACCAGGCGATCGCCCTCGATCCGCGCCAGCCATCGATCTACTTCAATCGCGCGCTGGCGCGGCGCCAGTTCGGGCAGGCCGAGGGCGCGGAGCAGGACCTGCGCACCTGCCTTGCACTCAACCCGGCGCACGCCAAGGCCCACTGGGCCCTGGCCTGCCTGCGCGGACGCGACGATCCCGCGCACCGGGCGCAACTGCAGCGACGCCTGGACTCTTCCCTTGGCGCGTCGGACCGCGAACTCACCTCGCTTGCCCTGTTTCGCGAACTGGATGTCCACGGCGACCCGGCGGTCGCGTGGCCGGCGCTGCAGGCCGGCATCGCCAGCCGTCCACCCTTCGCCGGCGAAGCGCCCGAGGCCTGGGCCGACGCATTGATCGCCGCCTGCGGCGAGCGCTTCGTGCGCACGCCCGCGGCGACCCGCCCGGTCGCCGCGCCGGTGTTCGTGTTCGGCATGCCGCGCAGCGGCGTCGCCCTGTTCGGCAACTTGCTGTCGCGCCATTCCGGCGTGCAACACCTGGGCCAGCTGCACGCCTTCGCGCCCCTGCTGTCGCGCGCCCTGGGCCGCGATTCGCAGCGACCTTTCGAGTCGAGCGACTTCGCCCGCCCGGAGCAACTGGATTACGACGCGCTCGGCCGCGACTTCCTGGCGGCCACCGGCGGCGGGCGCCGCAAGTCCCTGCTGGTCTGCGAAAGCCGGCCGATGGATTTCCAGTTGGCAGGGCTGATCGCCCGCGCCCTGCCCGGCGCCCGGCTGCTGCACATGCGCCGGGATCCGATGGATACCTGCGCCTCGATCCTCGCCCATGCCGGTGGCGAAGCGGCCATGCCCAGCAACGACCCGGCCGCGCTGGCACGCTACTACCTGCAGTACCACCGGCTGATGCAGCACTGGCAGCACGTCCTGCCCGGGCGGCTGATGGACATCGACTACGAAAGCCTGGTCAGCAAGCCCGACATGGTGCTGCGCGTGGTCTGCGGCTTCCTCGGCATCCGCTATGGGTCGTCCCTGCGCATGGGGCTGTCCCTGCACGCGCGCAGCATCGGCCGGGGCCGGCGCTACGCCGAGCAGTTGCCGGGGCTCGACGCGGGCTTGCGCCCGCTCTATCGCGAGACGCGCAGCGCCTGAGCCCCGGCCGCTGGCTCAGCGCGGCGTGATGATCGCCGCCAGCCGGTCCGGCCCCGCCGCACGCACCAGGTGCGGGTAGCGCAGGCCATCGTGGTACGCCACGTCGAAGGTGGCGTAGGTGTCCAGGTTCTTCGCCAGCAACTTGATCGTCCCGCCCTTGGCCTTGGCATCCACGATGGCCGCGCGCAGGATGCCCGGCTTGAAGGCGAGTCCGTTCACGGCCACCACCGTCATGTTCGGCGCCAGCCCCGCCTCGAAGGCCGGGCCGCCCCAGCGCACATCGCCGACCAGGCCGGCCGCGCCGTCGCCGTCGCCATCGGCCAGGCGCAGCCCGATCGAGTCCATCAGGTCGAGTTGGTGTCCGCGCGCTTCGTAGGCCTTGGTGTAGGCCGAGGGCACGTCGGTCCAGGCCAGGGCCCAGCCGCCGCGCGCCAGGCCGTTCAGCGGCGCCTTGGCGCCGACATAGTCCAGGCGCTCGCGCAGGAACTCGCGCCAGCCGCCGGGCTGCACGGCCTCCAGCGCCGCGACGATGTCGTCGAAGCCATAGCCGCGCGGTGCGAAGTCACTGCCGCCCACGCCGTGGAAGGCGCGGGTGAAATCGTCGATCGAGCGCTTGCCGCCACTCAACTCGCGGATGCGCGTGTCCACGTCCAGCCACAGCAGCGTACCTTCGGCGTAGAAGTCCACGCTGCGCTGGTAGTTCGACCAGGCGCCGGGCGTGTAATAGAGGACCTGCGCTTCGTCGGCGGTGTCCTGCAGCGGGCGCCAGACGCGTCCGGTCTGGCCGGACATGCCGGCCGCCGTCGCGGCCAGGGCGTCGCGGTACTGGTCGGGTGACCACAGGCCCGAGCGCGCCGTCAGCACTTCCCCCAGGTACTGGGTCAGTCCCTCGTAGACCCACAGCAGCTCGTCTTCCATGGGCGTATCGAAACTGCTGGTCAGCAGGCCATTGGGCCGGCGGAACTTGCCGTTCCAGCTGTGCACGTATTCGTGCGGCAGCAGGCCCGCGCCGGTGACGTACTGGTCGGTGTTGGTGAAATATTCGGATTCCAGCCGGTCATCGCTGCTCTGGTGGTGCTCCAGCCCGAAATGCCCGGTGTTGTCGGACAGGGTGAACAGGAAATCGTAGTGGCCATAGTGGTGGCCGCCGAACAGCTTCTCGGCCTGCACCACCAGGTTGCGGTGCTCGCGCAGCTGGGCGTCGGTAAGCACGAGGTTGGCTGGCGAATCCGCGACGATATCCAGGTGCACCGGCGTCGCGGCGCCCGGCGCCAGGTCGATGCGGCGGAAGTGCAGGCCGGCGATCAAGGGCGAGTCGACCAGTTGCTCCAGCGACACGACGTGGAACCGCGTGCTTCCATCGGCGCCGGCGGGGCCATCGGCTTCGAGCGCCGTCCCCATCTGCCAACCCGCGGGCAAGTTGACCGACGGTCGCACCGGCAAGGCCATCGAGCCGGTCACGGCGGGATAGAACAGCACCTGGTTCCATTCCAGGTCCACCAGGCGCGGCGTGGCGGACACCGACTGTCCGAACTCGCCGCCGCCGGTGGGCGAGAGATAGTCGAATTCGAGTTCGATGCGGTCGACGCCCGCGGGAACCTGGGTGGTGATCGCGAACATGTCGCGCAGGTCGCGGCGCCAGGCCAGGCGCTGGCCGCCGGCGACCAGATGCAGGCCAGTGACGCCGGCGATGGTGCCGGAAGGCGAATGCTCGCCCGGAATCCATTTCGGATACTCGAGCCGCAGGGCGCCCGGCTGCACCGGAATGGACTCGCGCACCCGGAAGATCTTCCGTCCGGCATCGCGCAGGTCCACCTTCAATTCGATGGGTGCCCCGGCCGTGGGCGAGGCCGCGGCCTGGGTCGGCTGGGCGGCCTGCGCCTGGACTGCGCCGGAGGCGAGCGCGGCGACGATGGCGGTGGCGAGTCCTGCGCTGCGGATCATGCGTTTCCCCTGGGTCTGGATGGCCAAGCCGCCATCATGCCCGCTTAACGGGTGGGCGTGGCGTGATGGACTACCATCGGCAATCGAAAGGGACCGGAGAGGCGCGGCGATGCAGACATCGGTGTTCCGGGCCTGCGACCTGTGCGAGGCCATCTGCGGCCTGGAGCTGCAACTGGACGGCGACCGCCTCGTGGCGATCCGCGGCGACGCGGACGACCCCTTCAGCCATGGACACATCTGCCCGAAAGGCAACGCCATCCTCGACCTGGAGGCCGATCCAGACCGCCTGCGCACGCCGATGCGCCGCGAGGGCGCGCAGTGGCTGCCGATCGGCTGGGAGGACGCGTTCGAACTGGCCGGACGCCGGCTGGCGATGCTGCAGCAGGCGCATGGCCAATCCGCCGTCGCTACCTATCTCGGCAATCCGAACGTGCACCACTTCGGCCACATCGCCTACCTGCCCGCCCTGCTGAAGGCGCTGCGCACGCCCAACATGTTCAGCGCCTCGTCGGTGGACCAGTGGCCGCACCAGTTCACCTGCGCGCGCATGTACGGGCACCAGTTCCTGCTGCCGATCCCCGACATCGACCGGACGGATTTCTTCCTGATGCTCGGCGCCAATCCGGTTGCCTCCAATGGCAGCCTGATGACCGCGCCGGGGATCGCCAAGCGCCTGAAGGCTCTCGCCGCGCGTGGCACCCTGGTGGTCGTGGATCCGCGCCGCACCGAAACCGCGCAGGTCGCGAATGAGCACGTGTTCATCCGCCCCGGCGGCGACGCCCTGTTCCTGGTGGCCTTCCTGCAGGCGATGCTCGCGCTCGGACCGCCGCGCGTGTCGGCGTACGAGGGCAAGCTCAACGGACTCGACGCGGTCCTCTCGGCGGTCGGCGCCGTGGCGACCGGCAGCCTGGAGACCGAAACCGGTATCAGCGCCGACACCGTGCGCCGCCTGGCCGCAGCATTCCTCGCCGCGCCGCGAGCGGTCGCGTACGGTCGCATGGGCGTGTCCGTGCAGCCCTGGGGCACGCTGTGCCAGTGGCTGTTGCAACTGGTCAACCTGGTCAGCGGGAACCTCGATCGCGAGGGCGGCGCGCTGCCGAACGAAGCGGAGATCCCGGTCACGGGCCCCGGCACCAGCACGGGCCACGGCGGGCGCTGGCGCAGCCGCGTGCGCGGGCTGCCGGAGTTCGCTGGCGAATTGCCGGTCGCCTGCCTCGCGGAGGAAATCGTGACCCCCGGCGATGGACAGGTCCGAGCGCTGCTGACGGTCGCGGGCAACCCGGTGCTCTCCACGCCCGACGGGCGCGGGCTCGATCGCGCGCTCGACGGCCTGGATTTCATGGTCTCGATCGACTTCTACATCAACGAAACCACGCGCCACGCCGACCTGATCCTGCCGCCTGCCTCGTCGCTGACCCAGGACCACTACGACCTGATCTTCAACGCCTTCGCCGTTCGTCGCGTCGCCCGCCTGAGCCAGGCGCTGCGGGAACGCGAGCCCGGCGAGCGCGCGGACTGGGAGATCGTCAACGGAATGGGCGCCGCCTACGCCGCGGCCGCCGGTAAGGACTGGCGCGCCCTGCCGCCACCGCGGGCGATGATCGCGGCGGGCCTGGCGCGTGGCGACAGTGGGCTGGACCTGGCCGCGCTGCTGGCGGCGCCGCACGGCATCGACCTGGGGCCGCTGCGCCCATCCCTGCTGGCGCGGCTGGAAACGGCGAGCGGCTGCATCGAGGCTGCGCCCGCCGAACTGCTGGCCGAACTCGACCGCTTCGCCGGGCGCGATCGCGCGCAGGCCGCCGAGGCCGGGCTGCGCCTGATCGGACGCCGCGACGTGCGCAGCAACAACAGTTGGATGCACATCGCACCGCGCCTGGTCAAAGGCAAGGCGCGGCACCAGCTGGCGATGCATCCGGACGACCTGGCGGCGCGTGGCATCGGCGACGGCGACCGGGTGTCGGTGCGCTCGCGGACAGGCGAAATCCACACCGAGGTGCGCGCGGACCACACGCTGATGCCGGGCGTCGCCTGCCTGCCGCATGGTTTCGGGCATGGCCGTAATGGTGTGCGAATGGCGCGCGCCAGCCTGGTTCCCGGCGAGAGCTACAACGACCTGACCGATCCGCTGGCGATCGAGGGCGGCTGCGGCAATGCGGCGCTGAACGCACTGCCGATCGAGGTGACGCGCCTCGCGCCTGCGATCGCCGCGACGGGCGGGGCGACCGGCGCCGGCCCTACTTGGTCAGCTTGACCGTCACCGAGTTCGAGTAGGCCGAATACACGCCAAGGCTGGTGCTGAAGGCGCGTACCCGATAGACGAAGCTGCCGCGCGACACCGTCTCGGCATACGTGGTGACGTTGGCGCCGACCTGGCCCACCTGCACGAAGCTGCTCGACCCCGAGGGCGCGCGCTCGATGCGGAAGCCTTCCTCGTTGCCGGAATTGTCGGTCCAGCGCAAGGTCGCCCTGTAGCCCTTGGCCGCGCTGCCGACCAGCACGCCGGGCGCGTTGATGACGTTCGGGTTGGCATTGACCGTGATGGACGTGGATTGGCTGGCCGTGGCGCCCAGGTTGTCGGTGACCGTCAAGGTGGCGGTGTAGACGCCGGCGGTCGGATAGCTGCGCGACGCGGTGACGCCCAGGCCATTGCTGCCGTCGCCGAACGACCAGCCGTACTGCGCGATGCTGCCGTCCGGATCGCTGGAGCCGGCGCCGGAGAAATTCACCACCAGCGGCGCGCTGCCGCTGCTCGGCGTCGCGCTGATCACCGCGTTGGGCGGCAGGTTGGGCGCGCCGCCGGCGGCGATCACGTACAGCGTCACGCTCTGCGCGGGCACCGAGGTCACCAGGCTGTTTCCGCCCAGCGTCAGGTTGGCCGGATGGGTGATCGCATTTGCCGACGTCAGCTGCCAGACCTGGGCGCTGCCTGCATTGGCGAAGTTGGCCAGGTTCACCGTCAGCGGAGTGCTGCCGGACAAGACCTTGGACACCACCATGACCGTCATCGCGCCGTCGCTGCCGCGCAAGGCCGCAAAGGCCGACAGGGCGTCGGGATCGGGCGCGCTGGCGGACACCGAGGTGTCGCCGAACCCGGACCTGGCCCCGTCGTAATTGCGGTACAGCTTCATCGCCTTGTAGGTCGGCGTGCTCGCGTCCGGCGTGGTCCAGCGCGTGGCGATGTCCAGGCCCTCGCGGCCGAAGATGCCGTAGATGTCCGCCTGCGTGGTCGCGCCGTTGATGTGCGCCTCGGCGCCCCAGTTGTATTCGGTGATCGCGGTCTTCAGGCCCGGGTAGTAACTGTTGACCCAGCCCTTCATGCGCGGGATCAGCATGACCTTGTCGTTGATCCAGGTCGGATCGATGTAATTCGGGTCCCAGAGCGAACGCGTGGAACGGTTGCGCAGCTGCTGCATCGTGGTGGAGGTGTCGTTGCCGAACTCGCCGCCCTGCGGGTAGTAGTGCAGGGAGAACACGTCGAGCACGCGCTTGCCGGTGCTTGTCTCGTACTGCCGCAGCTGGTCCAGCAGCCAAGGCATGTAGGCCATGCCCCCGTGGGCGGTGCGGTCGGGATAGCAGCACCAGTTGTTGGCGGCGGCGTACTGCTGGTCGTACCCGGACCAGAAATAGCCGCTCCAGCCCCATTCCTCCGGGCCCACCACGGTGGCGGACGGATCGGCCGTCTTCACCATCGCGCCGTAGTCGATCATATTCTGCCGGATCTCGTCCATCGTCGCGCCGGTCGGCTTGACCTCGCGGTGGGTGGATTGCCAGAGGCTGTGTTCGTTGTCGAGCAGGTAGTAGCGCAGGCCACCATTGCCCGCGCTGCCCCAGCGGCCGAGCAGGTGGTTGACCCAACCCTGCTGGAAGGCCACGCCGGCCGGCGTGTTGGCGTCGTTTGGATCGTTGCCGGTGATGTCCTTGCCGGTGCTCGCGAGCACGCCGTTGCCCGCATCCGGGAACCACTGCGCATCGTTGCCCGACTGGACGCCGTACTTCACCTGCGAGAAGGCCGCCAGCTTGGCGCGGTTGGCGCCCAGCTTCGCGACCCAGTCGAGCATCGGCAGGGTCAGCATCGGTTCGGCGCCGCCGGCGCGGCTGTTGCTGATGAAGGTGTCGCCCAGTTCGCCCTGCGTGGCGCTGGTCTCGGCGATCGATTCAAAGTACCAGTCGAAGCCGCGGTTGCTGGCGTTCTGCTGCCAGTTGTAACTGGAACTGGCATTGCCGCCATAGCGGTTCAACGGGGCATTGAGATCGGACAGTTGGGACGGGCTGGCGAAGGCCACGCCGTAGATCGTCGCGGGGATCGGATGCTTGTTGGCGTTGGCATCCACATTGACCGTGACGGCGGCGTTTTGCGCCAGCGCCGAACAGGAAATCGCGCTGGCCAGGACCAGGCTGAGCCGGGCAAGCTGCCGTGATCGGGACATTCGCTTCCCCTCGATGATCCGGCGGCCATCGTCCAGCCTCGGAGCCGGGCGGGTCAAGTGCCCTACCCCGCCCGTGACAGCCGGACTACGGCGCCGCGACGGGATTGGCGGTCAGGACGATCTTTCCGCGCGACTGGACCGCCCCAGCCATTCCATCGCAGCCGGCAGCCCGCGCTGCCGGGCCGCCTCGCACGCTCAGCGACAGTCAGCCAGGGGCAAGCCGAGCACCTGCCAGGTCCGGCCGTTGCCCGGATCCTGCACGAAGGCCACCAGGTGGTAACCGGTCGCGGGCGCACCTGCGGGTGGGCGCAGGAGCAGGTCGCGATGCAGCCCGGCGCCGGCAATCGGCCAGGGACCCCAGAGGCCGCGCACCACCCGCGCATGGGATAGTCGCGCACCGGCATTCTCGCCGCGCGTCACTGCGCTCGACAGGCCGTCCTGCGCCAGCGCCAGCCAGGCCATCGGTGCGCCAGGGACCGGTGCGCCGCGCAGCGCCGCGCCCAGCTCGACGCGCCAGCCCGTGGGCGACGGCGTCGCCTGCAGACCGAGCCGGTAGCGCGCCGGTTCGGCCGATTGCTCGGCGAGCAACTGCGTGACGTCACCCGGGGCGTTCCAGCGCAGCATGGTGCGCGTGGACGCCATCAATTGGGGCGTATAGACGGTCGAACTGCCGGCGGCGTGCACGCGCTGGGACTGCCGCCGGCTGAACGCCGCCTGCGCGAAGCCATCCTTCCAGCCGAGCTGGTCCCAATAGTCCACGTGGAAGGCGAGCAGGCCCAGCGTCGCCGGATCCGAGCCCGCCGCCAGGCTGCCGAACCAGCGGTCGGCCGGCGGGCAGCTGCTGCAGCCTTCCGAGGTATACAACTCGAGCAGGGCCCCGGCACGTTCGCCGCTGCGCGCGCTGCACTGTCCCGCCGCGTGCGCGGTACCCACCGCCAATACGCCCGCCAGTGCCAGCATCGCCAGCCCCGCTCCCTGCTTCCGTCCCTGCGCCATCGTCGTACTCCCGGATGTCCTGCCCAACAGAGGCTGGCCGAACGCCAAAGGATGCGCGGCGAACCAGGTAAGCCTAGTGGTGGTGTCCACCGGCGCCATGCACGTGGCCGTGGCTCAGCTCTTCCGCCGTCGCCGCACGCACATCGGTGACTTCGATGGCGAAGTGCAGGGTCGCCCCGGCCAGGGGATGGTTGGCGTCCACGGTCACCTGGTCGCCCTCGATCTTGCTGATCGTCACCGTGGTCGCGTGGCGTCCGCCCTCGGCCTGGAATTGCATGCCGACTTCCAGATCGTCCACGCCCTGCAACTGCGCGCGCGAGATCACGTGCACCAGGCCAGGGTCGGTGACGCCGTAGGCCTCTTCGGGGGCGACCGTGGCGTCGAACTTGTCGCCAGCCACGTGGCCCGCCATCTGCCGCTCCAGCCCGGGGACGATCTGCCCGCTGCCTTGCAGGTAGGTCAGGGGATCGTTGCCGACCGAGGAATCGAGCACGCGACCGCTGTCGTCGGTGAGGGTGTAGTGGAAAGTCACGACGGCGTGGTCGTCGATCTGCATGGGCGTAGCGTCCGGTTGGCGGCCGGGGTTCCGGCCTGGACGCAAATTATAGTCGGCGGACGCGGCACACACAGGCCTGCGGCTGAATGCGACAATGGCACCCTGCCCGCACGACTGCCTGCGCAAGACCGAATGTCCGCCGCCTTCATCCGGGAAACCGTCCTCGACGTCCGCCACTGGACCCGGGACTACTTCAGCTTCACGACCAGCCGCGACGACGGATTCCGTTTCGACAACGGGCAGTTCGTCATGATCGGACTCGAGGTCGATGGGAAACCGCTGCTGCGCGCCTACTCGATCGCCAGCGCCAACTGGGAGGAACAGCTCGAGTTCTTCAGCATCAAGGTGCCCAACGGACCGCTGACCTCGCGCCTGCAGCATATCCGCGCCGGCGACGAGATCCTGCTCAGCCGCAAGCCTACCGGCACCCTGCTGACCAGCGACCTGCTGCCCGGGCGCAACCTCTACCTGCTGGGCACGGGCACCGGGCTGGCGCCCTTCCTGGCGATCGTGAAGGACCCGGCGACGTACGAGCGCTTCGACCGAGTCATCCTCACCCACGGCGTGCGCCGCGCGGAGGACCTGGCCTACGCCGACTACATCCGCCGGGAACTGCCGAACCACGAATACCTCGGCGAACAGATTGCGCGCCAGATGCTGTATTACCCAGCGGTCAGCCGCGAGGACTTCGTGCACCAAGGCCGGCTCACGACCCTGCTGGACACGGGCCAGATGGCGCAGGACCTCGGCCTGCCGCCGATTGATCCGGCCACGGACCGCTTCATGATCTGCGGCAGCCCGGGCATGCTCGCCGACTTCCGGCGCATCCTCGACGCCCGCGGCTTCAGCGCCTCGCCGAAGATCGGCGTTGCCGGCCACTACGTCTTCGAGCGGGCCTTCGTCGAGAAATGACCGCTCCGGCGATCCGCTTCCGCGCCGCCATCCCCGCCGACGCCGCCGCGCTGGGCGAGTTCATGGCGCGCAATTTCATCGCCGCGTACGGGCATTGCTCGACGCCGGAAAACATCACCGCGGCGATCTCGAAGCATTACGGCGAAGCGGCACAGTCGCGCCAGATCGCCGACGCGTCGCGCTGCAACCTCATCGCCGAAGGCGGCACGGGGGAGTGGCTGGGACACGCGCAATTGCATTTCGATGGCCCGACCCCGGGGCCGGTAGCGCCGCGCCCGGCGGCAGAGGTGTCGCGCTTCTACGTGGACACGGCCTACCACGGCACCGGCGTTGCCCAGTTGCTGATGGCGGAGGTCGAGCGGCTCGCTCGTTCGCGCGGCGCGCTTGCCCTGTGGCTGAGCGTCTGGCAGGAGCAGCCGCAGGCGGTGCGCTACTACGAGAAATCCGGCTTCGCCAAGGCGGGCACCCTGGTCTTCGTGGTTGGCGACGATCCCAAGGACGACTGGCTGATGCTGCGCGCGCTGGACCCCGCCGCCGCGCCGGGACCGTAGCCGGCTGACGTTTCTGGCGCAGGCGCAGGCTCGGGAGCGGTCGCGGGAGCCGGCGCCGTCGAGGGTTTGGCCAGCAACGCGTTGATGTTGCCGATGATCTCGGCCAGCGAGCCTTCGCCATAGCCGACGTGAACCGAGGACACGCCCGTCTGGTCGATCACGTACAGGTTGGGATAGGACGTGACCTTGAACGAGTCGCTGATGTTGCCGCGCACGTCGTGGGTGAAGTTCTACAGGCGCAGGTTCAAAGCACCGATCCCAGGTCCTTTTCGATCTTCTCCGGCGTATCGGTGGGCGCATAGCGCTTGACCACGTGGCCGCTGCGGTCGACCAGGAACTTGGTGAAGTTCCACTTGATCGATTCCATGCCGAGCAGGCCCGGCTTTTCCTTCTTGAGCCATTTGTACAGCGGATGTGCGTTCGACCCGTTGACCTCGACCTTGGAAAACATGGGGAAGCTCACGTCATAGCTGAGCGAACAGAAGTTGCGGATCTCCTCGGCATTGCCGGGTTCCTGGTGGCCGAACTGGTCGCAGGGAAACCCGAGGATCACCAGGCCCTGGTCGCGATGTTTTTTCCACATCGCCTCCAGTCCCGTGTACTGCGGGGTGAAGCCGCATTTGGACGCGGTGTTGACGATCAGCATCGGCTTGCCACGGTAGGCGTCCAGCGGCTGGGGCGCGCCGTCGAGGGTCTCGGCGGAAAAATCGTAGGCGGTGCTCATGTCGTCGCATCCTCGGGTTGGCCGGCCCAGCATCGTGCAAGGCCGGGACAGCGTCAATCGCGCGCGTGCGATGCGACGGGACTCAGGCCGCCGGCGGGCCTGCGTCGAGGGCGGCGCGCATCTTGACGTCGTCGCGCTTGCCTTCCCAGCGCGCCACGAACAGGGTGGCGACGCCGTTGCCGATGATGTTGGTGAGCGCGCGCGCCTCGGACAGGAAGCGGTCCACGCCCAGGATCAGCGCCACGCCTTCCACCGGCACCTTGCCCGCCAGCGCGCCCAGCGTCGCCGCCAGGGTGATGAAGCCCGAGCCGGTGACGCCCGCCGCGCCCTTGCTGGTCAACAGCAGCACGCCCATCAGCAGCAACTGGTCACCCAGGCTGAGGTCGATGGACAGGGCCTGGGCGACGAACACCGCGGACATGGTCAGGTAGATGCAGGTGCCGTCGAGGTTGAACGAATAGCCCGTGGGCACCACCAGGCCAACCACGCCGCGCTCGCAGCCCAGCTCCTCCAGCCGCTCGATTAGGCGCGGCAATGCGGATTCCGATGACGAGGTGCCGAGCACCAGCAACAGTTCGGCGCGGATGTAGCGCAGGAATTTCCACAGCGGGAATCCCGAAAGCCTCGCCACGGTCCCCAGCACCACCAGGATGAACAACAGGCTGGTAAGGTACACCGACGCCAGCAGCCAACCCAGCGAGGCGAGCGTCCCGACGCCGTACTTGCCGATCGTGAAGGCCATCGCGCCGAAGGCGCCGATCGGCGCGAAGCGCATGATCAGGTGCACGACGCCGAACATCACCTTGCCCAGGCGGTCGAGTGCATCGAGCACCTGCCGGCCCGGTTCGCCGATGCGCGACAGCGCGATGCCGAACAGCAGCGCGACCAGCAGCACCTGCAGCAGGTTGCCGTCGGTGAAGGCGGACACGAAGGTCTTGGGAATGATGTCCTGCAGGAAGCCGACCACGCCGCTGGCCTCGGCCTTGTGCTGGTACTCGGCCACCGCCGCCGCGTCCAGGCTGGCCGCATCGACGCCCATGCCCGCGCCGGGGCGCACCAGGTTGACCACCGCCAGCCCGAGGGCGAGCGCGATCGTGGTCATCACCTCGAAATAGACCAGGGCCTTCAGCCCGATCCGGCCGACGTGGCGCAATTCGCCCATGTGCGCGATGCCGCCGACCACGGTCAGGAAGATCACCGGCCCGATGATCATCTTCACCAGGGCGACGAAGCCGTCGCCGAGCGGCTTCATCGCCGTGCCGGTGCCGGGCGCGAACACGCCGAGTAGCACGCCCGCGGCGATCGCGACCAGCACCTGCAGGTAAAGGTTCTGCCACCAGCGCTCGCGCATCGCGACCCTCCCCGGCCTGCGGCGAGCCTAGCGCATCATCGCCAGCTTGGGAAAACGCGGGCCGCGGGCGGCGCCGCGCCACGCCGAATCGCGCGCAAACAAAAACCCCGGGTGTTTCCACCCGGGGTTTTGTGAGCTTGCAGCTCGATTTGGTGCTTAGGCGACCTGGACCTGGTCCGCCTGAAGGCCCTTCTGGCCCTTCACGACGTTGAAGGTGACCTTCTGGCCTTCCTGCAGGGTCTTGAAACCGCTGCCCTGGATGCTGCGGAAATGGACGAAGAGGTCCTCACCGCTTTCCGGGGTGATGAAGCCAAAACCCTTGGCATCGTTGAACCACTTGACAGTACCGCTCTGACGCTCCGACATGACTAACTCCTGATGTAGCTTTGTTTTCGAGAACCGGAACACCCGGATCCAGACTGAGTTGCAGGGAGCAAGCTTGGCGAAACGATGTAGCGGATCGTCGAATCTCTGATCTACCGCACCGGGCCACAATTCACAGTGACCCTGTCAAACACAGTGCGCGAACCATACACCTATTCAGGGCAAATGCAAACCCCCGCTGAATGCCCATTCAGCAAACCGGCCTCCCGGCCCGTCCGGACGCTCAGCGGGACCAGGACCAGCCGGCCATCCGGCCGTCGCGGTAGGGCATGACGCCGTGGAAGGGCCGCGGGTCGGCGTCAAAGACCAGGGGCAGGAACAGCCGGTCGCCCTCCCAGAGCGGCAGGCTGGCAATGGCCTCCATCGGCACCCATTCCAGGTCCCCTTCGGCATTGCTGGCTGCGGGGGTGCCGGCGAACGCCTCGACCAGGAACAGGAAGCCGAACCAGTCCTGCCCCTGCTTGCCGAACCCGGGCCAGCTGATCGTCCCGCGCAGGGACATCGCGCCGCAGTCGATCCCGGCCTCCTCGCGGATCTCGCGGCGCATCCCCGACATCGCGTCTTCGTCGGCCTCGAGCTTGCCGCCCAGGCCGTTGTACTTGCCCAGGTGGTGGTCGTCGGCACGCGCATTGCGATGGACCAGCAGCACGCGCTGCCGGTCGGGCGACAGCACGTAGCCCAGGGTGGCGAGGATCGGCTGGTAGGGCATGCGCGGGACCGGAGCGGCGGGGCTGCAAGCCTACTGCACCGCGACCGCTGCAGCGCGACGCCTGCGACGCGACGCCTGCGACGCGACTATTGCAGCGGGCGAAAACTGCTTACCATCATGGTGCTGGACCACCACCGACGAGGACGACCATGAGCAAGAGCCTGGACAAGAAAAAGGAAACCAAGAAGAAGCCGGAGAAGTCGCTGAAGGAAAAGCGCGCCGAAAAGGCCGCCAAGAAGACCAAGTGACCGCCGCGGCTGGCCGGCCCGCGCCGGCCA
>JANXUD010000126.1 GCA_025352045.1 Gammaproteobacteria bacterium | reverse complement strand
TCGTCGGCCAGCGCCTTGATCCGCGCCCGCGTGTCGGCGAGGGTCTTCTGCGCGGCAGCGCTTTTCTGCACGGCGGCGGCCTTGGTGGCGGGAACGCCCGCGGCCTTTGCCTGCGCGTGGAGCTGCGCGTTGGCGTTGGCGTGCGCGTTGGCCTGCGCCCGGACCGGCACCGACGCAAGCGCGCCCGCCAGCAGGACGAGCGCGAACGCGAGAAATCGACACGCCACTCAGCTGGGCTCCAGCAGGCTGCGCCCGGTCATCGCCGCCGGCACGGGCAGCCCGAGCAGGTCGAGCAGGGTCGGCGCGATGTCGCGCAGGGCGCCGCCGTCGCGCAGCTTCGAAGCGCGCTTCCCCACATAGACCAGCGGCACCGGACCCACCGTGTGCGCGGTGTGCGGCTCGCCGGTGACCGGGTCGCGCATCATCTCCAGGTTGCCATGGTCGGCGGTGACGATCATTTCGCCACCGACCGCCTCTAGCGCGGCGCGCACCTCGCCCAGCGCGACGTCCACGGCCTGCGCGGCCAGGATCGCGGCGGGCAGCGAGCCGCTGTGCCCGACCATGTCCGGATTGGCGATATTGCACACAATCAGGTCATGCCGCTGCGCGCGGATGTCCTCGACCAGTTTGGCGGTCAGTTCCGGGCAGCTCATCTGCGGCTGCAGGTCGTACGTGGCTACCTTCGGCGAGGGGACCAGCACGCGATCCTCGCCCGGCTCGGGGGTCTCGCGGCCGCCACTGAGGAAGAAGGTGACGTGCGCGTACTTCTCGGTCTCGGCGATGCGCAACTGGGTCAGGCCGTTGCGGGCGATGACCTGGGCAAGCGTGTCGTGCAGGTCGTCGGAGGCGAAGGCGACCGGCGCCGGCAGCGTCGCGTCGTATTCGGTCAGGCAGACGAAGCGCGAGAGCCTGATCGCGCGCGGCCGCGCGAAACCCTTGAAGTCCGGCAGCACGAAGGCCGAGGTCAGCTCGCGCGCGCGGTCGGCGCGAAAATTCATGAACACCACCGCATCGCCATCCTCGACGCGCGCGCCGGCGCCGATCACGGTCGGCTTGACGAATTCGTCGGTCTCGCCGCGCGCATACGACGCGTCCAGCGCAACCAGTGCATTGCTCGCGAACTGCTCGCCCTCGGCCTCGGTGATCGCGCGATAGGCCGGCTCGACGCGCTCCCAGCGGTTGTCGCGATCCATGGCGTAGTAGCGGCCGCTGACCGTCGCGATGACCGCGTTGCCCGCCGCGTCGCAGGCGGCTTGCAGTGCGTCGAGGCTGGCGCGCGCCGATTTCGGCGGTGTGTCGCGCCCGTCCAGGAAGGCATGCACCGCGATCCGCGGCACCGACTGCGCCTGCGCCAGGGCCAGCATCGCGAAGATGTGCGACTCGTGGCTGTGCACGCCGCCCGGCGACAGCAGGCCCAGCAGGTGCAGGGCGCCGCCGGACTCGCGGGCGTCGCGGCAGGCCGCCAGCAGCTCCGGATTGCTGTTGAAACTGCCATCGGCGATGGCGGCGTCGATCCGCGTCAGGTCTTGGTAAACGATCCGACCGGCCCCAATGTTCATGTGGCCGACCTCGGAATTGCCCATCTGGCCGTCCGGCAGGCCGACATGCCGGCCCTCGGTGTGCACGAGCGTATGCGGGAAATCGCGCAGCAGGCCCCGCCAGTTGGGCAGGGTTGCCTGGGCGATGGCGTTGTCGGCGACCTCCTCGCGGTGTCCCCAACCGTCGAGGATCAGCAACATCAAGGGCTTGGGACGGGGCATGGGGGAAGTCCTGGTGACAATCGGCACGGGCAGATTGTAACCAACGCGCCTACAAAGCCCTTAAACCATTTCCGGCGCCGGGGCATCCCAGTGTCGAACTTCAGGGAGAAACGCGTGAAACTGACCCGCACCCGGCTGATGCTGGCCATGGCCCTGGGCCTGGCCGTCGGCACCGCCCAGGCCCACGACACCGGCGCCCAGGACGGCAGCGACACGGACAAGCACGGCGGCGACATCAGCCACGTCAATGGCGGGATCACCGCCGAGGCCGGCCAGCACTACGGCGACCTGGACACCGTCAACGGCGGCATCAGCGTCGAGCGTGGCGCCATCGCCGGCACGGTCGAGACCGTCAACGGCGGCGTCAAGCTGGACGACGAGGCGCAGGTGGAGAGTGCCGAAACCGTCAACGGCGGCATCACCGCCGGCGAGCATGTGCGGGTGGCCAAGGGCGCCGAGACGGTCAACGGGGGCATCGTGTTCGATTTCAACTCGACCGTGGGCGGTGATATCACCACGGTCAATGGCGGCATCACCATCAAGCAGACCCAGGTGGCCGGCAAGCTGGAGACGGTCTCCGGCGACATCACCGTCGGCGCCAAGTCGATCGTCCGCGGCGGCATCCACGTCGAAAAGCAGCATGGCTTCAGCTGGGGCCGCAGCCGGATCCCGCGCATCGTGATCGGCCCGAATGCCGAGGTGCAGGGCGACCTGCGCTTCGACCGCGAGGTCGAGCTGTTCGTGCACCAGACCGCCAAGATCGGCCGCGTCACCGGCGCGACCGCGCAGGCCTGGACCACGACCCTGCCCCCGCGCCGGGACTGACTCCCGCCAGATCGGGGCCGGTTTGGACGGCATAATGCGGGCGTCCGTCAGGAGTCCCGCATGACCCAGTTCCGCCTGCCCGCCGCCGCGCTGCTGGCGCTCGCCCTTGCCGCCTGCCAGCACGCGCCGACCGTCCCGGACGCGCACACCGCGTCATCCGCCAGCGACGCGCAGATCGCGACCACCGAAGCCTCGCTGGTCGCCGCCAACCGGCAGGCCGGCCATGCCTTCGGCCCCGAGATTTCCGCCGAGGATTTCTCCGCCCACATCCGCGTCCTGGCTTCCGACGATTTCGGCGGCCGCCAGCCGGGCAGTGCCGGCGAGGACAAGACCGTCGCCTACCTGCGCGAGCAATTCCTGCGCCTGGGCCTGCAGCCCGGCAATGGCGACAGCTTCTTCCAGACCGTGCCCATGGTCGAGACGCAGACGGACACGACCGCCAGCAAGCTGCAGGTGATCGTCGCCGGCAAGCCGCATGCCATGGCCTTCGGCACGCAGATGGTGATGGGCTCGCGCAGCGGCAAGGCCGATGTCGCCGTGGCGAACAGCCCGATGGTCTTCGTCGGCTATGGCGTCAACGCACCCGAAGCCGGCTGGAACGATTACCGGGGCATCGACGTCAAGGGCAAGACCGTGGTCATGCTGATCAACGACCCCGGCTTCCACAACAACGACGCCAGCCTGTTCGAGGGCCGACGCATGACCTATTACGGCCGCTGGACCTACAAGTTCGAGGAAGCCGCGCGCCAGGGCGCCGCGGCCGCCATCCTCATCCACGACACGCCGGGCGCGGGCTATGGCTGGGACGTGGTGAAGAACAGCTGGGGCGGCGCGCAGTTCGACCTGCTGGCCGCGGACGATCCGGCGCCGCGCCTGTCGATGCAGGGCTGGATCACCGGCGAAGACGCCAAGGCCCTGTTCAAGGACGCCGGCCTGGACGTGGACGCGCTTCGCGATGCCGCCGGCAAGCGCGGCTTCCGTGCCGTGCCGATGCGCAAGGCCCTGTTCACCGCCTCGCTGCACAGCACGATCACCCAGGGCCAGTCGCGCAACGTCATCGCGAAATTGCCCGGCAGCAAGCGCCCGGACGAAGCCATCGTGTACAGCGCGCACTGGGACCACCTCGGTACGCATGCCGACGAGACCGGTGACAACATCTACAACGGCGCCATCGACAACGGCACCGGCCTGGCCGGCGTGCTCGAGATCGCCGAGCAGTTCACCGTGCAGAAGCCGCTGCCAGAGCGCAGCATCGTCTTCCTGCTGCCGACACTGGAGGAATCCGGGCTGCTCGGTTCCGCGTATTACGCCGCGCATCCGGTGGTCCCGCTCAACAAGACGGTGGCCGTGATCAACATCGATGCGCTGCCGGCGATCGGGCCGACGCATGACCTGGTGGTGGTCGGCCTGGGCAACAACGAGCTCGAGGACGTGCTCCGGCCGATCGCGGCCACGCAAGGACGCGTGCTCGTGGAAGAAAGCGCGCCGGAAAAGGGCTCGTTCTTCCGCTCCGACCACTTCAGCTTCGCCAAGGCCGGCGTGCCGGCCCTCGACGTCAAGGGCGGCGTGGACAGCCTCGAGCACGGTCGCGCCTGGGGCCTGGCGCAGATGGACGACTACACCGCGCACCGCTACCACAAGGCCGCCGACAACTTCGATCCCGACTGGGACCTGCGCGGCATCGTGCAGGACCTCAATGCGCTCTATCAGGTCGGCAAGCAACTCTCGCTCGACGACGCCTGGCCCAACTATCGCGCCGGCAGCCCGTTCCGCGCCATCCGCGACAAATCGAGACCCTGAACGGGGCCGGTTCTTTCACGCGAAGGCTGCGTCGATCCTAGTCCGTGGCCCGCAAGTCGTCACCGAGCGTGTGCGGCGCCAGCCTCCGCCTCAACGCTCCGAGTGCCAGCCCAACCCCTCGCAGCGGGGACACATCCAGGTGACCGACAGCATGCCGGAGCCACGACACGCAGCGCAGTCCGCTGCATCGGACGCGCGGACCGGAAGCAGTTCGGACAACCACGGAAACCGGCGCGCGCCCCAGGCCAATGCCTGGGTTTGGCAATCGGCGGGCAAGGGCTCCAGCGCGACCTCGAAGTCGCGGTCGAACATCCAGAACGAACCGTCCGGGCGAAGACCCCAGATCATGCCGATGGCGCCAATCAGCGCGATCGCGCCATGCGTCCTGGCCTCCTCGTCGATGCCCAGGCGCGGCCCTTCGGCGCCAAGCACGCACTGCGCGATTCGCGCAGCAATGGCTGGTGGCAGCTGCATGTCGCTAGGCAACCAGCGCGCCGTCCAGCGCTTTAGGCAAGCTGCGATGCATCAGCGGCCCGGCATCCTGGCCGGATCCATGAACAGCACGTTCCACCGATGCCCATCCGGGTCGCAGAAGCCGCAGCCATACATGAAGCCATTGGCTTCCGACGGCCTGGCGAACACCGTGCCGCCCACCGCCGCGGCGCGTTCCGCGTACCGGTCAACCGCCTCGCGACTGTCCGCGCCAAGCGAGAACAGCACCTCGGACCCGGCCGACGTGTCGGACACGGCATGGCTGGTGAATCCGGCGAACTGCTCGCGCAGGAACAGCATCAGCACCACGCGGTTGCCGCCGACGATGAAGCTCGCCGACCGCTCGCTGTTCCCCGGCCCGGGGTTGCGCTCGAAGCCGATCTGCTCGAAGAAAGACACGGACACTGCCAGGTCCTGAACGGGTAGATTGAGCCACAGGTCCTGCGACATCGTATTACTCCTGGCCGAAAATCCGATCGGCCAACTCGTGGCCGCGGGGCGGGATCAGGTACAGACCCCAAGCGCGACTACTTTGTTGGTGACGGTGGCGGCGGTGCAGGCAGCGGAATGGGCAATATGCTTGCGATTCGCCACCCGTGCGTGGTCTTGACGAGCGTCTGGTTCATGAGAAAACCTGTATCCGGGGCAGGCTGGCCAGGTGCCCCGATGTTGAACACAACAGGCACGAGTAACTGGGCAGATGTGTCAGATAGCGCGATGATCCTCAGGCCCGACGTTTCTGGCGCAAGCTTCCACGTCCCCTGATACATCGTTTCAAAGCGCTTCAGTGCGGCATCGCGACCCCAGATGGGCGTGCCGCGCGTGATCCAGAGGAAGGTTGGGGAATCCAGCAAGAGCTCGCGCACCGCGGCAACGTCGTGCGCGTTTTGTGCCGTGACAAAATGAGCGAACGTTGCGCTCACTTCAGTATCTACCTCGGCGGATACGCTTTCAGCAGCGAGCATCAATGACATGCCCACGAGCGACGATACGAGCATATTCATGCCTATCCTCCTGTTGGTATACAAACACCGTGACAAGCAGGCCAACTCCACTTGGCCGCCTAACTATTGAGTTGAGCGGCGCCGCTGCGCCGATGGGCTTTCACGATACACCTTGCCGGCGACCGCTCCAACGAACGGTTAGGCCTCGACGCGACGGCATCCAAGCCAATAGAACGCCGCGCAGCCATAAATCGCAACTCCAAGCGGAAAGCTCAGCAGCCCCACCAACAGATTGAGCGGAGTGCCCTCGTAGATGGGATGGTCCGCCGTACCAACGTTCCCCAGCGGGGCGAATGCCTGAAGGAGGGTGTTTTGCCAGAAGAGCAATCGGGCAAGCGGGCCTTGACCAAGCTCCGCCGCGACGATGGCAAGGCCGAAAAGAACGGAGGTAATCAGCACGCCGATTGTCAAGGCCTTCAAAACACGCATGGCGTCCGTCTCGGGGCCTAACGATTGAATTGAGGTGCGCCGTCAGGCGTCACCTTGAATGAGTAAAAAGGAGACTTCCCGCCCCTTGCGGACAACCGCTCGGTCTTTGAGGACCATGATGATCTTCCGATCATTGATAACTCCGGAGGGGAAGTCTCCCATGCGCACTATAACCGTCGGTATCGACTTGGCAA
>JANXUD010000119.1 GCA_025352045.1 Gammaproteobacteria bacterium | reverse complement strand
CTGCGCGAACTGGTGGCCCAGTCCCTGCTGGACCTGCGCCGCCAAGGCCGCCTGCCCCAGGACCTGCCGACCCCCGACTACGTGATCGAGCGCACCCGCTCGCGCGAACACGGCGACTACGCGACGAATATTGCGCTCCTGCTTGCGAAAGCCGCCGGCCTGAAGCCGCGCGAGCTGGCCGAGGCGCTGGCCGCCAACTTCGGCGAGACCCAGCATGTGTCGAAGGTGGAGATCGCCGGGCCGGGTTTCATCAACTTCACCATCTCGGGCCCCTGCCGCCTGGCGACCGTGCGCAAGGTGTTCGAGCAGGCCAGCGACTATGGCCGCCAGGAACCCGGGTCGCGCGACTCGGTGACCGTGGAATTCGTGTCGGCCAATCCAAATGGTCCGCTGCATGTCGGCCACGGCCGCGGCGCGGCCTATGGCGCGAGCGTGGCCAACCTGCTGGAAGCGGCCGGCCACACCGTGCAGCGCGAGTACTACGTCAACGACGCCGGGCGGCAAATGGACATCCTGGCGGTGAGCGTGTGGCTGCGCTACCACGAGCTGGGCGGCATCAACGTGCGCTTCCCGGACAATGGCTACAAGGGCGACTACGTGTCCGAGATCGCCCGCGCCCTGCGCGCCCGCGAAGGCGACCGCCTGCGCCACAGCGCCATCGAGATCACCGACGGCCTGCCCGCCGACGAAACCCAGGGCGGCGACAAGGAACTGCACGTGGACGCGCTGATCGCGCGCGCGCGCCAGCTGCTCGGCGACGCCGACTACCGCATCGTGTTCGATGCCGGCCTGTCCTGGTGCCTGGCCGACATCCGCAACGACCTGATCGGCTTCGGCGTGGTGCACGACAACTTCTTCTCCGAACGCTCGCTCAGCACGGGCGGCTTCGTGCAGCGCGCCGTCGACACCTTGCGCGCCACCGGCCACCTGTTCGAGCAGGACGGCGCCACCTGGTTCCGCGCGACCACATTCGGCGACGACAAGGACCGCGTGGTCGTGCGCGAGAACGGCGCCGCGACCTATTTCGCCTCCGACCTCGGCTACCTGCTGTCCAAGTTCGAGCGCGGCTTCGACTGCGCCCTGTACGTGCTGGGCGCCGACCACCACGGCTACATGGCGCGGCTGAAGGCAGCGGCACAGGGGCTGGGCCTGGACCCGTCCCGCATCGAGATTCAGTTGGTTCAATTCGCGATCCTGTATCGCGGCCAGCAGCGCGTGCAGATGTCCACCCGCGCCGGCAGCTTCGTGACCTTGCGCGAGTTGCGCGAGGAAGTGGGTACCGACGCAGCGCGCTTCTTCTACGTGATGCGCGGCAACGACCAGCACCTGGACTTCGACCTGGAGCTGGCCAAGAGCCGTTCCAACGACAACCCGGTCTATTACATCCAGTACGCGCATGCGCGCATCGCCAGCCTGTTCCGCCAGCTCAAGGAAAAGGGCCTGGCCTACAACGACAGCGCCGCCCTGTCCGCGCGCAAGCGCCTGACCTCCGACGTGGAGGACGCGCTGCTGGTCGAGCTGATGCGTTTCCCGGAGATGATCGAGTCGGCCGCAGCCAATCGCGCGCCCCAGGTGATCGCCAACTACCTGCGCGAGACGGCGGCCGCGTTCCACGCCTTCTACAACGGCTCGCCGATCCTGATCGCCGAGGAAGAGGTGCGCAATGCACGCCTGGGCCTGTGCAAGGCCACGCAGCAGGTGCTGGCCAATGGCCTGGCCCTGTTGGGCGTGTCGGCGCCGGAGACCATGTGATGGCGGCCAAGCGCAGCAAGACCCAGGCGCGGCGCAGCGGCAAGCGCGGCGGCGCGTCCGGATTCAAGTGGCTGGTGGCGGGATTGCTGATCGGCGGCGCGGCGTTCGGCTACCTGCACTTCAAGGAGCGCTGGGAGCAGCCGCCAAGCAAGCTGCCTGTCCCGGATCCGCAGGCCCGGGTGCACAACTCCGGTGCGGACAATGGCCTGGCCGATGTCCCGGACAAGCCGCGGGTGAAGTACGACTTCTACGAACTCCTCCCTGGGCGCGAAGTAGTAATTCCCGACGCCGAACTGGACGTGCAGGCGCGCGCCGAGCAGCAGGCCAAGATCGCGGCGGCCGCCGCCGCGGCGCGCGCGGCGGCGGCCGGCACGACGATCGC
>JANXUD010000062.1 GCA_025352045.1 Gammaproteobacteria bacterium | reverse complement strand
CCCCGCGCGATGCGCGCCCGGCGCGAGCCATTGAGCAGTGCCGGATGCCGGCGTTCCTTCTTCGTCATCGAATTGATCATCGCGATCATGCGCGGCACTTCCTTGCCGGTCACCTGGCTCTTCACGTGGTCAGGCACCTGGGCCATGCCCGGAAGCTTGTCCATCAATCCAGCGAGCCCGCCCATGTTCTGCATCTGCTCGAGCTGGTCGCGCATGTCGTTGAGGTCGAACTTCTTGCCCTTGGACACCTTCTCGGCGAACTTGGCGGCCTTTTCCTGGTCCACCTGGCCCTGCACCTGCTCGACCAGGGACAGGACATCGCCCATGTCGAGGATGCGCTTGGCGGCGCGGTCGGGATGGAAGACATCCAGGCCGTCGGGCTTCTCGCCCACGCCCACGAACTTGATCGGCTGGCCGGTGATGTAGCGCACCGACAGCGCGGCGCCTCCGCGCGCATCGCCGTCGGTCTTGGTCAGCACCACGCCGGTCAACGGCAGCGCTTCGGCAAAGGCCTTGGCGGTGTTGGCGGCATCCTGGCCGGTCATCGCGTCCACGACGAACAGGGTTTCGGTTGGATGGATGGCGGCATGCAGGGCCTTGATCTCGGCCATCATCGCGTCGTCGATGGCCAGCCGGCCGGCGGTGTCCACGATCAGCACGTCGGCAAAACTCTTGCGCGCATTGCTGATCGCATCACGCACGATCTGCACCGGGTCCTGGCCGACCGCGCTCGGGAAGAACAGCACGTCGACCTGCTTCGCCAGCGTCTCCAGTTGCTGGATCGCCGCCGGGCGATAGACGTCGGCGCTGACCACCATCACTTTCTTCTTGCGCTTTTCCTTCAGGAACTTGGCCAGCTTGGCCACCGTGGTGGTCTTGCCCGCGCCCTGCAGGCCGGCCATCAGGATGATCGCCGGCGCCGGCACGTTGAGGTTGAGGTCGCTGGCCTGCGCGCCCATCACCGCGGCCATCTCGTCGTGCACGACCTTGATCAGGGCCTGGCCCGGGGTGAGCGATGTCAGCACTTCCTGGCCAACCGCGCGCGCCTTGATCCGCTCGATCAGCGCGACCACCACGGGCAGCGCGACGTCGGCCTCCAGCAGGGCCACGCGCACGTCGCGCAGGGCTTCGCGGATGTTCTCCTCGCTCAGGCGGCCGCGGCCGCGCAGGCGTTGCAGGGTGCCGGACAGGCGCTGGGTCAGGGATTCGAACATGGGCTTGGCGGTGCGGGAACTTCGGGACGTCGATTATACCTTCCCGGTCCCCGGCCGCCGGCGCCAAGAGCATGGCCCCGCGGCCCTGTGCGACACTTCGACCATGGCCGATTCGACGATTTCCCTGCTGGCGGCGGCGCTCTACCTGGCGGCGACGGCCGGCCTGGTGCGCAGCCTGCGCGCCGATCCCGAGCGCGGTCGCGCGGCGTTGTGGCTGGCCGTGCCGGCCATCGTCCTGCACGTGGCGGCGCATGCCATGGGCTGGTCGCGGCTGCATGGGCCGGACCTGCATTTCTTCGCCGCCCTGTCCCTCGTCGCCCTGGGGATGGCGGCGATGAGCACCCTGGCTGCAGCGACCCAACGCATGGCCGCGCTGGGCGTGCTGGTCTACCCGCTGGCGGCGGCGATGGTGGTGCTCTACGCGTTCGCCGGCCACGGCCATGCCGAGGCGCTCGACTGGCGCCTGCAGCTGCACGCCTGGCTGGCCCTGCTCGCCTACGCGGCGCTTGCGGTGGCGGCCCTGATCGCGATCGCGCTCTGGTTCCAGGACCGCGCCCTGCGCGCCCGCGAACTGCATGGCTGGATGCGCGCCCTGCCGCCGCTGGTGCAGCTGGAAGCGCTGCTGTTCCGGTCGCTGTGGGCGAGCTTCCTGTTGCTCAGCGCCGCCCTGCTCACTGGCATCGTGTTCGTCGAGAACCTGCTGGCCCAGCACCTGTGGCACAAGACGGTGCTGTCGGTGCTCAGCTGGCTGGTGCTGGCCGCCCTGCTGTTCGGGCGCTGGCGCTACGGCTGGCGCGGCGCGCGCGCGGTCAAGCTCACACTGACGTCGATGCTGTTGCTGGGGCTGGCGTTCTTCGGCAGCAAGTACGTGCTCGAGGTGCTGCTGCACCGCGGGATGTAGGCGCGGTTGCTCCTACATCTGCTCGATGGCGTCGGACAGGCGCTCCACGCCGATCACCTCCATCTCGCCGACCCGGCCGCCACGCGGCGCATTGGCCTTGGGTACGATTGCACGACGGAAGCCGTGGGTGGCCGCTTCCTTCAATCGCTCCTCGCCATTGGGGACGGGACGGATCTCGCCCGACAGGCCAACCTCACCGAAGGCGATCGTCTTGTCCTGCAGCGGGCGGTCGCGCAGCGAGCTGAGCACCGACAGCAGCACCGGCAGGTCGGCCGCGGTTTCCTGCACCCGGATGCCGCCGACCACGTTGACGAACACATCCTGGTCGAACACGCCGACGCCGCCATGGCGGTGCAGCACGGCGAGCAGCATGGCCAGGCGGTTCTGTTCCAGGCCGAGCGTCACCCGGCGCGGATTGGACAGCGGACTCTGGTCCACCAGCGCCTGTACCTCCACCAGCAGTGGCCGCGTGCCCTCGCGCGTGACCATCACCACGCTGCCGGGCGTCGGCGTGCCGCTGCCGGACAGGAAGATGGCGGACGGGTTCGGCACCTCGCGCAGGCCCTTGTCGGACATCGCGAACACGCCGAGTTCGTTGACGGCGCCGAAGCGGTTCTTGAATGCGCGCAGGATCCGGAACCGGCTGCCGCTCTCGCCCTCGAAATACAGCACCGCATCCACCATGTGCTCCAGCACGCGCGGCCCGGCGATGCCGCCTTCCTTGGTGACGTGGCCGACCAGGAAGACGCTGGTGCCGGTCTCCTTGGCGAAACGGACCAGGCGCGCGGCGCTCTCGCGGACCTGGCTGACCGAGCCGGGCGCGGCGGTGAGTTGTTCGGACCACAGCGTCTGGATCGAATCGGCGACGATAAGCCTGGGCCGGCTCTTGGACACCAGGTCAAGGATGCGCTCGACACCGGTTTCCGACAGCGCGTGCAAGTTGTCGAGCGGCAAGCCCAGGCGCGTGGCGCGGCCGGCAACCTGGGCCAGGCTTTCCTCGCCGGTGACATACAGGGCCGGCAGGCGCTGGCCCATGGACGCGAGCGCCTGCAGCAACAACGTGGATTTGCCGATGCCCGGGTCGCCACCGACCAGCACCACGGACCCTTCGACCAGGCCACCGCCGAGCACGCGATCCAGCTCGCCGATGCCGGTGGACACGCGCACTTCGGCGTCCTGGCTGAGGGACTTGAGCGAGGTGATCTTCGGGGGGTCGACCGCGCCGGCATAGCCGGCCATGCGCGCCTTGGGCGCCGCCGATGCCGGCTCGATCACGAATTCCCCCAGCGTGTTCCATGCCCCGCATTCGCTGCACTGGCCCTGCCACTTGTTGAAACTCGCGCCACAATCGGCGCAGACATAGGCGGTCTTGGCTTTGGCCACGCGATTTGGACTCGATCTGGAAAACGGCAGGTCCGCCATGCTATCCGGCCCCGACCCGCCCGCCCAGCGCCGGATCGCCCGACGGGCGGTAGGAAATTTGCGGCAAGTACGGATGCGACCCCCGGTGCGGGCGCGCACAATCGCCGCAGGGCGCCCGCGTGGGCGCTGTGTCGCGGGGAGAACTTCATGGCCACCGAAGCCTACAAATCCCAATCCGCCATGGCGCCGACCCCCATACCGGGCCTGGCCGTGTCCATTGCCGCCGCGACGGCCGCGCCGGTCGCGCCCCGGCTTCCCGACTACGAAGAGGTCCCGCTCAAGAGCCTGAAGCTTCGCGCCGGCATGTTCCTGCAGGCCCAGCGGATGGAGAAGAATTCGCCCACCTACGAGGCGCAGTTCCTGGGCGCGGTCGAGGGCAAGTGCCTGTTCGTCGTGCCGGTGGGCACGTTCAGCATCAAGACGGGGATGAAGGCGAACGAGCACTTCATCGTGCGCGGCTTCACCGGGACGCATGATTTCCAGTTCCAGGCCAAGGTGATCCAGGCCTTCGACTTCACCTTTCGCGAGCCGGCCTACGCCTACGCCGTGCTGAGCTTTCCGCAGGCGGTGCAGGCGCGCAAGGTGCGCAATTCGATCCGGATCAAGACCTCGCTGCCGGCCACCGCCACGCCGCGCAGCGGCGCGACGCCGCTGCAGGTGACCATCGTCGACCTGAGCGTGGATGGCGCGCTACTGCGCTCGGACGACGAAGTCGGCGCGGTCGGCGACCTCGTCAACATCGCCTTCTCCCTCGCTGGCGACGACGACGGCACCGGCGCGATGAGCTATGTCGAGGCGCTGGCGCGCATCTGCCACTGCCAGATCGGCAAGGAGGACGCGGTGCTGAGCGGCGTGCTGTTCGAGAACATCGGCGACCGGGACCGGTTGCGGGTGCGGGAGTTCGTGGTGGAAGCGGTGGAGTAGGCCTCCCAAGCCGACGGTCTGTTGCCCGAGGGGAATTCGTGGCACCGTGGAGACCCGTCGCGCGCGCAAGGGTAGCGCCGCGGCACCCGCCCCCGACGAGGACACCCCGCATGATCAAGACCCACGCCTACGCGGCCAAGGCCGCCGACACGCCGCTGGCGCCCTTCACCTTCGAGCGCCGCGACCCCGGCCCGGACGACGTGGCGATCGACATCGCGTACTGCGGCATCTGCCACTCCGACCTGCACACCGCGCGCAACGAGTGGAACAACGCGCAGTACCCCTGCGTGCCCGGCCACGAGATCGTCGGGCGCGTATCCGCGGTGGGAGCAAACGTCACCCGCTTCAAGGTCGGCGACCTTGCTGGCGTCGGCTGCATGGTGGACAGCTGCGGCAGCTGCGCGTCCTGTGGCGAGGGCCTGGAGAACTACTGCGAGTCCGGCTTCACCGGCACCTACAACGGGCCGGTGTTCGGCGGGCCCAACACCTGGGGCGGCTACGCCGACAAGATCGTGGTGAAGGAACACTTCGTCCTGCGGATCGCCGAGGGCCAGGAACTGGCGGCGGTCGCGCCGCTGCTGTGCGCCGGCATCACCACCTACTCGCCGCTCAGGCACTGGGGCGCGGGGCCGGGCAAGAAGGTCGGCATCGTCGGCCTGGGCGGACTCGGTCACATGGGGGTCAAAATCGCGCACGCGATGGGCGCGCACGTGGTGCTGTTCACCACCTCGCCTGGCAAGGCGGCCGATGCCAAGCGCCTGGGCGCCGACGAAGTCGTTGTGTCCCGCGATGCCAACGCGATGGCCGCGCATCTCAACAGTTTCGACCTGATCGTCAACACCGTGGCGGCGCCGCACGACCTGGACCCCTTCATCACCCTGCTCAAGCGCGACGGCACGCTGACCCTGGTCGGCGCGCCGGCGACGCCGCATCCCTCGCCGGGCGTGTTCAACCTGATCTTCAAGCGGCGCACGCTGGCCGGATCCCTGATCGGCGGCATCGCCGAGACGCAGGAGATGCTCGACTTCTGCGCCAAGCACGGCATCGTGTCCGACATCGAGATGATCGCGCCGGCGCAGATCAACACCGCCTACGAGCGGATGCTGCGCGGCGACGTGAAGTACCGCTTCGTCATGGACATGGCGACGATGGGCGCTGCGGGCTGACGCCCGCCGGGCGGCGGGCGAGGCGCCGCGCGGCTCGCCACCCGGATTGCTGAAGGGAAAAACCCGCCGAGGCGGGTTTCTGGCAGTGCGGGCTTGCTGGTGGAAAGCGCCAATGCAGGCGCGGACCGGGTTTCACTGATACCCGGCGCTCCGGGAGCCATACTTCGGTCTGTGGTGCCGGAAATAGGAATCGAACCTACGACCTACGCATTACGAATGCGCCGCTCTACCAACTGAGCTATTCCGGCTTGAGGCGTGAATTCTAGGGTCTGGGGCCATTTGGGTCAATTTTCGGTGCGCCCCGTTCAGTCGACCAGCACGATCCGCAGCTCCTTGGGCAGCGCAAACACCATGTCCTCCGGCTCGCCGTGCAACTCGCGCACGCCGTCGCCGCCACCCAGCGCCTGCAGCCGGGCGATCACGCCCTGCACCAGCACTTCCGGCGCCGAGGCGCCGGCGGTCACGCCCACCCGCAGCTTGCCGTCCAGCCAGGCCGGGTCGATGTGCTCGGCGCCGTCCACCAGGTAGGCGGTGGCGCCCTGCTTCTCGGCCAGCTCGCGCAGGCGGTTGGAGTTGGAACTGTTGATCGAGCCGACCACCAGCACCAGGTCGCATTCGGCGGCAAGCTCGCGCACCGCGTCCTGGCGGTTCTGCGTGGCATAGCAGATGTCGTCGTGGCGCGGGCCCTGCAGCGCCGGGAAGCGTTCCTGCAGCGCCGCGATCACGTCGCGCGTCTCGTCCACCGACAGCGTGGTCTGGGTCGTGTAGGCGACGTTGTCCGGCTGGGCGATGTCCAACGCCAGCGCATCGGCGACATCCTCGACCAGGTAGATGTGGCCCTGCCCTGCCTGCTGCTGCCACTGGCCCATCGTGCCCTCGACCTCGGGGTGGCCCTCGTGGCCGATCAGGATCACGTCGCGGCCGGCGCGGCAATGGCGCGCAACCTCGATGTGCACCTTGGTCACCAGCGGGCAGGTGGCGTCGAACACCTTCAGGCCGCGCGAGGCCGCGTCGGCGCGCACGGCTTGGGAAACGCCGTGGGCGCTAAAGATCACCGTGCCGCCGGCGGGGACTTCATCGAGCTCTTCCACGAACACCGCGCCGCGTGACTTGAGGTCCTCGACGACGAAGCGGTTGTGCACCACCTCGTGGCGGACGTAGATCGGCGCGCCAAGCGTCTCGATCGCCCGCTTGACGATCTCGATCGCCCGGTCCACGCCGGCGCAGAAACCCCGCGGGTTGGCGAGCACGATATCCATCAGGCGAGCTTATGCCCCCGCGGATGACGCAGGCTGAACCAGACCATCAGCAGCGCCCCGACCACGATGCAGCTGTCGGCCAGGTTGAACACCGGCCATTGAAAGTCGCGCCAGTACCACTGGATGAAGTCGATCACATACCCCAGGCGGAAGCGGTCGATCACATTGCCGAGGGCACCGGCGATGATCAGCGCGAACGGCAGGGCCGTATGCCACTCGTCGCGCGCCGTGCGTCGCAGCGCGACCGCAAGCACGACGCTGATCAGGATCGCCAGGGCGATGAACAGGTTGTGCTGCCAGCCACCCGCGTCGGCCAGGAAGCTGAAGGCGGCGCCGGTGTTGTGGGTCAGGGTCCAGTTCCAGAACCCGGGCACGAAGGCGACCGGCTGCTGGAAGGCCAGTTTCGCCACGGCCAGGGACTTGCTCACCTGGTCGAGCGCAATCAGCGCGAAGCTCAGCACCAGCCAGGCCAGCGCGTTCGGGTTCGGGAGGACGCGGGGGGATCGGGACACTAGAAGTAGTTCCTTGTTTCGCCGGCGCCGTTGACGTTGTCGACGCAGCGTGCGCACAGCTCGGGATCGTCGGCGAAAGAGCCGACTTCGGGACGGTAGTGCCAGCAGCGCACGCACTTGGCGTTCGCGGACGCACGCGCCCGCACGATGGACGCGGAGCCCTCCGCCTGGACCGTGTCTGCGGGCTTGCGCGCAAGCGGCGCGAGCGTGAAGCTGGAGGTGATGAACAGGAAACGCAATTCGTCCGCCAGGCCCGGTTGCGCTGCCAACGCCGCGGCGTCCACGTCCGCCCAGGCTTCGACCTCGGCTGCCAGCGACGCACCGATCCTGCCCTCGGCGCGCATCGGCTCGAGCACCTTGGCCACGTCGTCGCGCAGCGCCAGCAGTTGCTGCATCAGCGGGCCGTCGGCCAGGCGGTAGGCGCCGTCGGCCGGCAGCAGCGCGTCGATGCCTGCCGTGGTGGTGAACAGCGGATGCCCCGCGCGCTGGCCGGGCAGGAAGCCCCAGATTTCCTCGGCGGTGAAGCTGAGCACCGGCGCGATCCAGCGCACGAAGGCCTCGGCGATGCGGAACATGGCGCTTTGCGCGGAGCGCCGGCCGTGGCTGTCCACCTGCATCGTGTACAGCCGGTCCTTGGTCACGTCCAGGTACAGCGCGCCCAGGTCGTTGGTGCAGAAGTTCTGCACGAGCGACACGACGCGCGCGAAATCGCAGTCGGCGTACGCCGCCCAGACCTGGTCGTTCACCGCGCGCGCCCGCGCCATCGCCCAGCGGTCCAGCAGCAGCGAGTCATCCGCCGCGACCAGGTGCTGCGCGGGATCAAACCCGGCCAGGTTGCCGAGCAGGAAGCGCGCGGTGTTGCGGATGCGGCGGTAGGCGTCGGCGCTGCGCTTGAGGATCTCGTCGGACACCGACATCTCGTTGCGGTAATCCGCCGACGCGACCCACAGCCGCAGCACGTCGGCGCCAAGGTTGTCGATCACCTTCTGCGGCTCGACCGTGTTGCCGATCGACTTGGACATCTTCCGGCCCTTCTCGTCCACGGTGAAACCATGGGTGAGGACGGTCCGGTACGGCGCCACGCCGTCCATGGCCACCGAGGTGAGCAGCGAGCTCTGGAACCAGCCGCGATGCTGGTCCGAGCCTTCCAGGTACATGTCGGCCGGCTTGCGCAGGCCCTGCTCGGGTCGCGCGGCAAGCACGGCCTCATGGGTAACGCCGGAATCGAACCAGACGTCGAGGATGTCGGTGACCTTGTCGTAGTCGCCTGCATCCTCGCCGAGCAGTTCCGACGCATCGAGCGCATACCAGGCGTCGGCGCCTTCGACCTGCACCCGATCGGCCACGGCGCGCATCAACTCGACGCTGCGCTCGTGCGGTTCGCCCGTCTCGCGATGGATGAACAGCGCGATCGGCACGCCCCAGGTGCGCTGGCGGCTGATGCACCAGTCCGGCCGGCCCGAGACCATGCCGGCGATGCGCGCCTCGCCCCAGTCCGGGATCCACTTGACGCCCTTGATCGCCTCGAGCGCGTCGGCGCGCAGGTCTGCCTGTTCCATCGAGATGAACCACTGCGGCGTGGCACGGAACGCCACCGGCGTCTTGTGCCGCCAGCAGTGCGGATAGCTGTGCGTGAGCTTCTCCGACGCAAGCAGCACGCCGCGCTCGGCCAGCAGCGCGGTAATGGTGTCGTTCGCCTTCCAGATGTACTGGCCGGCGAAGATCTCGGTGCTCGGCAGGAAGATGCCGCGGCCATCGATCGGGTTCAGCACGTCGAGGCCGTACTTCTGCCCGACCACGAAGTCTTCCTGGCCATGGCCAGGCGCGGTGTGCACGGCGCCGGTACCGGCTTCGGTGGTGACGTGGTCGCCCAGGATGATCGGCACGATGCGCGCATAGAACGGATGCTGCAGCTGCATCAACTCCAGCGCCGCGCCCTTCGCCATGCCGTGCACGATCAGTTCCTCGAGGCCGTAGCGCTTGGTCGCAGACGCGGCCAGTGCTTCGGCAAGGACCAGCAGCTGGCGCCGACCGCCGCGCGCCGGTCCTTCGACCAGCACGTAGTCCAGCTCCGGGCCGAGCGTCACGGCGAGGCTCGCCGGCAAGGTCCACGGCGTCGTGGTCCAGATCGGCACCGACAGGATCGCTTCCCCGCTGTCCACGCCGAACACCTGGGCCAGCGCGCGGCCGTCGACCGCGTCATAGGCGACGTCCACCGCGGGCGAGGTCTTGTCGGCGTACTCGATCTCCGCCTCGGCCAGGGCCGAACCGCAATCGAAGCACCAGTGCACCGGCTTCACGCCGCGCGACAGATGCCCGCGGTCGATGATCTTGGCCAGCGAACGCAGCATGTCCGCCTCGAACGCGAAATCCATGGTCTTGTACGGCCGCGCCCAGTCGCCGAGCACGCCCAGTCGCTGGAAATCGCGGCTCTGGCCCTCGATCTGCTCGGCGGCGTATTCGCGGCACTTGTGCCGGAACGCCGCGGCGTCGAGCTTGTCGCCGACCTTGCCGAACTTCTTCTCCACCACCAGTTCGATCGGCAGGCCGTGGCAGTCCCAGCCCGGAACGTAGGGCGCATCGAAGCCCGCGAGCAGGCGCGACTTCACCACCAGGTCCTTGAGGATCTTGTTGACCGCGTGGCCGATGTGGATCGCGCCGTTGGCATAGGGCGGGCCGTCGTGCAGGACGAAGGTCGGCCGGCCCGCGGCATGCTCGCGGATGCGCGCATACAGCCCGTCGCGCTGCCAGGCGGCCAGCATCGCCGGCTCGCGCTTGGGCAGGTCGCCGCGCATCGGGAAGGCGGTGTCCGGCAGCGAGATGGTGTGCTTGTAATCCTTGGGCGGGACAGCGGACATCAGGCGGTAACTCCGTGGTCAGTCGTGTCGCGGGCCAGGATGCGGCGCGCCTGGTCGGCATCGATGTTCATCTGGCGCACCAGCGCGGGCAGGTCGTCGAACTTTTCCTCGTCGCGCAGCTTGCGCACGAATTCGACGGTGATGCGCTGGCCGTACAGATCGCCATCGAAGTCGAACAGATGCGCCTCGAGCAAAGGCTCCTGGCCGAACACCGTCGGGCGCGTGCCCAGGCTCGACACCGAGGCGCGGGGCGCCGGGCCGACGCCGTGCACCCAACTGGCGTAGATGCCGGCCAGCGCGGTGTGCTTGCCCATCAGGCGCAGGTTGGCGGTCGGGTAGCCGAGCTTGCGGCCCAGTTGGCGGCCGCGCACGACCTTGCCCGCGATGGCGTAGCGGCGGCCCAGGCCGATGGCGGCACCGTCGAGATCACCGAGCACCAGTTGCTGGCGCAGCACCGAACTGGAGACGCGCTGGCCGTCCACCGCCACCGGCGCGATCTCGTGCGCGGTGAAACCGCGATTCGCCCCCAGCGCCTGCAGTACCGCAAGATCGCCGGCGCGGCGGTGCCCGAAGCGGAACTCCGGCCCGACCCAGACTTCGCGCGCGGCCAGGCGGGCGACCAGGATGCGGTCCACGAATTCCTCCGGCGACATCGCCGCCATCGCCCCATTGAAGCGCAACAGGCCGACGTGGTCGATCCCCAGCGCGCGCAGTCCCTCGAACTTGGCGCGCGGCAACAGCAGGCGCGGCGGTGCCGCCGCATGGGCAAAAAATTCGCGCGGCAGCGGTTCGAAGCTCAGCGCGACCGAGGCCAGGCCCAGCGCGCGAGCGCGCGCCAGCGCGTGGCCGACCAGGGCCTGATGCCCGCGATGCAGGCCGTCGAAAGCTCCGATGCACACCACGCTGCCCTGGGAGGCGAGCAAGTCGCCGCCGACGTCGCGGAACAGCCGATTCATGCGCGAAGTATAGCGGCTGGCATGGTCAGACGCCCCGCAAGTCCCTGATCCGGAAGCCCATCGCGAACAACATGGCGACATAGGCGAGGCCGCCGCCAGCGACCAGGGCCAGCAGTTGGCCAACGCGCTGGAATTTGCCGACGGTCCAGTCCGGGAACAGGTACAGACCCGCCAGCACCAACACGACCATCGCCGCGCAGGCGCAGCCCAGGCGGACCAGGAACCGGCCCCAGCCCGGCTCGCGATCGTAGATGCCGGCACGACGCAATGATCGCCACAGCAGCCACAAGTTGAGATAGCTGGCCAGGGCGCTGGCCAGCGCGACGGCCAGGTGCAGGCCCGGTACCCGCGCCAGCGCCACGCGCCAGCCCTGGTCGAGGTCGGCCGGCGTGTGCCAGAGCCAGAACAGCAGGCCCAGCAGCAGCACGTTCAGCACCATGTTGGCGATCATCGCCGACACGCCCGCGCGCACCGGCGTGCGCGTGTCCTGCCTGGCGAAGAAGGCCGGCGCGAGAACCTTCACCAGCGCGAAGGCCGGCAATCCCAGGCTGAGTCCCGCCAGCGACAGCGACGCCATCTGCGCGTCGTGCACGGTGTAGGCGCCGTACTGCAGCATGGTCGAGATCAGCGGATGGGCGAGCAGCACCAGGCCGAGCATGGCTGGCACCGAGATCAGCAGGGTCGTACGCAGGCCCCAGTCCAGCGCCTTGGAAAAACCCGCGTGGTCGGTGTTGACGTGGTGCCGCGACAGCGACGGCAGGATCACCGTGCCAAGGGCCACCCCGAACATGCCCAGCGGAAATTCGAGCAGGCGATCGCTCTGGGTCAGCCAGCTCTGCGAGCCGGTGATCAACTGCGCAGCGACCACGGTGTCGAACAGCAGGTTGACCTGCGCGACGGAGGACCCGAACAGGGTCGGCACCATCAGCCGCATCACCTTGCGCACTTCGGGGAAGCGCCAGCCCCAGCGCGGCCAGGTCAACAGGTCCAGGCGCGCCAGCACCGGCAACTGCACCAGCAACTGGACGACACCGGCGATCAGGATGGCCCAGGCCATCGAGGTCACCGGCACGGCGAAATGCGGCGCCCACCACAGGGCGGCCGCGATCATGAAGACATTCATGATGACCGGCGTCAGCGCCGGCAGGTAGAACCGGTGGAAGGTATTGAGCACCGCGCCGGACATCGCGGTGAGCGAGATGAACAGCAGGAAGGGGAAGGTGATCCGCAGCAGGTCCGTGGTCAGCGCGAGCTTCTGGTCGCCGCCGCCCGCGCTGGAGGAGAACAGGCTGGCCACCTGGGGCGCGAACAGCATGCCCAGCGCGGTCACCAGCAGCAGCACCCCGCCCAGGGTGCCGGCGACGCGGGAGATCATCAGCCGCAGTTCTTCGGGGCTGCCCTTCTCCTTGACCTCGGTCAGGGCCGGGACGAAGGCGGTCGAGAAGCTGCCCTCGGCAAACAGGCGGCGCATGAAGTTGGGGATGCGGAACGCGACCCAGAAGGCGTCCGTGGCGGCATTGGCGCCGAACACCGTCGAGAAGACGATTTCCCGGACCAGTCCCAGGATGCGTGAGACGAAGGTGCCTCCGGTAAAGCTGATGGTGGAGCGGAGCAGGCTCGGTCGGGTCACGCGCTGGCCCCCGATTGACTCAAGCCGCTGAATCGAACATACTTTCGGGTCTTTCGCACCGCCTCATCCCCTATCCGGAGTTTCACCCTGTGGCCAACATCAAGTCCGCCAAGAAGCGCGCCAAGCAGACCATCGTCCGCAACGCCCGCAACGTCAGCCACCGCTCCATGCTGCGCACCGCCGTCAAGCGCGTGCTGAAGGCTCTCGAGGCCAGCGACGCCACCGCCGCCGAGGCTGCCTACAAGGTCGCTGTGCCCCTGCTGGACCGGTTCAGCGCCCGCGGCCTGATCCATCGCAACAAGGCGGCCCGCCACAAGAGCCGCATCAACGCCCGCATCAAGGCGCTCAAGACCGCCGCCTGATCCGGCAGCGTCTCGAAGCTCCACGCAAAAGCCCGCCTCGGCGGGCTTTTTGTTGTCACACATCGCGTGCCATCCGTTCCCGCTCGGCGGCGTCCAGCGCGGCCTCGGCCGCATCGCGCTTGGTCTCGTCGAAGAAGCGCTGGACCTGCAACATGATCGGCCAGGTGCCCTCGCGCCCAATGGCAGAGGACACGAACCAGGGCTCCCTCCAGTCGAGCGCCTCGACGATCTGCCTGGCCCGCGCGTCGCGGGTCGCCTCGTCCAGCAGGTCGCCCTTGTTCATCACCAGCCAGCGCGGCTTGGCCAGCATGCCCGGGTCGTACTGGCGCAGCTCGGCCTCGATGGCGCGGACCTGGTACACCGGGTCCACGTCGTCGAAGGGCGCCATGTCCACCAGGTGCAGCAGCAGGCGGGTGCGCTGCACATGGCGCAGGAACAGGCTGCCCAACCCGGCGCCCTCGGCCGCACCTTCGATGATTCCGGGGATGTCGGCGATCACGAAGCTGCGATAAGGCTCGACGCTGACCACGCCCAGGTGCGGATGCAGGGTGGTGAAGGGATAGTCGGCGACTTTGGGCGTTGCCGCGGACACCGCGCGCACGAAGGTGCTCTTGCCCGCGTTCGGGAAACCGAGCAGGCCGACGTCGGCGAGCAGTTTCAGTTCCAGCCGCAGGTCCCGCTCCTCGCCGGTTGCGCCGGACGTGGCCTTGCGCGGCGCGCGGTTGAGCGAGCTCTTGAAGTGAACGTTGCCCTTGCCGCCGTCGCCACCGCGCGCCACCAGCAGGCGGTCGCCGTGCTGCATCAGGTCGCCGATGATCTCGTCGGTGGCCACGTTGACGATCTCGGTGCCGATCGGCACCCGGATGATGACGTCCTCGCCGGCCTTGCCGTACATCTGCCGGCCCATGCCGTTCTCGCCGCGCTGGGCGCGGAACTGGCGCATGTGGCGGAAGTCGATCAGGGTGTTGAGGTTCTCGTCGGCCTCGATGAAGACGCTGCCGCCATCGCCGCCGTCGCCGCCGTCGGGGCCGCCGAGCGGGATGAACTTCTCGCGCCGGAAACCGACGCAGCCATTGCCGCCGCTTCCGGCGAACACCGTGATGACTGCCTCGTCGACGAACTTCATTGGGTAAGCCTTGAACTGTGGGAGCGGCTCAAGCCGCGATTGCAAGTCTAGCGAATCAAGGGATCGCGGCTAAAGCCGCTCCCACAAGCGAAGCCGCTCCCACGAACGAAAAGCCCCGCCGAAGCGGGGCCTGTCGCGGCGACGTCGCGGCGATTACTCGGCCGGGACGACGCTGACGGTGCGCCGCTTCTGCGGGCCCTTGATCGAGAAATCCACCTTGCCGTCCACGAGCGCGAACAGCGTGTGGTCGCGGCCCATGCCGACGCCCGGACCGCGATGGAACTCGGTGCCGCGCTGGCGGATGATGATGTTGCCTGCCTCGATCGCCTGGCCACCGTAGATCTTGACGCCCAGGTACTTCGGGTTGGAATCGCGACCGTTGCGCGATGAGCCTACGCCCTTCTTTGATGCCATGACGAGTTCTCCTTCGCGTTAGAGCGTGATGCCGGTGATTTCGATTTCGGTGAAGTGCTGCCGATGGCCCATCTGCTTGCGATGGTGCTTGCGGCGGCGGAACTTGACGATGCGGATCTTGTCCAGGCGGCCGTGCGACTTCACCGTGGCCTTGACCAGCGCGCCGGCGATGCTCGGGGCGCCGATGGTGATCTTGTCGCCGTCGCCCACCATCAGGATGTTGTCCAACTCGAACGCCTTGCCAACGTCGAAGTCGAGCTTTTCGACGCGGAGCGTCTCGCCCGACATGACGCGGTACTGCTTGCCGCCAGTAACGATGACTGCGTACATGACCTGGTTTCCTCTAGTAGTTATGATGTTTTCGGCCGTGCCGGCCCGTTCGCCCGGGGGCGAGCCTGTTCCGCGGTCAACGGACAGAAGCGGAATTGTGCGGTAAAACCCCTTGCCAGTCAAACCCTTCCCGGTGTTCCAGCCCCTGCCGCGGAGCCCGGAGAGCTTCCGCGGTCAGGCCTTTCGGCACGTTCGGTCGCCCACCAGACCCGCCACGATCGGCGCCTCTCCTTTCCTGAGCTGCCCGATGACCTCCCCTGTTTATCCCGGCCGTCGCCGGATCCTCCCCGTCCTCGCGGCCGCCCTGGCCTTGCCTGCCGGGCCGGTCCTGGCCGAATGGCGCGATATTCCCTACGCCGACGTGACCAGGATGCCGCTTGGGCTGGCTGCGGTCGATCCGGCTCACGTATTCACCTACCGGTTCCTCGTCCAGCCCGGCAAGGGCGAAACCACCCTCCCGGCCGACCTGCAGCTGCGCCTCCAGGTCGCGGGGCAGGTGCATCCGCTGGCGATCGGCGCGGAAAACCGGGTGGATATGCCCATACGCAAGGACTGGGCCGACAGCGGCGCGACCCTGCAGCTGAACCAGCCCAAGGGCCGGGTGAACCTGAGCCTGTCGTTCGACGCCCGCACCCCGCCTGGCACGCGCATGCGATACGCGCAGCTGGCCGAATCGGGCCCGGTGCTGGAGCGCGGGATCCGGGAGATGGCCGGGATGATGCGCCTGTTCGCACCGAAGGTTCGCAGCTTCGACTTGCGCTTCGCCCTACCGGGGCCGCAGATGCTCACGCTGACGCCGCCGGGTGGCAAGCCGACCGTGTGGAAAAGCGACGCGCGGGGCGTCCTGAACCTGCCTTGGAACGCCGCGTGGAGCCCTGCGGAGGTGGTCCTGAGCGCGCCGCTGAAGGGCCTCGATCCAATCATGAAGTAAACCGTCGCCGGCGGCCCGCCGCCGGGGTGCGGACAGGGTCACGCGTCCGCCTTGACAGCGCTGCTAAACTGCACTGTTCCCCCCACGAGCCCCCCAAGCGTCGATGGAACAGATCCGGATCCGCGGTGCCCGCACCCACAACCTCAAGAACATCGACCTGGACCTGCCCCGGAACCGGTTGATCGTGATCACGGGCCTGTCCGGCTCGGGCAAGAGCTCGCTCGCCTTCGACACCATCTACGCCGAGGGCCAGCGCCGCTACGTCGAGTCCTTGTCGGCGTACGCGCGGCAGTTCCTGTCGGTGATGGAAAAACCCGATGTGGATCACATCGAGGGCCTGTCGCCGGCCATCTCGATCGAGCAGAAGTCCACCTCGCACAACCCGCGCTCGACCGTCGGCACCATCACCGAGGTCTACGACTACTTGCGCCTGCTGTACGCCCGCGTCGGCACCCCGCGCTGCCCGGACCACCACTTCC
>JANXUD010000059.1 GCA_025352045.1 Gammaproteobacteria bacterium | reverse complement strand
ATGTCCAAGGAAAAGTTCCAGCGCACCAAGCCGCACGTCAACGTCGGCACGATCGGTCACGTGGACCATGGCAAGACGACGCTGACGGCGGCGCTGACCAAGCTGGGCGCGGAGCGCTACGGCGGCGAGTTCAAGGCGTACGACCAGATCGACGCGGCGCCGGAAGAGAAGGCGCGCGGCATCACGATCTCGACGGCGCACGTGGAATACGAGTCGCCGAACCGGCATTACGCGCACGTGGATTGCCCGGGTCATGCCGACTACGTGAAGAACATGATCACCGGTGCGGCGCAGATGGACGGCGCGATCCTGGTGTGTTCGGCGGCGGACGGCCCGATGCCGCAGACGCGCGAGCACATCCTGCTGGCGCGTCAGGTGGGCGTGCCGTACATCGTGGTCTACCTGAACAAGGCGGACCTGGTGGACGACGCCGAGCTGCTGGAGCTGGTGGAGATGGAAGTGCGCGAGCTGCTGAGCAAGTACGATTTTCCGGGTGACGACACCCCGATCATCACGGGCTCGGCGCGCATGGCGCTGGAGAACGACCAGTCGGCGATCGGCGTGCCGTCGATCATCAAGCTGGTGGAGGCGCTGGACACCTACATCCCGGAGCCGGTGCGCGACGTGGACAAGCCGTTCCTGATGCCGGTCGAGGACGTGTTCTCGATTTCTGGCCGGGGCACGGTGGTGACCGGTCGCATCGAGCGCGGGATCATCAAGGTGGGTGAGGAAATCGAGATCGTGGGCATCCGCCCGACGGTCAAGACGACGGTCACGGGCGTTGAGATGTTCCGCAAGCTGCTGGACCAGGGCCAGGCGGGCGACAACGCGGGCCTGCTGCTGCGCGGCACCAAGCGCGACGACGTGGAGCGCGGCCAGGTGCTGTGCAAGCCGGGTTCGATCACGCCGCATACGGAGTTCGAGGCGGAGGTGTACGTGCTGTCGAAGGAAGAGGGCGGCCGGCATACGCCGTTCTTCAAGGGCTACCGCCCGCAGTTCTACTTCCGCACGACGGACGTGACGGGTGCGGTGGTGTTGCCGGAGGGCGTGGAAATGGTCATGCCGGGCGACAACATCAAGATGGTGGTGACGCTGATCAACCCGATCGCGATGGCGGAAGGGCTGCGGTTCGCGATCCGCGAAGGCGGCCGCACGGTCGGCGCCGGCGTGGTGGCGAAGGTCCTCAAGTAAGAAGCACCCGCGGGCCGGCCCAGGCCGGCCCGACGCCATACCCCCGCCCCCTTGGGCGGACAGACATCGAAATGAGACGCCGGATGCGCCTCGTGTTCGTTCCCAGGATGGGAAAACAGGCAAAAAGAACGACCTGATCGTTTGACAGGGTCGTGCGTTTCGCCTTATACTTTCTGACTCGGCGGGCCAAACAGGCCCACCGTCGCACTTTTGATGGTTTCACTTGAACGGGGATCCGGACTTCGATCCGTATCCCGGCGCTCTTTAACGAAAGGATATTCGCCATGGCGGATCAAAAAATCCGAATTCGGCTGAAGGCTTACGATCATCGCCTCATTGATCGTTCCGCCAGCGAGATCGTCGAGACAGCGAAGCGGACCGGCGCCCAGGTGCGTGGTCCCATCCCGCTGCCGACGCGCATCGAACGCTACACCATCCTGGTATCGCCGCACGTCGACAAGGACGCCCGCGACCAGTACGAGACCCGCACGCACAAGCGCGTCCTCGACATCGTCAACCCCAACGACAAGACCGTCGACGCGCTCATGAAGCTCGAGCTCGCGGCCGGCGTCGACGTCCAGATCAAGCTGAGCTGAGGACGCCGCCATGACGATTGGAATCATTGGCCGCAAGGCCGGCATGAGCCGCCTGTTCACCGAGGATGGTCGTTCCATCCCGGTCACGCTCATCGAGGCTTCGGCCAACCGCATCACCCAGATCAAGACCGACGAAACCGACGGCTATAGCGCCGTGCAGGTCACCGCCGGGACGCGTCGCGCCGCCCTGCTGGGCAAGCCGCTGGCCGGGCACTACGCCAAGGCCAAGGTCGAAGGCGGCCGCGGCCTGTGGGAGTTCCGGGTCGACGCCAAGGACCTGGGCAACTACCAGCTCGGCGGCGAGATCAAGGCCGACATCTTCAGCGTCGGCCAGATCGTCGACGTCCAGGGCGTCACCAAGGGCAAGGGCTTCCAGGGCACGATCAAGCGCTGGAACTTCAAGATGGGCGACGCCACCCACGGCAACTCGCTGTCGCACCGCTCGCCCGGCTCCATCGGCCAGCGGCAGACGCCGGGCCGCGTGTTCCCGGGCAAGAAGATGTCCGGCCACATGGGCGCCGTGCAGCAGAGCACGCAGAACCTGCAAGTGGTCAAGGTCGACGCCGAGCGCGGCCTGATCGCGATCAAGGGCGCGGTTCCCGGCGCACCGGGCGGCAACGTCGTCGTCCGTCCCGGCACGAAGGGTTGAGGAGTCAGACCATGGAACTCGCCATCAAGGACAGCACCAAGACCGTGTCGGTATCCGACAGCGTCTTCGGTCGTGATTTCAGCCGTGACCTCGTGCACCAGGTCGTGGTCGCCTTCCGCAACGCCGGTCGCTCGGGCACCAAGGCCCAGAAGACCCGTTCGGAAGTCACCGGCACCACCAAGAAGTTCAAGAAGCAGAAGGGCGGCGGCGCCCGCCACGGCGACTATCGCGCCCCGATCTTCATCGGTGGCGGCGTGACCTTCGCGGCCAAGCCGCGCAGTTTCGAGCAGAAGGTCAACCGCAAGATGTACCGCGGCGCCATGTGCGCGATCCTGTCCGAGCTCAACCGCCAGGGCCGCCTGACCGTGGTCGAGCAGTTCGAGATCGCCGAGCCGAAGACCAAGCTGATGATCGACGCGCTCGACAAGCTCGGCCTGGGCAAGCGCCCGATGATCGTCACCGAATCCGGCTCCGAGTCGCTCTACCTGGCGGCCCGCAACATCCCCTACGTGCAGATCCGCGACGTGCAGGGCCTGGATCCGGCCTCCCTGGTCGGTTCCGACCACGTCGTGCTGACCTCCGACGCCGTCAAGAAGATCGAGGAGTGGCTGGCATGAGCAACATCCGACTGCTCAACGTGATCCGTGCGCCGCGCGTCTCCGAGAAGACCGCCCGGCTGCAGGAAATCAACCAGTACGTGTTCGAGGTCGCCAACACGGCGACCAAGGCCGACGTCAAGTCCGCCGTCGAATCGTTGTTCAACGTCACCGTCCTCGCGGTCAACGTGCTGAACGTGAAGGGCAAGCACAAGACCTTCCGCTTCCGTGCCGGCCGTCGCGGCGACTGGCGCAAAGCTTACGTTCGCCTGGCCGAAGGCCAGACGATCGACGTGATGGCCAAGGCCTGAGGCTCGACATGGCACTGCAGACTTTCAAACCCACTTCACCCGGACGCCGCTCGATGGTGCGCGTCTCCACGGCTGGCCTGCACAAGGGCGGCCCGCTGGAGGCTCTCACCGAGAGCAAGCCGAAGACCGGCGGTCGCAACAACCATGGCCGGATCACCACCCGGCACATCGGCGGCGGCCACAAGCAGGCCTATCGCCTGATCGACTTCAAGCGCGACAAGGAAGGCGTCCCGGCGCGCGTCGAGCGGATCGAGTACGACCCGAACCGCACCTCGCATATCGCGCTGCTTTGCTACGTCGACGGCGAGCGTCGCTACATCATCGCGCCCAAGGGCCTGGCGGTGGGCGACCAGGTCGTGGCCGGCAAGGACGCGCCGATCAAGGTCGGCAACACCCTGCCGCTGCGCAACATGCCGATCGGTTCGACCGTGCATTGCGTCGAGATGAAGCCGGGCAAGGGTGCGCAGATGGCGCGCGCCGCTGGTGCCGGCGCCCAGCTGATCACCCGTGACGCCGGCTACGCGACCCTGCGCCTGCGCTCCGGCGAGATGCGCAAGGTGCCGATCGACTGCATCGCCACCATCGGCGAAGTCGGCAATGCCGAACACAATCTCGAGAAGCTCGGCAAGGCCGGCGCCAAGCGCTGGCGCGGCATCAGGCCGACCGTCCGCGGCGCGGCCATGAACCCGGTCGACCATCCGCACGGCGGTGGTGAAGCCAAGGCTGGCCAGGGCAATCCGCATCCGGTCTCGCCCTGGGGCACGCCGGCAAAGGGCTACAAGACCCGCCACAACAAACGCACGCAGAAGTTCATCGTGCGCGATCGCCGGAGCTGATAGGTCATGGCACGTTCACTCAAGAAGGGCCCGTTCGTCGACCACCACCTCGCAAAGAAGGTGGAGGCCGCGCAGGGCAGCAAGAAGCCGATCAAGACCTGGTCGCGTCGCTCCATGGTGCTGCCCGAAATGGTCGGGATCACCATCGCCATCCACAACGGCAAGGTCCATATTCCCGTGCTGGTCAACGAGAACATGGTCGGCCACAAGCTCGGCGAATTTGCCGTCACCCGGACCTTCAAGGGTCACGGTGGCGACAAGAAGGCCGGCGGCAAGTAAGGGGCAGCGAACATGGAAGCCAAAGCAATCCTGCGCACCGTGCGCATCTCGCCGCAGAAGGCCCGCCTGGTCGCAGACCAGGTACGCGGGCTGCCGGTCGCGCGCGCCCTCGACCTGCTGAAGTTCAGCGACAAGAAGGCCGCGGAAATCATCTACAAGGTCGTGTACTCGGCCACCTCGAACGCCGAGAACAACTCCGGCGCCGACGTGGACGAGCTCAAGGTCCGCGCCATCACCGTGGACGAGGGCCCGATCCTGAAACGCTTCATGGCCCGCGCGAAGGGTCGCGGTACGCAAATCTTCAAGCGCACCAGCCACATCGCCGTGGTCGTGGGCTCTGGCAAGAAAGGCTAAGGACAAGAACATGGGTCATAAAGTCCATCCGATCGGCATCCGCCTTGGCATTTCCAAGGACTGGAACTCGAAGTGGTTTGCCAACAAGCGCCTGTACGGCGAGTACCTGACGGCTGACCTCAAGGTCCGGCAGATGCTGCGCAAGAAGCTGGCCCAGGCCGGCATCAGCAAGATCCTGATCGAGCGTCCCTCGAACACGGCGCGCGTCACCATCCACTCGGCTCGCCCGGGCGTGGTGATCGGCAAGCGCGGCGAGGACATCGAGAAGCTGAAGGCCGACGTGTCCAAGCTGATGGGCGTCCCGGTGCACATCAACGTCGCCGAGGTCCGCAAGCCGGAACTCGACGCGCAGCTGGTGGCAGAGTCGATCGCGCAGCAGCTCGAGCGCCGCATCATGTTCCGCCGCGCGATGAAGCGCGCCGTCGGCAACTCGATGCGCCTGGGCGCGCTGGGCATCAAGGTGAACGTCGGCGGCCGCCTCAACGGCGCCGAGATCGCCCGCTCGGAGTGGTACCGCGAGGGCCGCGTGCCCCTGCACACCCTCCGCGCCGACATCGATTACGGTTTCGCCGAGGCGCTGACGACCTACGGGATCATCGGCGTCAAGGTCTGGATCTACAAGGGCGAGATCTTCGATTTCTCCCAGGTCGGCCAGGAAAAAGTCGAAGAACGCAACGAGCGCCCGGCCCGTCCGGCGCGTGATCCGAGGTAAGCCGCCATGCTGCAACCCAAACGCACCAAGTACCGCAAGGTCATGAAGGGCCGCAACGACGGACTGAGCTGGTCCGGCGCCGCCGTCAGCTTCGGCGAGTACGGCCTCAAGGCCACCCAGCACGGCCAGCTGACCGCGCGCCAGATCGAGGCCGCCCGCCGCTCGATCAGCCGCTACGTGAAGCGCGGCGGCAAGTTGTGGATCCGCGTGTTCCCGGACAAGCCGATCACCAAGAAGCCGATCGAGGTCCGCATGGGCGCCGGCAAGGGCAACGTCGAGTACTGGGTCGCCCCGATCCAGCCCGGCCGCATGCTGTATGAAATCGAAGGCATCCCGGAGGAGACCGCCCGCGAGGCGTTCCGCCTGGCCGCCGCCAAACTCTCTGTGAAGACCACGTTCGTGGTCCGGACGGTGCGCTGATGGAACTCAAGGAACTGCGCCAGAAGTCGGCCGACGACCTCAAGACGCACCTGCTGGAGCTGCACAAGGAGCAATTCTCGCTTCGCATGCAGAAGGCCACGGGTCAGCTGACCAAGACCCACGACATCCGGCTGGTCCGTCGCGAAATCGCGCGCGTGAACACGCTGCTGACCGAAAAGAAGTGAAGCCATGAGCGAAAACGCAACCAGCACTGCTGTCAAGACGGTCGAAGGCCGGGTCGTCAGCAACAAGATGGACAAGACCGTCACCGTCCTGGTCGAGCGCCTGGTCAAGCATGCGCTGTACGGCAAGTACATCCGCCGTTCGACCAAGCTGCATGCCCACGACGAGGACAACTCGTGCAACGAGGGCGACATGGTCCGCGTGAGCGAGTGCCGGCCGTTGTCCAAGACCAAGAATTGGCGCGTGGTCGAAGTCGTCACGCGCAGCGCGAAGTAAGGAGCCCGACATGATCCAGGTACAAAGCTACCTCGACGCCGCGGACAACTCCGGCGCCAAGGAAATGATGTGCATCAAGGTGCTCGGCGGCTCCAAGCGCCGGTACGCCCGCATCGGCGACGTCATCAAGGTGACGGTCAAGGACGCGATCCCGCGCGGCAAGGTCAAGAAGGGCGAGGTCTACGACGCGGTCGTGGTCCGCACCCGGTCCGGCGTGCGTCGCCCCGATGGCTCGCTGATCCGTTTCGACGGCAACGCGGCCGTGCTGCTCAACAACAAGCAGGAGCCGATCGGCACCCGCATCTTCGGGCCCGTAACCCGCGAGCTGCGCTCCGAGAAGTTCATGAAGATCGTCTCGCTCGCGCCCGAAGTGCTCTGAGCAGGAAGGAACAGACATGAATCGCATCAAGAAGGGTGACCAGGTCCTCGTGATCGCCGGCGCCGACAAGGGCAAGAAGGGCGAGGTCATGCGCGTCGCGGGTGACCGCGTCGTCGTGCAGAACGTCAAGATCGTCAAGCGCCACACCAAGGCGAACCCCCAGGCCGGACAGCCGGGCGGGATCGTCGAGAGCGAGGCGCCGATCCATATCTCCAACGTGATGCCGCTCAACCCGGTGACGGGCAAGGGCGAGCGCATTGGTTTCAAGGTGCTCGAGGATGGACGCAAAGTGCGTGTGTTCCGCTCGAGCGGTGAGGCGCTGGACGCCTGAGGACTGACATGAATACCCGCCTGGAAAAAATCTACAAGGACACCGTTGTTCCGAAGCTGATGGAAAAGTTCGGCTACGACAACGTCATGCAGGTCCCGCGCATTACCAAGATCGCCCTGAACATGGGCGTTGGCGAGGCCGTGGGCAACAAGAAGATCCTCGAGAATGCCGTGGCCGACATGGCCAAGATCGCCGGCCAGAAGCCGGTGACCACCAAGGCGCGCGTCTCGGTGGCCAGCTTCAAGATCCGCGACGGCTGGCCGATCGGCTGCAAGGTCACCCTGCGCCGCGAAAGGATGTGGGAGTTCCTGGACCGCCTGATCAACGTGTCGCTGCCGCGCGTGCGCGACTTCCGCGGCGTGTCCGGCCGTTCCTTCGATGGCCGTGGCAACTTCAACATGGGCATCAAGGAACAGATCATCTTCCCGGAGATCGATTTCGACGCCGTCGACGCGATGCGTGGCATGGACATTGCCATCACCACGTCCGCCAAGACCGACGCGGAAGCCAAGGCGCTGCTCGAAGCCTTCAACTTCCCGTTCCGCAACTGATACAAAAGGAAACGACACCGTGGCCAAGACCTCGATGATCAACCGCGACGTCAAGCGGAAGAAGCTGGTGAAGAAGTTCGCCACCAAGCGCGCTGCCCTCAAGGCGGCGATCGTGAGCGAAAAGTCCACCTACGAAGAGAAGATGGACGCGGTGAACCGCCTCCAGAAGCTCCCGCGCGATTCCTCCGCCTCCCGCGTCCGCAACCGCTGCGAACTGACCGGCCGCTCGCGCGGCGTCTATTCGAAGTTCGGCCTCGGCCGCAACAAACTGCGCGAAGCCTCCATGCGTGGCGACGTGCCCGGCCTGCGCAAGGCCAGCTGGTAACCGCCGGTCCCGGCCCTGGCCGGGACTCGCGGATATCGGTGCTCCCTACTTACACAAGGTAAGCAACAATGAGCATGACTGATCCTATCGCCGACATGCTGGTGCGCATCAAGAATGCGCTCGCCGTCGGCAAGCCGCAGGTTTCCATGCCTGCCTCCAAGCTGAAGCTCGCGATCGCCAACGTCCTCCGGGGCGAGGGCTACATCGGCGACGTCCGCGTCACGGGCGAAGGCGCCAAGGCCAAGCTCGAGATCGCCCTGAAGTACTACGAGGGCAAGCCGGTGATCGAGCGCCTCGAGCGCGTCTCCCGGTCGGGCCTGCGCCAGTACAAGGGCAAGGACGAACTGCCCCGCATCCTCGCCGGACTCGGCGTGGCCATCATCTCCACCTCGCAGGGTCTGATGACCGACCGCCAGGCCCGCGCAGCGGGCGTGGGCGGCGAAGTCCTCTGCCTCGTGGCCTAAGGAGCAGACCATGTCCCGAGTCGCCAAGAAACTGATCAACCTGCCCAAGGGCATCGAGCTGAAGGAAGCCGACGGCGTCCTGTCGATCAAGGGCCCGAAGGGCACGCTCAACCTGGCCAAGCCCCAGGGCGTCAACGTCGAGAACAAGGACGGCGTCGTGCGCATGTCCGTTGACAACGACGACGACATGAAGATGGCCGGCACCACCCGCGCGATCCTGGCGAACATGATCACCGGCGTGACCGACGGCTTCACCCGCAAGCTCGAGCTGGTCGGCGTCGGCTACCGCGCCGCGATGGCCGGCAAGGACCTGAACCTCAGCCTGGGCTTTTCGCACCCGGTCGTGTTCAAGACCCCGGACGGCATCACGCTGGCCACCCCGACCCAGACCGAAATCCTGGTGTCGGGCGCCGACAAGCAGCAGGTGGGCGAAGTCGCCGCCAAGATCCGCGCGTACCGCAAGCCGGAGCCCTACAAGGGCAAGGGCATCCGCTACGCCGGCGAGAAGATCATCATGAAGGAAGCCAAGAAGGCCTAAGGCCTTCTTGTTCCTCGAGGTTACAGACCATGGACAAGAACATCGCCCGTCTCCGCCGCGCCAAGACCACGCGTTCGCACATCCGCGAGCTCGGCGTCGCGCGCCTGTCCGTGCTGCGCTCCGGCCAGCACATCTATGCCCAGGTATTCACTGCCGATGGCTCCAAGGTCCTGGCGTCCGCCTCGACCCTCCAGTCGGAAGTCAGCGAAGGCCTGAAGGGCAGCAAGAACAAGGACGCGGCCTCGAAGGTCGGCCAGCTGATCGCGCAGCGCGCGATCGCCGCCGGCGTCGAGAAGGTCGCCTTCGACCGCTCCGGTTACCGTTACCACGGCCGCATCAAGGCGCTGGCGGAAGCCGCGCGCGAGGGTGGCCTCAAGTTCTGATCGTGCGACGCGCTTGAACCGGGCCGGCCCGGCTGCACGTGGAACCGGCCCGACAGATGGACCATAACTATAAGCGGCCAAGCCGCAAGCAAACCCCTTACAACAGGATTCGACAGACATGAGCAGCAACGAACGCGATCGCAATCGCGGCGAGAGCGACGACGGCTTCATCGAGAAGCTGGTCGCCGTGAACCGCGTCTCCAAGACCGTCAAGGGCGGCCGCCAGTTCACCTTCACCGCGCTGACCGTCGTTGGCGACGGCGCCGGCAAGATCGGCTTCGGCTACGGCAAGGCGCGTGAAGTGCCGGTCGCCATCCAGAAGTCGATGGAGAAGGCGCGCAAGGCCATGATCAGCGTCAACCTCAACGAAGGCACGCTCTGGCACCAGGTCAAGGCCGGCCACGGCGCGGCCCGCGTGTTCATGATGCCCGCCTCGGAAGGCACCGGCGTCATCGCTGGCGGCGCCATGCGCGCCGTGCTCGAGGCGGTCGGCGTGAAGAACGTGCTGGCCAAGGCCGTCGGCTCGCGCAACCCGATCAACCTGGTGCGCGCCACCTTCAAGGGCCTGTCGTCGATGCAGTCGCCGAGCCACATCGCGGCCAAGCGCGGCAAGAAGCTCGAGGAGATCTACCATGGCTGACAAGACCCCCGCCACCGTCAAGGTGCGCCTGGTCAAGGGCCTGCGTGGCTGCCAGGCACGCCACCGCCTGTCGGTGAAGGCGCTTGGCCTGAGCAAGATCAATGATGTGCGCGAGCTGAAGGATTCCCCCTCGGTGCGCGGCCTCATCAACCAGTTGCATTACCTGGTCCGCGTCGAGTCCTGAGCGCGCCGAGGAGACAAGCGATGAAACTCAATACACTCTCTCCCGCCGAAGGCGCCCGCGCCGAGCGCAAGCGCGTCGGACGCGGCATCGGTTCCGGCCTGGGCAAGACCGCGGGCCGCGGCCACAAGGGCTCGTTCGCTCGCGCCGGCAAGGGCAAGATCAAGGCCGGCTTCGAAGGCGGCCAGATGCCGATGAAGAAGCGCATGCCGAAGGTCGGCTTCCGCTCCAAGCTCAAGATGGACACCGCCGAGGTGCTCACCTACCAGCTTGAGAAGCTTCCGGCCGGCGAGATCGACTTCGCCGCGCTGCGCGCCGCCAAGCTGGTCCCGGCGACCGCCAAGCAGGCCAAGATCGTCAAGAAGGGCGACATCACCCGCAAGTTCGTGCTCAAGGGTCTGCTGGCCACCGCCGGCGCCCGTGCGGCGATCGAAGCGGCCGGCGGTAGCCTGGCGGAGTAAGCGGACTTGGCGCAGTCGAAACCCGATGACAAGAAAGGCTCGTCGAAATCCGAGCTGAGCCAGCGGCTGCTGTTCGTGTTCCTGGCCCTGATGGTCTATCGGATCGGCAGCTACATCCCGGTGCCGGGCGTCGATCCGGCCAGGATGCTGGAGTTGATGAACGCCCAGAAGGGCACGATCGTGGACATGTTCAACATGTTCTCGGGCGGCGCCCTGCACCGTTTCAGCCTGTTCGCCCTCAACGTGGTGCCCTACATCTCGGCCTCGATCATCGTGCAACTCATGGGCCAGATCTATGGCCCCTGGAAGGCGATGAAGAACGAGGGCGAAAGCGGTCGTCGCAAGCTGACCCAGTACTCGCGCATGTTCGCCGTGCTGCTGGCCGTGGTGCAGAGCTTCGGCATCGCCTCGGCGCTGCAGGCGCAGCACGTGGCCTACGACCAGGGCATCGGCTTCGTGCTGACCGCCGTGGTCGCGCTGACCACCGGCACCATCTTCCTGATGTGGCTGGGCGAGCAGATCACCGAGCGCGGCATCGGCAACGGCGTGTCGCTGATCATCTTCGCGGGCATCGTGTCCGGCCTGCCGAGTGCGGCGCTGAACACGTTGACCCAGGTCAGCAGCGGCGAGATCAGCATCCTGTCGATCCTGGCCATCATCGTGCTGGTGTTCGGCGTGACCTACTTCGTGGTGTGGATGGAGCGCGGCCTGCGCAAGATCACGGTGAACTACGCCCGGCGCCAGGGTGGCCGCCAGGGCTACATGAACCAGAATTCGCACCTTCCGCTCAAGCTCAACATGTCGGGCGTGATCCCGCCGATCTTCGCCTCCAGCCTGATCCTGTTCCCGTCCACCATCTCGACCTGGCTGAGCAGCGCCACGGCCAACGACGAAGGCTGGCGCGGCACGCTGTCGCGCTCCCTGCAGGGCGTGGCCCAGGCGCTGGCGCCGGCCGAGCCGCTGCACATGGTGCTGTACGGCGTGATGATCATCGGCTTCGCCTTCTTCTACACGGCGCTGGTGTTCAACTCGCAGGAAACCGCCGAGAACCTGAAGAAGTCGGGCGCCCTGATCCCGGGCATCCGGCCGGGCAAGGCCACCGGCGAGTACATCGACGGCGTCATGACGCGGCTGACCCTGATCGGGTCGCTGTACCTGGTGCTGGTCTGCCTGCTGCCGGAAGTGCTGCGCTCGAGCCTGAAGGTGCCGTTCTACTTCGGCGGTACCTCGCTGCTGATCGTGGTGGTGGTGGTGATGGACTTCACCGCGCAGATCCAGGCGCACCTGATGTCCCACCAGTACGAGGGCCTGATGAAGAAGGCCAACTTGAAGGGTGGCTCCCGCGGCTTGACGCGCGGCTGAGACACCGGTTTTGCGGCTGGCGCGGTTTCGCCGCGCCGCCATTGATGGGCGACCCGCGCGGCGGCTAGGCGCACGGGTTGGCCGGACACCGTCCCCGCATGAGTAGCGGGGGCGCCCGACCCGGCAACGGGGCAGGGCAGGTGGCCGGTCGCTCGCCGGAGCATGGGCACACTCCCCATGCCGGGTCCAGGTCGCTTCGGCGACCGGGGCTTCTAAGCAACCCCTGGCCCTGCTATAATTCCTAGTTCACTGCGCTCAATCAGTTTTGGAGATCGCCTCATGGCGCGCATCGCGGGTGTCAACCTGCCAGTCCAGAAGCACGTCTGGGTCGGCTTGCAGAGTATTTTCGGCATCGGCCGCACACGGTCGAAGAAGCTGTGCGACGCCGTCGGCGTCGTTCCGTCGACCAGGATCCGTGACCTGACCGAGTCCCAGGTGGACCAGCTCCGGTCGGAAGTCGCCAAGTACACCGTCGAGGGCGACCTGCGACGCGAGGTCGGCATCTCGATCAAGCGCCTGATGGATCTGGGCTGCTATCGCGGCCTGCGCCATCGCCGCGGCCTCCCGGTGCGCGGACAGCGCACCCGTACCAATGCCCGCACCCGCAAGGGTCCGCGCAAAGCCATCAAGAAATAAAGGGATAGCGCCTCATGGCAAAGCCTGCCGCCAAGGTCAAGAAGAAGATCAAGCGCGTCGTCTCCGACGGCATCGCGCATGTCCACGCGTCGTTCAACAACACCATCGTCACGATCACCGACCGCCAGGGCAACGCCCTGTCGTGGGCGACGTCCGGTGGCGCGGGCTTCCGCGGCTCGCGCAAGTCGACGCCGTTCGCGGCGCAGGTCGCCGCGGAGAAGGCCGGCAAGGCCGCGCTCGACTACGGCGTGAAGACGCTGGAAGTGCGCATCAAGGGTCCGGGTCCGGGCTGCGAGTCCGCCGTGCGTTCGTTGAACGCCGTCGGTTACAAGATCATGAACATCAACGACGTGACGCCCATCCCGCACAACGGATGCCGTCCGCCGAAGAAACGTCGCGTCTAAGGGCGGAGCACACACATGGCACGTTATACCGGTCCCACCTGCAAGCTCGCCCGCCGCGAAGGTTCAGACCTGAACCTCAAGTCGCCGGCGCGCGCCATCGATTCCAAGTGCAAGCTCGAGCAGAAGCCGGGCCAGCATGGCCCCGTTGCCCGCAAGGGCAAGCTGTCCGACTACGCCACCCAGCTTCGCGAGAAGCAGAAGGTCAAGCGCATCTACGGCCTGCTCGAGCGCCAGTTCCGCGGTTACTACGCCAAGGCTGCCCGCGGCAAGGGCAACACCGGCGAGTCGCTGCTGCAGATGCTCGAGCGTCGCCTCGACAACGTCGTCTACCGCATGGGCTTCGCCGTCACCCGGCCGCAGGCCCGCCAGCTGGTCTCGCACAAGGGCGTCCTGGTCAACGGCAAGTCCGTCAACCTGCCCTCGTACCAGGTCAAGGCCGGCGACACCATCCAATTGTCCGAGCGCGCGCAGAAGCACCTCAATGTCGGCGAAGCGCTGACCTTGTCGCAGCAGATGGACCTGACCCCCGGCTGGTGCGAAGTGGATGCCAAGAAGTTCTCCGGAATCTTCAAGGCCATCCCGGACCGTGCCGACCTGCCTTCCGACATCAACGAAGCGCTGATCGTCGAGCTGTACTCGAAGTAATCTTCCAGGAGTGTCATCGTCCATGACGGTTTCCGCCCACCAGGTGCTGCGCCCCCGCGGCCCGAACATCGAACGCCTCGGCGCCAACCGCGCCAAGGTCGTGATTGAACCGCTCGAGCGCGGCTACGGCCACACGCTGGGCAACGCGCTGCGTCGCGTCCTGCTGTCGTCCATCCCCGGCTATGCCATCACGGAAGTCGAGATCGACGGCGTGCTGCACGAATACACCACGGTCGAAGGCCTGCAGGAGGACGTGCTCGAGGTGCTGTTGAACCTCAAGGACGTCGCCATCCGCATGCACACCGCGGAGCACACCACCCTGACCCTGCAGACCAAGGGCCCGGGCGTCGTCACCGCCGCGGACATCAAGGTCGACCACAACGTCGAGATCCTGAATCCCGAGCACGTGATCTGCACCCTCACCAAGGACACGGCGCTGAACATGCGCCTGAAGATCGAGCGCGGCTTCGGCTACCAGCCGGCCACCGCCCGTCGCCGTCCGGATGAAGAGACGCGCACCATCGGCCGCCTGATGCTCGACGCCAGCTTCTCGCCCGTTCGGCGAGTTGCCTATGCAGTGGAAGCGGCTCGCGTTGAACAGCGTACCGACCTTGATAAATTGGTCCTGGACATCGAGACCAACGGCACGATCGACGCCGAGGATGCCATCCGCACCGCGGCCGACATCCTCACCGACCAGCTGTCGGTGTTCGGCGACTTCACCCAGCGCGAGCGCGGTGCGGCCAAGCCGTCCGTGGCGGGCGTGGATCCGGTGCTGCTGCGCCCGATCGACGACCTCGAGTTGACCGTGCGTTCGGCCAACTGCCTCAAGGCCGAGAACATCTACTACATCGGCGACCTGATCCAGCGGACCGAGGTCGAGTTGCTCAAGACCCCGAACCTGGGCAAGAAGTCGCTCACCGAGATCAAGGAAGTGCTGGCACAGCGCGGCCTGTCCCTCGGCATGAAGCTGGAGAACTGGCCGCCGGCCGGCCTGCAGCAGGGCATGATGGGCTGAGAGGCCCGGACAAACATCAGGAAGCACGACAATGCACCACAGAAAATCGGGCCGTAAGTTCAGCCGTACCAGCGCCCATCGCGAAGCGATGTTCGTCAACATGGCGGCCTCGCTGTTCAAGCACGAGCTGATCCGCACCACCTTGCCCAAGGCCAAGGAACTGCGCCGCGTCGCCGAGCCGCTGATCACCATCGGCAAGGTGGACGGGGTTGCCAACCGCCGTTTGGCGATGTCCCGCCTGCGCGATGCGCAGGCCGTGGGCAAGCTGTTCGTCGAACTGGGCCCGCGCTACAAGGCGCGTCCGGGTGGCTACCTGCGCATCCTCAAGTGCGGCTTCCGCCCCGGCGACAACGCGCCGATGGCGTATGTCGAGCTGGTGGACCGCCCGCAGAGCGTGGTCGCCACCGCCGAGTAAGGCAGGCGGCATCGCGGTACCGACGACCCCGGCCATGCGCCGGGGTTTTCGTTTCGAGCGCAGGTGGGTCCCGGTGGTTTCGCCTGCCAAGGTTCCGAAACTTCGGGCGCTGCGCTAAGGTCATTGCGTCAAACCCACGCCGGCAGCCACGATGCGACCCAATCCCAATCCCCTTGCCTGGTCGTTCCGGAACCAGATGCTGTTTGGTTTCGCGACCTGCGCCGCCCTGCTGGCCTACGCCGTGTTCGCCCAGTACGGCCAGATGTTCGAACCTTGCCCCCTGTGCATCTTCCAGCGCATCGCGATGGCGGCAGTGGGCGCGGTTGGTTTGCTCGCCGCGATCCACGACCCGAAGCGCCCGTCCGGCCGCCTGGCCTGGGGCTTGCTGGCGTTCCTGGCCGCCGCGGTGGGCGCCGGCATCGCCGGCCGCCACGTGTGGCTGCAGCACCTGCCGGCCGACCAGGTACCGGCCTGCGGCCCCGGCCTGTCCTACATGGTCGAATCCATGCCCAGCTGGCTGGACGTGGTGAAGAAAGTCCTCCACGGCTCGGGCGAATGCGCCGAGGTCAACTGGACGCTTTGGGGTTTCTCGATGCCGGAATGGACCTTGCTGTGCTTCGTGCTGCTGGCCGCCGGGGCCCTGGTCGCGGGCTTGCGCCGGCGCTGAGCCAACGACCGGGACTCGCAACAGGGTGGTCGCGTCCGTCGCGCGGGTGCTATGCGATGATGTTCATCCGCCCGTCGACGACCACGCCGCCATCAACGCCATGAACGCCCTCGACCGCCCCTTGCATCCCGTCAGCCTGCCCGAGGGTTGGACCCCGTCGAGCTGGCGCGGCAAGGCTGCGGCCCAGCAGCCGGTGTATCCGGATGCTGACGCCCTGGCGGGCGTGCTGGGGGAACTCGGCCGGCTTCCGCCCCTGGTCACGTCCTGGGAAATCCTCGCGCTGAAGCAGCAGGTGGCCGAGGCCCAGGAAGGCCGGCGCTTCCTGTTGCAGGGGGGCGACTGCGCGGAGAGCTTCGAGGACTGCGAGTCCGGACTGATCTCGAACAGGCTGAAGGTGTTGCTGCAGATGAGCCTGGTGCTGGTGCACGGCCTGCGCCTGCCCGTGGTGCGCGTCGGGCGCTTCGCGGGCCAGTACGCCAAGCCGCGGTCGACCGACGACGAGACGCGCGACGGCGTGACGCTGCCGAGCTACCGCGGCGATTTCGTCAACCAGCCCGAGTTCACCGCGGCCGCGCGCACCGCCGATCCGCGGCGCATGGTCAAGGGCCACGCGCGTTCTGCGATGACCATGAATTTCGTCCGCGCGCTGATCGATGGGGGCTTCGCCGACCTGCACCACCCGGAATACTGGGACCTGGCCTGGGTCCATCACTCCTCGCTGTCCGAGGAATATCACCGCATGGTCGCCGCGGTCGGCGATGCGGTGCGCTTCATGGAGACGATCAGCGGCGAGGCCCTGCACAACCTCAACCGTGCCGACTTCTATACGTCGCACGAGGCGCTGCTCCTGCCCTATGAGGAGGCGCTGACGCGCCAGGTTCCCCGGCAGTGGGGCTGGTTCAACCTGAGCACGCACTTCCCCTGGATCGGCATGCGCACCGCGGCGATCGATGGCGCGCACGTGGAGTATTTCCGCGGCCTGCGCAACCCGGTGGCGGTGAAGATCGGGCCCTCGGTGACGCCGGACCAGTTGCTGCGCCTGGCGGATGTGCTGAACCCGGATAACGAAGCGGGTCGCCTCACCTTCATCCAGCGCATGGGCGCGACCAAGGTGGACGAGCGCCTGCCGCCGCTGGTGCAAGCCGTGCAGCGCGAGGGCAAAAAGGTGTTGTGGGTCTGCGACCCGATGCACGGCAATACCGAGAGCACCAGCAACGGCTTCAAGACCCGGCGTTTCGACACGATCCGAAGCGAACTCGATCGCAGCTTCGACATCCACGCGGGCTTGGGCTCGCGCCTGGGCGGCGTGCACCTGGAGCTCACCGGCGAGGACGTCACCGAATGCCTCGGCGGCGCGCGCGCGTTGACCGAGATCGACCTCGAACGTGCCTACCGGTCGACCGTGGATCCGCGCCTGAACTACGAGCAGTCCTTGGAAATCGCGATGCTGATCGTGCGCAAGCAGGCAGCGCTGGCGCGGCCCGCGCAGGCGTGATCCTGCGCAGCTGCGGCCTCCTCGCGTGCCTGTTGCTGGCGCTTGCTCCCTGTGCCGCGATTGCGGACGATGCGCCGCGCATCGACGCACTCGTTTCGCCGGTGACCGTGCGTTTGCGCGGACTGTCCGCGGTGAGCGAGGACATCGCCTGGGCGAGCGGGCAGGCGGGCACCGTGCTGCGCAGCACCGACGCCGGCAAGTCCTGGACGGTCATGCATGTCCCTGGGGCGGAAGCCCTCGACCTGCGTGACGTGCATGGCTTCGACGGCCGGTCCGCAGTTGTCATGGGCGCGGGGCCGGGAGACGCGTCACGCGTCTTCCGCACGGCTGATGGCGGTGCGCGCTGGACCGAGGTCCTGCGCAATCCCGATCCCGCCGGTTTCTTCGATTGCATCGACTTCGACGGTGCGCGCGGGGTGCTGCTGGGCGATCCCGTCGATGGGCGCTTCCGCATCTTCCGGTCCCGCGATGGCGGACGCACCTGGGTCGCCGGCATCGGCCCGAAGGCCGCAGACGGCGAAGCTGCCTTCGCCGCCAGCGGGACCTGCGTACTGCTTGCAGGCGGTGGCACCCTGGTCGCCACGGGTGGCTCCCGTGCGCGCGTGCATTACCTGCCGCAGCGTTTCGAGGCGAAGGGCGACTGGCAGGCCATCGACGCAGCGTTCCCGGAACCTGCGCCCTCTGCGGGCCTGTTCTCCCTGGCCCGGCGCGGTACTGACGTACTGGCCGTCGGCGGCGATTATCGAAAGCCGGCGGCGCCTGCGGTCGTTGCCAGCGTGCATGCAGCGTCGACGATCCAGGCCAACGCGGCCGCTGGCGCGCCCGGAGGTTATCGCTCCGGGATCGCTTGCAAGCGTGGCCAGGATGCGATGTGCGTCGCGACCGGCCCGGATGCAAGCGACCTGCTGCCGGCGAGCTGTCTTCAGCCGCAAGCGAAACTCCCGGCTTGCTGCGACCCCGGGGAGAACGCGCTTCCCAGCGTCACGTGGATAGCACTGTCCGGCGTAGGCTATGACAGCGTCGCCAATGCCGGTCGCGCATTCTGGTTCAGCGGCGACGGCGGGCGCCTTGGACGGCTGGTGTCGCCGGCCACAGCAGCGGACGATGGCTGCAGGCTGCGTATGCACTGAGGCGCAGGCCCGGGCGTAGACTTCGGGTGTCCGTTCCGGAGCCGCCCATGTCCAACAGTCGCCTGCATCCACTCCTCGTTGCGCTACTCGCGCTGTCGGCTTGCCTGACCGCCTCGGCCATGGCCGCCACGGGATTGGCGCCGCCCGCCCGAAGCGCCATCGCGCAGCCTGCAGTACTCGACGCCCGCGCGCTCGACGGCCTGCGTTGGCGCCTGATCGGGCCGCACCGCGGCGGCTGGGGCACCGCGGTCGCCGGCATCGCCGGTGACTCCGATACCTACTATTTCGGCGCCGCCGGCGGCGGCATCTGGAAGACGCTCGACGCCGGCCGCACCTGGCGGCCGATCTTCGACCATGGTCCCGCCTCGATCGGCGCGATCGCAGTGGCGCCTTCCGATCCCAAGGTGATCTACGCGGGCACGGGGCAGGTCAGTTCACGCTATGACGTCGCGGCCGGCGAGGGCATGTTCAAGTCCACGGACGCGGGCGCCACCTGGAGCGCGATCGGGCTGGAGGCGTCGCGCCACATCGCCGCGATCCAGGTGGATCCGCACGATGCGCGACGGGTGATGGTGGCCGCGCTCGGGCACATGTTCGGGCCCAATTCGGAGCGCGGGGTCTTCCTGTCGACCGATGGCGGCGCCACTTGGCGCAAGACCCTGTTCGTCAGCGAGGACGCCGGCGCGGTTGACCTCGCCGTGGATCCCGCGGATCCCAACATCGTGTTCGCGGCGACCTGGCAGGTCCGCTACAAGCCGTGGATGAGCTACTTCGATCCCGACATCGGCCCCGGCAGCGGCGTGTTCAAGTCCACCGACGGCGGCGAGCACTGGCAGCGCCTCACCGGCGGCGGCTGGCCTGCGGGGGACCTCGGCCGCATCGGCCTGGCGGCGACGCACACTGCGCAGGGCACCCGCATCTATGCGGTCGTGGATGCGGAGGACGCCGGCGGCCTGTATCGCTCGGACGATGCCGGCGCGCACTGGAAGCTGGTGAACGCCGACGCCGAGTTGCCGAGCAATTACTTCGCGCGCATGGCCGCGATGCCCGGCGATCCCGACACGGTGTTCGTGATGGGACGTTCGATCCATCGCTGCGACCAGGGCGGTGCCCACTGCGACATCATCAAGGGATCGCCCGGCGGCGACGACTACCACGACCTGTGGATCAACCCCCGGCATCCGCAGCGGATGATCACCGGTTCCGACCAGGGCACGGTCGTCACCGTGGATGGCGGCGCGAGCTGGAGCAGCTGGTACAACCAGCCCACCGGGCAGCTTTACCACCTCGCCGCCGACAACCGCTTCCCGTACTGGATCTATGCCGGGCAGCAGGACAACGGCACCGTCGCCATCGCCAGCCGCACCGACTACGGCGCCATCACCTCGCGCGACTGGCACCCGGTCGGCGCGGACGAGCGCGACTACGACATCCCCGATCCGCGCGATCCGGACATCGTCTACGGGTCGGGACTGGGCGGCCGGCTGTCGCGCTGGAACGCGAAGAACGGCGAGGTGCAGAACATCTCTCCCTGGCCGGTCTCCACCTACGGGGCGAAGCCGACCACGGCGAAGTATCGTTATACCTGGATCACCCCGATCGCCGTGTCGAAAGTCGCGCCGTACCCGCTGTACCAGGGCGCGCAGGTGCTGTTCCGCTCGCTCGACCAGGGCGCGCACTGGACGGTCATCAGCCCCGACGTCGCGCCTGCGACCGGCGGAGGCAAGGATTGCGAGCACTCGAAGCAGCCCGAGGTGGTGCACGACTGCGGTTATGGCGTGATCTTCAGCATTGGCCTGTCGCCCCGCGACAACGACGAATTGTGGCTCGGCACCGACGACGGTCGTGTACACCTTAGCCGCGACGGGGGCGGGAAGTGGCAGGACGTGACGCCGGCCGGGCTGCCGCCGTGGGCCAAGATCAGCACCGTGGACGTCTCGCCGCTCGACGCGGGAACGGCCTACATCGCCGTGGACGACCATCGCGCCGACGATTTCCGGCCGATGGCCTGGCGCACGCACGACTACGGCAGGACCTGGACCGCGATCGGCGCAGGCTTGCCCGATGGGCACTTCGTCGGCGCGCTGCGCGCGGACACGATCAAGCGCGGCTTGCTGTATGCGGGGACCGACCGCGGCGTGTGGGTGTCGTTCGACGACGGCACGCACTGGCAATCCCTTCAGCGCAACCTGCCCAGCGCCATCGTCACCGACCTGCTGGTGCACGGCGATGACCTGATCGTCGCCACCCAGGGACGCTCGATCTGGCTGATGGACCAATTGGCGCCGCTGCGCCAGCTCGACGCTTCCGTGCTCGCCAAGCCTGTGCACCTGTTCCAGCCGGGCGTGGCGATGCGCGTGCGCGGCAACCAGAACAAGGACACGCCGCTGCCCCGCGAGGAGCCCACCGGCAACAACCCCAGCGACGGCGCCGTGATCGACTACTGGCTCGCGACCGAAGCGAAGGGGCCGGTGACGCTGCGCATCCTCGATGCCCAGGGCGCGCAAGTGGTGGCGTTTTCAAGCGGGGACGACGCGAAGGGCCCGCCCTCCGAGCGCTATTTCGAGGAACGCTGGGTCGGCGCGCCGCAGCGCCTGGCTGCCAGCGCCGGCGCCCATCGCTTCGTCTGGAACCTGCGCATGCCGCGCCCGGTGGCCAGCGCGTATGACTACAGCATCGCTGCCGTGGACGGCGACGAAACGCCCCTGTTGCCCGAGGGCATGCTGGTCGCGCCGGGCCGGTACACCGTGGTGCTATCGAACGGCCGGCGCGAGGCACGCGCCAGTCTCGAGGTGGCGGCGGATCCGCGCGTAAGGGTGGACGGCGCCGCGGTCGCCGCCGCCATGCAGTTCTCGGCACGCAACAGCGCGGCGATGGAACGGCAATTCGTCGCCAATGGCGAACTGGATGCCGTGCGCAAACAGCTCAAGGCGCTCGCCGCGAAACCCGGGCTCCCGGCGGCCGCAGCGGAGGCGGTGAAGCAGGCGACGTCAACGCTGTCACCGCTGCTGGAAGGCAAGGGCGAACAGGCCCCGTTGAACCTGTCAGCCATCGGCACCCAGCTAACTGGGCTGGAAACCGACCTGGAAGGCTCCGACGGCATGCCGACGCAGCAGCAGGGCGAGGTCCAGGCCGAATACGCCGCACGCCTGGAGCGCGCCATCGCCGCATGGACCCGATTCAAGTCGACCGATTTGCCGCGCCTGGACGCCGCCCTGCAGGCGGCGAAGTCGCCGCCGATCGCGATTCCCGATCGCGCGCACCTGGACGCGCCCGATCCCGGCGTGTCGCGCGAGATGCCATAGCGATCCCGCGCGCCGGCCGCCGCGCGGGCCGGCCCCACGCCTGCGCTCAGGGCGCGAGCGTGGGCAGGTACCGGGGCGGCTTGCGCGCGTGCGTGGCCTGCTCGTACGCATAGGCGAAGCCGAGCAGTTCCGGCTCCGAATAGGCGCGGCCGAGGAAGGCCAGTCCAATCGGCAAGCCGCGCACATCGCCCATCGGCACCGTGATGCTGGGCGTGCCGGCGACCGCGGCGATGCCGTAGCCGGCGCCGAGGAAATGATCCCCAAGCACCGGATCGGTGGGCCAGGCGGGCGCCATGCTGGGTGCGATCAGCGCATCCAGGTTGTCCTTGTCGAGCGCGGCAATCAGGCCTTGCGCGCCCGCGAGGCGGCGCGCGTCATCGCGCGCCTTGCTGTAGGCGGCGTCGGTCAGGGGGCCCTTCTTCTGCGCCTGCTCGAACAGCTCCTGGCCGAAGATCGGCATTGCCCTTGCAGCATTCGCCTTGTCCCAGGCGATCAGCGCCTCGAGCGATTTCTGCGCCGAGCCGTGCGCTGCGAGATAGGTGTTGAGTCCGGCCTTGAACTCGTACAGCAGCACCTCGAGCTCCGGCTTGTCCCATTGCCCGAACGTCGGGACCTTCACCTCCACGACCTCGCCGCCAGCGGCCTTGATCGCGGCAACGGCCTTGTCCATCGCGGCATCGACATCCGGATGGAAGCCCATGGTCTGGCGGAACAGGCCGAAGCGCTTGCCCTTCAGGGCATCGGGCTTGAGGAAGCTGGTGTAGTCGGGCGGGATGTTGCCGGCCGACGCATGGCCTGCGGGATCGGCTTCGTCAGTGGCCGCCATGGCGCCCAGCAGCAACGCCACGTCGGCGACGCTGCGGCCCATCGGGCCTGCCGTGTCCTGGCTGGCCGAGATCGGGATGATGCCGTTGCGGCTGACCAGGCCGACGGTGGGCTTGAGGCCGACCAGGCCGTTCACCGAGGACGGGCAGATGATGCTGCCGTCGGTTTCGGTGCCGACGCCGAAGGCGGCGAAGCTGGACGCGATCGCGGCGCCGGTGCCGGCGCTCGAGCCGCAGGGATTGCGGTCGAGCACATAGGCGTTCCGGGTCTGCCCGCCGCGCGAACTCCATCCGGAGACCGAGCGGGTCGAGCGGAAGTTGGCCCATTCGCTCAGGTTGGTCTTGCCCAGGATCACCGCACCGGCGGCTCGCAGGCGGGCGACCAGGAAGGCATCCGCGGAGGGATGGTTGTCCGCGAGCGCGAGCGAGCCGGCGGAGTTGGCCATGCCCACGACGTCGATGTTGTCCTTGAGCAGGACCGGCAGGCCGTGCATCGGACCGCGCAGCTTGCCGGCCTTGCGCTCGGCGTCGAGTGTGTCGGCTTCCTTCAGCGCGTCTGGATTGAGTTCGATGACGGCATTGAGCGCCGGGCCTTTCTTGTCCATCGCCGCGATGCGGTCGAGGTAGGCCTGGGTCAGCGCGCGGGAGGTGAGCGCGCCGGAGGCCAGCTTCGCGGCGGCATCGGTCGCCGGGAGTTCGGCGACGTCGATGCCGGTGGTGGACGTTGGCGGCGGGGTGCTGCCGGTTGGGCCGGAGGGGGCGGGCGGCGGCGTGGGCTTCAGGCCGCGAGCGACGCGGCGATGGCGACCAGCAGGACGAGACGGCGCATCGATATTCCCCTGGAATGAAAAAGGCCCGGGACGTCGCCGACCCGGGCCTTGGAGTATAGCGAGGCGATGTTTTAGCTGCGTGAGGCCTTCTTGCGCTCGCTCTCGGTGCGGTCCTTCTTGCGCAGGCGGATCGCCACCGGCGTGACCTCGACCAGCTCGTCCTCGGCGATGAATTCCAGCGCCTGCTCGAGCGAGAGCTTGAGCGGCGGGATCAGCGCTTCGGTGTCGTCCTTGCCCGAGGCGCGGAAGTTGGTCAGCTGCTTGGCGCGCAGGGCATTGACGGTGAGGTCGTTGTCCTTGGCGTGCACGCCGACGATCTGGCCTTCGTAGATTTCCTCGCCCGGCTCGACCATCAGGCGGCCGCGCTCCTGCATGAAGAACTGAGCGTAGGCTGGCGAGGGACCGGTGCCGTTGGAGATCATCACGCCGTTCTGGCGCTCGGCGATCGCGCCTTCGCTGCGCGGGCCGAAATGGTCGAAGACATGGAACAGCAGGCCCGTGCCTGCGGTAATGGTGCGGAACTCGGTCTGGAAGCCGATCAGCCCGCGCGCCGGGATCATGAAGTCGATGCGTACGCGACCCTTGCCGTCGGGTTCCATGTTGGTGAGCTGTGCGCGACGCTCGCCCAGGCGCTGCATGACGCCGCCCTGGTACTGCTCCTCGAGGTCCACCACCAGGCTCTCGATCGGCTCCATCTTGACGCCGTCGACCAGCTTCACGATCACTTCGGGGCGCGACACGGCCAGCTCGTAACCTTCGCGGCGCATGGTCTCGATCAGGATCGACAGGTGCAGCTCGCCACGGCCGCTGACCTTGAACTTGTCGGCGTCGTCGGTCTCCTCGACCTTCAATGCGACATTGTGCAGGGCCTCGCGCATCAGGCGGTCGCGCAACTGGCGCGAGGTGAGGAACTTGCCGCCGCTGCGGTCCTTCTGGCCGGCGAACGGGGAGTTGTTCACCTGGAAGGTCATGCTGATGGTCGGCTCGTCCACCGTCAGCACCGGCAGCTGCTCGGGCGCGTCGATCGCGCAGACGGTGTCGGAGATACTGAGGTTCTCGATGCCGGAGATGGCGATGATGTCGCCGGCATTGGCCTCGTCCACTTCCAGCCGCTCCAGGCCCAGGAAGCCCATCACCTGCATCACCTTGCCGGTGCGGACCTTGCCCTCGCGATCGACGATCGAGACCTGGGTGTTGCCCCTGATCTTGCCGCGCTGGATGCGGCCGATGCCGATGATGCCGACGTAGTTGCTGTAGCTGAGCGAGGTCACGCGCATCTGGAACGGGCCGTCCATGTCCACCGGCGGCGGCGACACGTGGTCGACGATGGCCTGGAACAGCGGCGTCATGTCGCCGCTGCGCACGTCCGGCTCGAGGCCGGCGAAGCCGTGCAGGGCCGAGGCGTAGACGGTGTGGAAGTCGAGCTGGTCGTCCGACGCGCCGAGGCGGTCGAAGAGGTCGAAGGTCTGGTCCAGCACCCAACTCGGGCGCGCGCCCGGGCGGTCGACCTTGTTCACGACCACGATCGGCTTGAAGCCCATCGCGAAGGCCTTTTGGGTGACGAAGCGGGTCTGTGGCATCGGGCCGTCCATCGCATC
>JANXUD010000044.1 GCA_025352045.1 Gammaproteobacteria bacterium | reverse complement strand
GCACAGGACCAGGCCGCCGCAGGTGCCGCCGCCGCTTACCGTGACGCTGGCGGTCTTGGTGTTGCTCAGGCCGCCGGCGTCGGTCACCGTCTCGGCAACCGAGTAGGTGCCGGCTGCCGCGTAGGTGTGGCTCGGGCTGGTGGTGGTGGACGTGGCGCCGTCACCAAAGTTCCAGGAACGCGACGTGATGTTGTTCTGCGCGTCGGTCGAGGAATCGGTGAAGGTGGCCGTGAGGCCGCTGGTGGTCGCCGACCAGTTGGCCACGGGCGCCGTATTGGTGCCGCCCGCGGTGTAGCTGCCGGTCAGGCTGACGCCCGAGAAGGTCGAGTAGGCCTTCAGGTTGACGTAGTAGGTGCCCGCCTGCGCCGTGGCGATGGTGCAGGTCTCGGCGTTGCCCGACACGTAGGGACGGCAGTCATACACGGTGTCGGTCGGCGCGCTGCCGAACTTCACGTACATGTCCGCGTCGCCGGTGCCGCCCGACATCACGAACTTCAGGCCCGTGGCGCCGGCCGGCACCACCAGGGTGTACTTGGCATAGGCGCCGGTCGCTGCGCCGATGCCGGTCGCGGCGACGCCGTTGGCCAGGGCAGTCGTGCCGCCACCGCCACCGCCGCCCGAGCAGCTCACGCCGACCAGGGTGAAGGCCGCGGTCACGTCAGCCTTGGTGTAGCCAAGGTCCGTGGCCGCCGTCTCGACGCCGCAGGCGCCGCTGTTATAGGTGCTGCTGGGGGTCCAGTACAGGGCATTGGCGCGGGCAAACACGCCGAACGCCTTCGGCGTGCTCCAGCCGGCCGTGGTGGCCAGCTTCCAGAACGCCTTGTTGTACACGCCGGACGAGTAGTGCACGTCGAGCGAACTGGTGTAGTTGGCGGCGTTGTCGATCGAACTGCCATCCTGCGGCGGGTTCGACATGTAGCGCAGCGCGCCGGTGGCCTTGAAGATCTCCGGGCCGACCAGGAAGTCATTGGTGCCCTTCCAGAAGTACTCGGTGGCCTCGCCGCCCATGTCCGAGAAGGCCTCGTTCATGCCGCCGGACTGGGCGGAATAGGTCAGGTTGGAGTGCTGCTCGGTGAAGCCGTGGGACACCTCGTGGCCGGCCACGTCGACACTGACCAGCGGGTAAAAGGTGCTGGCGCCGTCGCCGAAGCTCATGGTCGCGCCGTCCCAGAACGCGTTCTCGTAGGCCGAACTGTAGTGCGTGCGCATGACCAGCTGGAAGTTCAGGGCGTTGTAGGTGGTGTACGCCGGGTACATCTGGGTGATCACGCCGCCGAAGAAATGCGCGTCGTTGATCGGGGCGTAGGCGCCGTTGATGGCCTTGGTCGTGTTGCGCGGGCAGGTGTAGGCCCAGGCGGTGGTGCTGGTGGTGCCGCCGTTGAGGTTCACCGACTTCACGTTGGCGTTGTTCATGGTGCAGGTGGTGCCGGACACGGCGACGTCGAGGTAGCCGTACTTGCCGCCCGAACCCCACTCGTACTGGCCGGTCTTGGTGTTGCCGCCGGGGCCGGTGCCGGAGAGCGTGGTGGTCAGGCCATCCCAGGACTTGAGCACCTTGCCGCTGTGCGCGTCGATGATCGCGAAGGGACGGGTCGGATGGCCACCGCCCGCGGTGTCGGCGAAGAAGTCCACGGCCCAGGCGCTGCGGGCGTGCTTGTCGTCGCCAACGTACACGACCTGCTGCGCATGCTCGTTTTGCACGGTGTGGCTGGACAGGCTGGCGCCCAGCGCATGGCCCTTGGCCAGCGCGAGCGCGCGGCCGCGGTCGATGCCGGCGGCAGCGTTGGCCGGCAGCTCGGCGGCGAGGCCACCGACGGCGCGGCCGAACAGGTTCTTCACGTTGCCCGCCTTGTCCTCGCTGACGATCACGTGCTCGCCCCAGACCGGGACGCCGCGGAAGGTTTGCTGGTAGCGGTAGTGGACCGTGCCGTCCTTGTCCGTGTTGCTTTCGAGCAGCTTCAGGGCGGAGTCGGTGTCCAGGCCGAGCAACTCGGCGTGGCGGGCGCTCGCCTGGGCGGGCATGCCGCCCTTGGCCGTGGCGAGCTTGTACTGGCTGTTGAGCAGAGAGACGTTCTGGTCGTGCAGGTCGGTGCGGGTGGCCGCTTGCGCGGACGCCATCGCCAGGGCGAGGGTCAGCGGCGAGAGGGCCAGCACTTGCAAGGTACGGCGGTTCGAATGGATCACGTGGTCTATCCCCGGGGGTCAGTGGATCGGAAGCCGCTGTCGCGGCAGTGGATTTCCATTTCCTTGCATCCGGGTTTGCAGACGCACTTCCCTGCGGGGCCATGGATCCGGCCTCTGTTTTTGGGACGCAGGGAACAAACAACGCACCCGGACCGAGCGACGGGCTTGCATAAATCCATCGCGCGGCCGGAACCTAGCGTGAACCAGTTCACACAGTCACGCTGCGTTGCAGCAGAACTGCGACAGCCGTCGCAACTGTTGAAAATGCTTGACGGGCCGCCGGGAGTGCGGGCGCATCAGCCCCTTGCGCCGAAGCTCCGGATCGGTTTCTGCCGACGGACGTGTAGCGCCAGGCTCAACAGCAGCAGGAGCGGTGCGCCGTAGTAGCACAGGCTGCCGGTGGCGCTTTGCGCGGCCAGGATCCGCTGCACGACCGTGTCAGGCGGGCCCGGATCGGCGAGGACGCCGGCCCGGATCTGGCGGGCGGCGAAGGCCACGGACGCGTCCTGGCGACCCAGGCCATCCACCGCCTTGCGGCCCGCGAACAGGTAGGTGGCGGCCAGCGGGCTGCGCAGGGAGGCCTGCTCGCGAAGTTCCTTGCCCACCACCGGGGTGATGGCCAGGCCGCCCCACAGGTACAGGTCGAAGCCGAGGAACACGAATGCCAGGATCCACGACACCGTACGGATCTTGCTGCCCATCGCCGGACTCCCTTGCCTGGTGCTTGTGTGGATTGCCGTGCCCGCCGTCGGGGGCTCAGAACATGCCGGTTTCGAGCCGGGCCGCTTCCGACATCATGCTCTGGTTCCATGGCGGATCGAAGACCAGTTCCACGTCCGCCTCCACGACCGTGGGAACCCGCTCGACCTTGGTGCGCACGTCCTCGACCAGGATGTCGCCCATGCCGCAACCCGGCGCCGTCAGGGTCAGGCGGATGTTGACCTTGCGTTCGCCATCGGCGAGCGTCTCGAGGTCGCAGTCGTAGACCAGGCCAAGCTCCACCACGTTGATCGGGATTTCCGGGTCGAAGCAGGTGCGCAGTTGTTCCCAGACCAGCTTCTCGACGTCGGCGTCGCCGGCGCCATCAGGAAGGTGCAGGGGCTCGGGCGCCGGCTTGCCGATCGCATCGGCGTCGGCGCCGGCGATCCGGAACAGGTTGCCCTCGACGAAGACGGTGAACGATCCGCCCAGTGCCTGGGTGATATAGCCGACGCTGCCGGCAGGCAGGCTGACCACTTCGCCCTGCGGGACCAGGACGGCGGGGCAGTCACGTTCGAACTTGACTGGCTCGCTGGTGCGTGAATACGACATCGCTTCCTATCGGAAATCGGGGAACACGGCTATTTTAGCGCCTGCACACGCACAGGACGCCGAATGCCCCCTCACTTCCCCGGCCGATGGCTCTGGCCCGGCCTCGCCTTGCTGGTCGGCGTCGCCGGCATGAGCGCCATCTGGGTCGCCGCCGCAGTACTTTCAGGGGCCACTTGCAGCTGGCTGGCGCTGGTGGCGGCGGTGGACATGGCCCTGCTTCTGCGGCTGACCAATGCGCCGCCCGGGCGCGGGCGCACGGCTGCCGCCGTGCTCGGGACCGTGGCGACCATCGTCGTGGCGGAATGGCTGGTGGTCGCGACCAAACTCGGCGTCACCATGGGCCTGCCTCCGCTGGACTCGGCCCGGCACCTGGGCCCGCACCTGGCCTGGAGGCTGGCGACCTTGTCGCTCGGCCGCGTGGACTGGGTGCTGCTGGCCGCCGCGCCCCTGCTGGCGGCGATCCTCGCCTCTGCGACTGCCGCCCCAGCGGCCGCCGAACGGGCGACTAGTGCCCCGAATCCAGGGACTTGAGCTCGCTGACGATCTGGCCGACCGCCGCCGCGCCATCGCCGTAGAGCATGCGCGTGTTGTCCGCGTAGAACAGCGCGTTCTCCACGCCGGCGAATCCCGTGCCCTTGCCGCGCTTGATCACCACCGTGTTCCTCGAAGCGGAAACATCGAGGATGGGCATGCCGTAGATCGGCGAGGCCGGATCGGTCTTCGCCACCGGGTTGACCACATCGTTGGCGCCGATCACCAGCGACACGTCGGTGCTCGGGAATTCCGGATTGATGTCGTCCATGTCCGCGATCAGGTCGTAGGGCACGCCGGCTTCGGCCAACAGCACGTTCATGTGCCCGGGCATGCGACCGGCGACCGGGTGGATGGCGAACTTCACCTTCACGCCGCGCTTGATCAGCTGCTGCGCCAGCTCCCAGACCTTGTGCTGCGCCTGCGCGACGGCCATGCCGTAGCCGGGCACGATCACCACGCGCTCGGCGTAGGCCATCATCGCCGCCACGTCGCCCGCCTCGATCGGCTTCTGCGCGCCGTCGATTGCCTTCTGCTCGCCGCCACCGCCGAAGCTGCCGAACAGCACGCCGGAAATCGGCCGGTTCATCGCCTTGGCCATCAGCTGGGTGAGCATCGTGCCTGCCGCACCGACCACCATGCCGGCGATAATCAGGGCCTCGATGCCCAGCACATAACCTTCGAAGGCCACGGCCAGGCCGGTGAGCGCGTTGTACAGGGATATCACCACTGGCATGTCGGCGCCACCGATCGGCAGGGTCATCAGCACGCCGGTGGCGAGTGCGCAGGCGAAGAACGCGGCGATCAGCGGCGGCGAAAGCGTGGCGATGGCGGCGATGCCGAAACCGATCGCCGCCACGAAGACCACGGCATTGAAGGCCTGCTGCCCCGGGAAGGTGTACCGCCGGTCCATGCGCCCGTCGAGCTTGGCCCAGGCGATGACCGAGCCGGTGAGCGAGATGGATCCAATGAGCGCGCCCACGACACCCAGCACCAGTTGCATCTGCCCGGGGCCCGCGGTCGTCGCCTGCGTCGCGGATTCCGCCGCGCCGGTGAAGAAGGCCGATTGCGCGGACGCAGTGGCACTCATCGCCGCATGCGCGTGCGCGAACTTCGACAGCTCCATCGCGCCGATCGCGGCCGCCGATCCGCCACCCATGCCGTTGTAGAGCGCGACCATCTGCGGCATGTCGGTCATGGCCACGCGCTTGCCCGACCACCATGCCAGTCCCGCGCCGATCGCGATCGCCAGCGAGATCAGTGCGATGTTGTGCATCCCGCCACCGGTTTCGCCGGGATAGAAATAGGTCGCGGTGGTGGCGAGCAGCATGCCCGCGCCGGCCCACTGGATGCCGCTGCGCGCGGTGACCGGCGAGGCCATCCGCTTGATGCCCAGGATGAACAGCAACGCCGCGGCGAAATAACTGGCCTCGACGGCCGAGCCCAGCCAGCCGCCCGTCACGTGGCGGCTCCTGGCGTGCCCGAAGCCGGCTTGCCTGGCGCCGGCTTGGAGGACTTGAACATCTCGAGCATGCGCTCGGTGACCACGTAGCCGCCGGCCGCGTTGCCGGCGCCGAGCAGGACCGCGAGGAAGCCCACCGCCTTCTCGAACGGCGTGGTGGCCTGCCCGAGCACCGCCATCGCGCCGACCAGGACGATGCCGTGCACGAAGTTCGAGCCCGACATCAGCGGCGTATGCAGGATCACCGGCACCCGGCCGATGATCTCGTAGCCGGTGAAGGCGGCGAGCATGAACACGTACAGCGCAAGAAACCCGTCCATCGGCGCAATCCCCCCGGCAGTGGCGCCCGGTCATCATAACCGCAGGCCCGTGGCCGCTGCGGACCGATCTGTCGATCCCCGCGCCCCGTCGCCGGGCCGGGCCGTCAACCGCCGCGGCCTCCACGCGTTGTCTGCATTGAACCCAACGCCAGGAGACGGCACGATGACACGCATGCACCTGCTCACCCTTCCCTTGCTGCTGGTCGCCGGCCTGCAGGTCGCCGGCACGGCAAGCGCGCACGACCGCGGCGAGCGCATCGAGCGCCGCTGGGACGCGCGCGGCGACCGGATCGACGCCCGCTTCGACCGCGCCGCGGCGCGACAGGCGGCGTTGGGACACACGCGCCGCGCGCTGCGGCTCGACCGCAAGGGCGACTGGATCGACGCCCGCTTCGATCGCGTCGGTGCGCGCCGCGAGGCCCGCTTTGACCGACGCCACTGAGGCCGTCGGCTTGGCCGCGGCCGGCGACGTCGACGGCGACGCTGTCGGGCAGGTCATGCCGCGCGACATCGACGCCTTCCTTGCCGGGGTGGAGCGGCGCGCGTACCGCGTTGCCGAACTCGCGCTGGGCCATCGCGAGGACGCGCTGGACATCGTGCAGGAGTCGATGATCAAGCTGGTGCGCTATCGCGACCGGCCCGCAGCCGACTGGTCGCCATTGTTCTGGAGCATCCTGCGCCGGCAACTCACCGACCGGCACCGCCGCAATGCCGTGCGTCGCCGGGTGATGGGCTGGCTGGGACGCGCCGACGAGGCGCGCGAGGACCTGCTCGAGTCGCAACCCGACCCGGGCGAGGACCCGGCGCGCCGGCACGCGCAGGGACAGGCCTGGCAGGCGCTGTCGCTGGCCTTGCAGGACCTGCCACGCCGGCAGCGCGAGTGTTTCCTGCTGCGCGAGCTGCAGGGACTGGACGTCGCCGACACGGCCCGGGCCATGGGCTGCTCGCAAGGTTCGGTGAAGACGCATCTGTCGCGCGCCATGGCCGCGCTTCGCATTACGCTGGAGGAATGGCGATGAACGATCGAACCCGGGACGACATCGGCGCGGCGGCGCGCAGCCGGTTCGAGCGCGCGGTGGACGCGCTACCCGCAGGCACCGGCAACCGGCTGCGGCTGGCCCGGCGCGCCGCCCTCGCGAGCCGGCCGCCCGGCCTCGGCGCGGTCTGGGCGCTGCCGCTCGGCACGGCCGCGGCCCTGTTGCTGGGCATCGCCTGGTGGCGGCAGGCGCCGGCGCCCGCGCCGTCGACTACGGACCCAGCCGCCGCAGGCGCGCAGTCCCCTGCGCGAGTTCATCCGGCCGCGGACAGCGCCGCCGTGATCGACGCCGGGCCGAGCGATGCCGGGGCGATCCCTGCGCTGGCCAACGCGCCCAGCGAGGACGAGGCCGACCTGTACGCCTGGATCGCGGACACCCCGGTCGCCCGCGATGCACGGGACGACGCGCTGTGATGCAGCGTCCGATCCTGTCGGCGACGATGGCGCTGCTGCTGGCCCTGGGCAGCGCCCGCGCATTGGCGACCGAGCCGCCGCCGGGCGTTCGCGTGCCGGCCTGGCGCGAGCTCGGCGCGCAGCAGCAGCAGGACCTGGCGCCGTTCGCCGAACGCTGGGACCGCATGCCGGCCTGGCGCCGGGTGCAGATCCTCGAGCGGTACCAGCACTGGAGCCGTTTGCCGCCCGAACGACAGGCACAGGTGCGCGCGGGAGAAAGGAATTTTCGCCAGATGTCGCCGGCGCAGCGTGAGCGCATGCGCAGCGCTTTCCGTGCCTTGCGTGCCCTGCCGCCGGGCGAGCAGCAGCGACTGCGCGTGATCTGGCGCGACATGAGCCCGCAGCAGCGCCGCGACTGGCTTGGGCGCGGCGGTCCGGGCGTTGCGCAGCCCTGATCGCTGGCGCGCGCTGCCTAGGCGCGCGCTTCGCCGGCGTGGGCGATGCAGGTCTTCGCGACCAGCTCGTCGTTCCAGTCCAGTGCCAGCGCCCCGTCCTTGCCCAGGGACAGGTCGAGGAAATTGAGCAGGTTGCGCGCGTACATCTCGCTGGCGTGCAGCGCGCCCATGCTGGCCAGGTTGAGCGGGCCGGCCACGACCACGCCATTGGTTTCCACCTGCTCGCCCGGCCGCGTGAGTTCGCAGTTGCCGCCGGTCTCCGCGGCCAGGTCCACCACCACGCTGCCCGGCTTCATGCCGGCGACCATGGCCGCGGTGAGGATCCTGGGCGCGGGGCGTCCCGGCACCGCCGCGGTGGTGACGATGACATCCACCGATTTCAGGTGTTCGCCGAGGCGGCGCTGCTGTTCGGCACGTTCCTCGGCATTGAGTTCGCGCGCATAGCCGCCCTCGCCAGCGGCCGAGACGCCGAGGTCGAGGAACTTGCCACCAAGCGATTCGATCTGCTCGCGGGTCTCGGGACGCACGTCGAAACCCTCCACCTGCGCGCCGAGCCGGCGCGCGGTGGCGATCGCCTGCAGGCCGGCGACGCCGGCGCCGACGATCAGCACTTTCGACGGGCGGATGGTGCCGGCCGCGGTGGTGAGCATGGGGAAGAAGCGCGGCGCCAGCTGCGCGGCGATCAACACGGCCTTGTAGCCGGCCATGCCTGCCTGCGAGCTGAGTACGTCCATCGCCTGCGCGCGCGTGGTGCGCGGCAGGCGTTCGAGCGAGAAGCCGGTGACTCCCGCGGCCGCCAGCGCCGGGACACGCGCCGGGTCGGCGTGGGCGGCCAGCAGGCCGACCAGCTGCGCGCCGCGTCGCATCCGCGCAATGTCCGCCACCGGCGGCGGCTGCACGCAGAGCAGGACGTCCGACTCGCCCAGCACCTGTTCGCGCCCGGCGAATTCAGCGCCCACGTAGGCGTCGTCGGGGAAGCCGGCGGGCCGGCCCGCGCCGAACTCGAGCAGGACGCGCACCTGGCGCGCGAGCAGCTTCTTGCAGGTCTCCGGGCTGAGCGCGGCACGGCGCTCGCCGGCGGCGGTCTCGGCAACGAAGGCAACGGTCACCGCCATGCAGGCATCCTCCCCAATCCATTGGGCACGATGCTACCCCGTCCCGCCCCACTCCAACCACCAACCCGCCCGCGCCCGCACCCGCGAGACGATCGCCGGGACAGATGGAGAGCAATGGATTGGCACATGGATGTGCCAACGCGATACCACGAACGCCGGAGCCGGGGAAAACCACGTTCTTCCCGAGCGACGCGAAACCCGGGCAGGAGGCCCGGTGCTTCGCTACAACTACGCCACTTCGTTCTGCAGGCGACCCATGACCCGGTGCAGCGCCTGGTCGAACACCTGCTCCTGCTCGCGCAGGACGAGGTTGCCCAGCTTCTTCATCGCGGCCAGCTCCTCGAGCGAGGCGACCAGGATGCGCACGCCGCGCCGGTTGACGAACATCAGGCGCGAGGAAATCGGGCTGATCCAGCTCAGCTTGGCCGGGTGCAGCTTCTGGTCTTCGCCCGCCAGGTCCAGCCACACGCCGATCTTCAGGCCGCGCAGCGTTTCCAGGTCTTCCTGCTCGAAGTCCAGCTTCTCCTTGTCCGCGACGATCGACAGCAGCGGCCGCTCGGCCTGCGCCGGGCGCGGCTTGGCGGCCTGGGCCGACAGCGGGATGGGCTTGAGCGACTCGATGCAGGCGGCGAGGTTGCGGATGGTTTCGCCGGCGGACTCGCCGGTGATGCCGGAGCTGGCCAGCACGGCCTCGATCGGCTCACGCAGGTTCTGCAGCGCGGAACTGGCGTTGGCGACCGGCTTGCCTTCCTTGGGCAGCAACTCCAGCAGCGCGTCGGCGACCCCAAGGGCGGCATTCCAGGCAGCGCTGTCCGGTCCTTCGCGCAGGGCGATCATGGACAGGTGGTGCGACCAGCTGCGCGACAGGAAGTCGTTCAGCGGCGCCGGCAACTTGTGGTCCTCGACCCGGCGGCTGAGCTCGGACGCGGCCAGGGTACGGGCCTGCTCGAGGCGTTCCTGCCCGCGCTGCGACTCGGTGGCGCGGCGCTCGGCCAGCTCGATGCGGCGGTTGTGCTGCTCGAGGAAGCTGCGCAGCTCCTGCTCGAGGGTCTCGAAGATCGCGATGTCCTCGTTGAACTCCGCGACCAGGCGATCGACCGTTTCCTCGGCCTTGTGCAGCAGTTCCTTTTCCTGCGGACCTTCGCCCTTGTTGCCCTCGACCGCTTCGGACAGCGAGTTCAGCAGGCGACGCGCGGGGTGGGTCTTGTACTGGAACAGGCGGCGGTCCATGACCGCGGCCTTCACGTAGGGCACCACCAGGCGGGAGATCAGGGTGCGGGCCTGGGCCTCGAAGTCGCGCTCGTCGAACAGCACGTCGAACAGCATGCCGACCAGGTCAACCGCGTCCTCGTGCTCGGTGGACATGTTGACCTGTTCCGGCGATACGCCGATCTGGCGCGCGCCCTGCAGCATCTCGCGCTTCATCAGCTGGGCCAGCGAGGCCTCGGCATTGCCCATCGCCTCGTGCACTGCGGGCGGCACCGAGTTCTGCAGCAGGGACAGCACCGACATCATCTCGTTCAACTGCAGCGCGCGGCGGTTGCCGCCCGAGGCGCCACCGCCAACCGTGGCCCCGCCCTGCGGCCGCCAGCTGTGCAGCAGGTCGCAGAGCGCGTCGAACATGACCCGGTCGTCGGCCTGCGCGGCTTCGAAGCGGGCCTGTGCCTGGTTGGCCGCGGCCACTGCGGCGGCGGCGGAAACCGCCGGTGCCGGGGCTTGGTCGGCCGGACGCGGGTTGCCCAACTCGGGCAGGATGCCCGCGGTGGTCATGCGCGCATTGAGTTCGGTCAGCAGGGCGCCCAGCGAGGCGACCAGTTCACGCTCGTAGATCTTGAACAGCACCACGCGCAGGTTGTCGGGCAGCGGGATGTCGGCCTGCGCGGCCTGCATGCCATTGGCAAGGCTGGACGGGCTGAGCGGGTTGAGGCCGGTTTCCAGCTTGGCCACGCCGACCATGGATGCGAAGCGGCGCTCGACGGCATCCAGCGCGGGGCCGTGTGCGCGGGTGATCGCCTCGACCACCACTTCGGACGCCAGTTGCGCCTCGAGTTGTTCTTCCTCGACCAGGCTCAGCTCGCCCGGCGCCATCTTGTGCGAGATCTGCTGCAGCAGCGAGTCGAAGCCCTGCTCGAAATGCCGGGTGAAGGCGGACTCGAGCGGCGTGCGCGACAGCCGCAATACGCGCATCGCGTCCAGGGGCGGGGAGCCGGCGACGGCGCCCTCTTTCTGCGCGAGGTCGAACAGCCAGTCGTCGGCCTTGCCGAGCACGCGGCCGAGGGCCGCCTGCAGATGGGACAGGGTGCGCTTGCGCAGCGTGTCGAACAATTGGGGATCGTTCTGGTACACCCAGCGACCTTGGATTGGGAAAACAGGCGGTGTCATAAAACTCTCGGGGGGTTAGAGTTTTGCTAGATGCCAAAGTATGGCATTCGATCCGTTCAGAATGTGATTCAGCCTGCAGTTCCCCCAAGCCGCCGGAGGCCGGATGCTAGAGTGCGCCGCATGCACGCTTCGGCCGCCCTTTTGCTGCGCCATTCGATCCCTTCCCGCCTGCTGACAGGCCCTGGCCCCGACCCCGCCCAACTGGCCCGGATGCTGGCCTGCGCGGTCCACGTCCCCGACCACGGCAAGCTGCAGCCCTGGCGCTTCCTGCTGGTCCGCGGCGCCGCCCGATCCAGCTTGGGCGAGTTGCTGGCCCGTCGCAGTGTCGAACGCCATGCCGGCGCCGCCGAGGCCAGCATCGAGAAGGACCGCATGCGTTTCCAGCATGCCCCGCTGGTCATCGCGGTGATCGCAAGGCTCACGCCGGGCCACAAGGTGCCGGAGCAGGAACAGCTCCTGTCGGGCGGCGCGGCCTGCTTTTCGCTGCTGCAGGCCGCGCAGGCCGAGGGCTTCGGCGCGCAGTGGCTGACCGGCTGGCCGGCCTATGATCCGGCGGTGCTGGAACGGCTCGGCGTCGGGGGCCACGAGCGGGTGCTGGGCTTCATCCACGTCGGCACGGCCCAGGCGCCCGGCGAAGAGCGCGAGCGCCCGGACCCCGCCACCCTGACCACGGAACTCGCCCCGTGAGCCAGTCCGTCTACCTGGTGGATGCGAGCATGTACGTGTTCCGCGCCTGGCATTCGATGCCGGACGAATTCCGCGATGCCGAAGACTGGCCGGTCAACGCGGTGCACGGCTTCACCCGCTTCGTGCTGGAACTGCTCGAGCGGCACCGTCCGCAACGCCTCGCCTTCGCCTTCGACGTCGCGTTGGAGAGCAATTTCCGCAACGCCATCTTCCCCGCCTACAAGGCCAACCGCGACCCGGCCCCGCCCGAGCTCAAGCGCCAGTTCGGCTATTGCCAGGAGGTCTGTCGCGCGCTCGGTTTCGTGGTGCTGGCCGACCCGGGTTACGAAGCCGACGACCTGATCGGCAGCGCACTGGCGCAGGTGCGCCGGGCCGGCCACGTCGGCACCATCCTGTCGGCGGACAAGGACCTGGCGCAATTGCTGGGCGATGGCGACCTGCAATGGGACTACGCGCGCAACGAGCGCTGGACCGCCGACCAGGTCAAGGCGCGCTATGGCGTGCATGCGCATCAGATCGCCGACTACCTGGGCCTGACCGGCGACGCCATCGACAACATCCCGGGCGTGCCCGGCATCGGCGCCAAGACCGCGGCGGTCCTGCTGGCGCATTTCGGCTCGCTGGACGCGCTCTACGAGCGCCTGGGCGAAGTGCCCTTCCTGCGCCTGCGCGGCAGCGCCGCGCATGCCGAGCGCCTGAAATCGAATCGCGACGCCGCCCTGCTCTCGCGCCGGCTGGCCACGATCGCCTGCGATGCACCCTTGCCCGAGGACTTCGACTGCGGCGCGCGCCGGGCGGTTGACGGCGCCGCGCTGGAAGCACTGTTCGAGCGGCTTCGCTTCGGCCCGCTCACGCGGCGACGCCTGCAGAACGCCGTGCCCGTCGCGACGACCACGGCATGAGCGCCGGGTCGGACGATCCGCGCGCCGCAGACCGGGACGACGCGCCCGCGCGCACCGTCTGGGAAGGCAAGTGGCTGCGCATGCGCCAGCAGGGCCGCTGGGAATTCGTCGAGCGCACCAACGATCGCGGACTCGCGGTGATCATCGTCGCCGCGACGCCGGACGGGAACCTGCTGCTGGTCGAACAGGAGCGCGTGCCGGTCGGACGGCGCACGATCGAAATGCCCGCCGGCCTGGTCGGCGACACCACGGCGGGCGAAAGCGCGGAAACCGCGGCCGGCCGCGAGCTGCTCGAGGAAACGGGCTGGCAGGCGTCGCGGATCGAGTTCCTGTTGCGCGGCCCGACCAGCTCGGGCATGAGCAGCGAGGAAGTCGTGTTCGTCCGCGCCAGCGGATTGCAACGCGTGCATGCCGGCGGCGGCGACGCCACCGAGGCGATCATCGTGCACGAGGTGCCGGTCGCCGAGGTGCCGCGCTTCCTGGCCGCGCGCATGGCCGAAGGCTATGCCGTGGACCCGAGGCTCTGGGCCGGCCTGTGGCTGCTCGATCGCAACCCCGATGGTTCGCCGGCCTGAGCGGCGCCGGTCGCCGCTTTCAGCGGTAGCCGTCGGTCGCTTCGACCAGTGCGGACAGGTTTTCCGGCTCGAAGGCCGAATGGCCCGCCCCGGGCGAAATGCGCAGCAGCGAGCCGGGCCATGCCTTGTGCAGCTCCCAGGCATTCTGCAGCGGGCAGACCACGTCGTAGCGGCCGTGGACGATCACGCCGGGGATGCCGGCCAGGTGCGGGGCATCGCGCAGCAGCTGGTCTTCCGCATCGAAGAAGCCGCCGTTGACGAAGTAGTGGCTCTCGATGCGGGCGAAGCTGAGGGCGAAATGCGGGTCGCGATGCGCATCCACGAAGGCGGCATCGGGCAGGAGCAGGCTGGTGGACGCCTCCCAGACCGACCAGGCGCGCGCGGCCGCCAGCCGGGTGGCCTCGTCGTCCGAAGTCAGCCGCAGGTGGTAGGCGGAAATCAGGTCGCCGCGCTCGGCGACGGGGATCGCCGCCAGGTAGTCGTCCCAGGCATCGGGATACAGGCGGCTGGCGCCTTCCTGGTAGAACCATTCCAGCTCCCAGCGGCGCAGCATGAAGATGCCGCGCAGGACCAGTTCCGCGACGCGCTCCGGGTGGGCCTGCGCGTAGGCCAGGGCCAGGGTCGAACCCCAGCTGCCGCCAAACACCTGCCAGCGGTCGATGCCCAGGTGGACGCGCAGGCGTTCGATGTCGGCCACCAGGTCCCAGGTCGTGTTGTCGACCAGGTCGGCGTGCGGCGTGGACTGGCCGGAGCCGCGCTGGTCGAACAGCACGATGCGGTAATGCGCCGGATCATGGAAACGCCGCATCTTGGCGCTGCAGCCCGCGCCCGGCCCGCCATGCAGCAGGACGACCGGCTTGCCGCGCGGGTTGCCGCACTGCTCGTAATGCAGGCGGTGGCGTGCATCCACCGCAAGGGTGCCGCTGTCGAATGGCTCGATCTCGGGGTACAGGCTGCGCATCGGTGCTGCTCCGGGGGCGAGGCATGGGTAGCAGGCGATACTAACGCCACGGCCCATCGCCCCGAGCCTTGTCCGCAGGCCCTGCATCCGGGCACCGCTGACCAGCCTTGCCTCCGCGCCCGCATCGGTTATGCTCAGGCGGTGAATACGCCCATGCCGCGACTGGCCTTGGTGGGCGCCGGGACCAATGCCCACCCGGACGGGCGTCTGCCCGCCGGCGATTTCCCGGAACGCTCCAGCGTTCCACGCATGCTCTCCCTCGACGCCCACGGCCGGATCCTCGACTGGATGCACTGGCAGGATGCCGCCTGCCTGTATGTGCGCGGCGCGGTGGCCTGGACGCTGGGCGATCCCTGCCTGACCGTGCACGGCGGCATCAACCGCTGGAGCGGCCTGCGCAGCGAGATCTCCCTGCACCCGATCGTCGCGGCCCGCGGCCACGCGCACCCGCGCGCGCTCGATCCCTCGCCGGCGCTGACCAATTCCGCCCTGTTCGCCCGCGACGCCTCGCTGTGCATGTACTGCGGCAAGGAGTATGGCCGCCACTCGCTGACCCGCGACCACGTGGTGCCGCTGTCGCGCGGTGGCCGCGATACCTGGGAAAACGTCGTCTGCGCCTGCTTCCACTGCAATTCGCGCAAGGGCGGGCGCACCCCGCAGCAGGCCTCGATGCCCCTGCTGGCCGTCCCGTACCGGCCGAGTTGGGTCGAGCACCTGATCCTGTCCAACCGGCACATCCTGGCCGAACAGATGGCCTTCCTGAAGCACCACCTGCCAAAACGGGCCCGCCTGCAGGCCTGAACGCCGCGTTTCGTTGACGGCACCCGGCCCGGCCCGCAAACTTTCAGGTCGCGGCCAGCACGGCCGCCCCGGGAGTCCGCGCAGCGA
>JANXUD010000031.1 GCA_025352045.1 Gammaproteobacteria bacterium | reverse complement strand
CTGCAAGATTGGACCATGTGATCCCATCCACCAGACGCCCGCACAAATTTCCTGCGCACACTGTCAAAGATCCTTGCAGCCACCCCGGCGGACCAGGATGACAGGTGGGGCGTTTCGCCCGACCGAGCCGCACATTATAGGTTGGATTCCGTGAACGTCAACACCCCAGCGGGGTAGTTTTCCCGGAAATCCCGTTCCGCCGTTCAGCCGGTAGCCGACGTCGTCGCGGGGCCGCGCACTATAGCGGGGCCGAACGGAAAAGCATAGCGGCCGATCCGCGCAATTTCCCAGGCATGCGCCCCGGCTGCGGCTGCGCCCGGCTTGACAGCAACGCCGGCATCCGTGAACGTCCGCGCATCCAAGGGAGCAACCTCATGAATCGTTCGTTCCGCTGCGCCGTGCTCCTGCTGCTGGCGACCTGTTCTGCCGCCTGCGCCACCGCCAGTGACGGGCGCTGGGTCGAGTTGCGGGGCAAGCGCTTCGTGGTGGAGGTGGTCGATACCGAGGCGCAGCGCCAGCGCGGACTCATGTTCCGCGATGCGATGGCGGACGACCATGGCATGGTCTTCATCCATGACTACGAGGCGCCGCAGGCCTACTGGATGAAGAACACGAAGATCCCGCTGGACATCTACTACTTCGACCACGCGCGCAAGCTGGTGTCGGTCTCGCGGGACGTGCCGCCCTGCTCGCTCGGGGATCGCTGCCCGCCGTTCGCCAGCGAGGCCCCCGCGCTCTACGTGCTGGAACTCAATGCGGGCACCGCGCAGCAACTGGGCGTCCAGCCCGGCGACGAGATCAAGTTCGGCCCCGGGGTGCATGAGCGCAAATAGCACTTGATTTGCCGGCGTGGGGCGTCCACATTCACGCCATGGGACCCGGTTACCAGCTTCCCGACTGGAACTCGCTCGCCGCCCGCGGCGACGACGAGCTTCCCCTCCTCGATACTGCGCTGCTGATCGCGCGGGACGAATACCCCGACCTCGACCCCTCCGCGTACGCGGAGGTGCTGCGCGGCTACGCCGCGGACCTGCGGCCGAAGATCGCCGAAGGCGGCGACCTGCCGGCGACCCTGACCACGATCAACCGCTTCCTGTTCGAGGAACTGGGCTTCGCCGGCAACGACCACCAGTACGACGATCCGCGCAACAGCTACCTCAACCAGGTGTTCGACCGGAAACTGGGCATCCCGATTTCCCTGGCCGTGGTGCAGATCGAACTGATGCGCCGCCTCGGCCTGCCTCTGGACGGCATTTCCTTTCCCGGCCATTTCCTGGTGCGCCTGCCCGTGGACGACGGCATCCTGGTGATGGATCCCTTCAACAAGGGGAGACCGGTGAGCGCGGAGGAATTGAAGGAACGCGCGTCGCCGCACCTGGGCGGACGGCCGCCGGACGACGTGCAACTGATCGAGATCCTGGCCCCGGCGTCGCACCGCACGATCCTGGCGCGGATGCTGCGCAACCTCAATGGCCTGTACCTGGAACGCGAAGACTGGGAGCGCGTCGCGCGCACCTCCGACCGCCTGCTCAAGATCTCGCCGGACACGCCCGACGCCCTGCGCGACCGCGGCCTGGCCTACCGCGAACTGGGGCACGCGCGCGGTGCGCGCGAAGACCTCGGTCGCTACCTGCAACTCGCGCCCCAGGCCGACGACGGAGACCGGATGCGCAACCTGCTGGTGGAACTCAGCGGGCTGCGCGGGCGCATCAACTAGGCGCGGGCGTCGCGCTCAGGCCGGCATCATCTCGAAATCCGACTTGGTCACGCCGCAATCGGGGCAGCACCAGTCGTCGGGGATGTCATCCCAGCGCGTGCCGGGGGCGATGCCCTCGTCCGGCAAGCCTTCGGCTTCGTCGTAGATGAATCCGCAGACCACGCACATCCAGCTGCGGTAGGGCGCCACATCGTTCATCGCCGGCTCGACACATCCAGGGGGCTATCATTGTCGCATCCCGCCGGCCCCTTCGACATGCACGTCCCCGTGACGATGCCGCCCCGCGGCGTCTACCTGCTGACCCCCGATGAGCCCGACACCGGCCGGCTGCTGGCGCGGCTGGCGCCGCTGCTGGCCCGGCGGCCGGCCCTGCTGCAGTACCGCAACAAGGCGGCCTCGCCGGCGCTGCGGCGCGAGCAGGCGCGAGCACTGCTGGCGCAAAGCGCGCACCACGCCGTTCCCCTGTTGCTGAACGACGACTGGCGCCTGGCCGCGGAGCTTGGCGCCGCCGGCGCGCACCTCGGGGGCGACGATGGCGACCTGTCCGATGCGCGGCGTGCGCTTGGTGCCGGCGCAATCCTCGGCGTGTCCTGCTACGACAGCCTCGCCCGCGCTGAGCTGGCGACCGCGGCCGGCGCGAGCTACCTTGCCTTCGGCGCCTGCTTCGCCTCCGGCACCAAGCCGCTGGCGCGCCGCGCAGCGCTGTCGCTGTTCCTGCAGGCGAGAGCCCTCGGCCTGCCGACCGTGGCGATCGGCGGCATCACGGCGGAGAATGCGCCGGTCGCCATGGCCGCCGGTGCCGACCTCCTGGCCGTGATCGGCGGGGTGTTCGATGCCGCCGATCCCGTCGCCGCGCTGCGCGCACTGCAATCCATCGCCCACCTGCCCCCTTCGAGCACCACGCCATGAAACATGCCCAGAGCCACGCGCTGTTCGACCGCGCCCGCCGGCTGATGCCGGGCGGCGTCAACTCGCCCGTGCGCGCCTTCAAGTCCGTTGGCGGCGAGCCTTTCTTCGCCCGCCGGGCCGAAGGCGCCTACCTGATCGACGTGGACGGAAACCGTTACGTGGACTACATCGGCAGCTGGGGTCCGATGATCGCCGGCCATGCCCATCCCCTGGTGCTGGAGGCGGTCGCGCGGGTGATGCGCGACGGCCTGAGCTTCGGCGTGCCGAACCCGCTCGAGGTGACGATGGCCGAGACCATCACCCGCCTGGTGCCGAGCTGCGAAATGGTGCGCATGGTCAACTCGGGCACCGAAGCCACGCTGTCGGCGATCCGGCTGGCCCGCGGCGCTACCGGGCGCAGCCGCATTGTCAAGTTCGAGGGCTGCTACCACGGCCACGGCGATTCCTTCCTGGTGAAGGCCGGGTCGGGAATGCTGACGCTGGGCGTGCCGGATTCGCCGGGCGTGCCCAAGGCATTGGCCGACCTGACGTCCACGCTGCCCTACAACGATTTCGACGCGGCAAGCCGGCTGTTCGCGGCGCAGGGCGACGAGATCGCCGCGCTGATCGTCGAACCCATTGTCGGCAACGCCAACTGCATCCTGCCGCGCGAGGGTTTCCTGCAACACCTGCGCGAACTGTGCACGCGGCACGGCGCGCTGCTGATCTTCGACGAGGTGATGACCGGCTTCCGCGTGGCGCTCGGCGGCGCGCAGCAGCGTTACGGCATCACGCCCGACCTGAGCACCTTCGGCAAGATCATCGGCGGTGGCATGCCGGTGGGCGCCTATGGCGGGCGCGCCGACCTGCTGCAACAGATCGCGCCGAGCGGCCCGATCTACCAGGCGGGCACGCTGAGCGGCAACCCGGTGGCGATGGCCGCGGGCCTGGCGACGCTCGAATTGATCCAGGCGCCCGGTTTCCACGCGGCGCTGGAGCAGCGCACGCATGAACTGTGCGACGGGCTGGAAGCCGCCGCACGCGAGGCCGGCGTGCCGGTCACGACCAACCGCAGCTGCGCGATGTTCGGGCTGTTCTTCACCGACAGGCACGTGGACAATTTCACCGACGCCACGCACTGCGACATCGCCGCGTTCCGACGCTTCTTCCACGGCATGCTCAAGCGCGGGGTGTACATCGCGCCGTCGGCCTACGAGGCCGGCTTCCTGTCGTCCGCGCACGGCGACTTCGAGATCGCGCACACGCTGGAGGCGGCGCGCGAAGCCTTCCGCGAGGCGGCGGCTGGCTGATGGCGGCGCGGCCGGCGCTGGTCCTGTTCGACCTGGACGGCGTGCTGGCCGACTACTCGCGCGCGAGGCGCTGCGATGCATTGGCAGGCGCCTGCGGTGCGAGCGCGGCGGACGTGCACGCGGCCCTGTTCGGCGAGCGCGGGCTGGAACTGCCATCCGATCGCGGCGAGATCGGGCTGCCCGGCTACCTCGCCCGCCTGAAGGCCCGGCACGGCTGGCGCATCGCCGCGCCGGACTTCCTTGCGGCGCGACGCACCGCGACCAGCGTGGATGCGCGCATGCAGGTGCTGTGCGATCGCGTGGCTGACAAGGCCGCATTGGCGATCTTCAGCAACAATGGCTGTTGGGTCGAGCGCCATTTCGCCGACATCGTGCCGGCGCTGGCTCCGCGGTTTGCAGACAGGATCGTGTGCTCGGGCAGCCTGCGCCTGCTCAAGCCGGAGCCTGCGGCCTACGCCGCCTGCCTGGCGCGCCTGGGCGGCGATGCGGCGACGACGCTGTTCGTGGATGATCGGCAGGACAATGTGGACGGCGCGCGCGCCGCCGGACTGGACGCGCTGCGCTTCGAGGGCGTGGCGTCATTGCGCGGTCAGCTGGTCGCGCGGGGATTCGACATGGGAGCTGGCGATGCGATTTGAAACCCTTGCGGTGCATGCGGGCGGGGAGCCGGACCCGGGCAATGGCGCCATGGCGCCGCCGATCCACCTGGCCACGACCTTCCGCCACGGCCCCGCTGGCGAGCGCGAAGCCGGCTACGAATACCAGCGCGAGGGCAATCCGACCCAGGACCGCCTCGAGGCGATGCTCGCGGCCCTGGAGGGTGGCGCCGCCGCGCTGGCGACCGGCTCGGGCATGGCGGCGATGTCGGTGCTGCTCGACAGCCTTCCGGCCGGCGCACGCGTGCTGATCCCGGACGATTGCTACACGGGCCTGCGCGTGCTCGCCCACGAATTCCTGCCACAACGCGGCGTCAGCGCCGCGCTGGTGGACATGGCCGACCTGGACGCCGTGGCGGCCGCGGCGCGCGGCGGCGTGGCCTTGGTCTGGGCCGAGACGCCCTCCAATCCGCAATTGAAGGTCGCCGACATCGCCGCGCTGGCGCGCATCGCCCACGACGCGGGTGCCCTGCTCACCTGCGACAACACCTTCGCGACGCCCGCCCTGCAGCAGCCGCTGGCCCTGGGCGCGGACGTGGTGATGCATTCGACCACCAAGTATTTCGGCGGCCACAGCGACTGCATGGGCGGGGCGCTGGTGTTCGCGCGCCGCGACGCATTCTTCGAGGCGGTTGCGCACCGGCGCCACTTGACCGGCGGCATCCTGTCGCCGTTCAACGCCTGGCTGACCTTGCGCGGGGCGCGCTCGCTGCCCGCGCGCATGGCCTGGCACTGTCGCAATGCGCGCGCGCTGGCGGTGTTCCTCGAGGGGCAGCCTGCCGTCGAGGTCGTGCATTACCCCGGGCTGGCCTCGCACCCCCGGCATGCGGTCGCGGCGGCGCAGATGCGCGATTTCGGCGGCATGCTGAGCGTGCGCATCCGCGGCGGGCGCGAGGCGGCCTTGCGCGTTGCGTCGCGACTGAAGCTGTTCACCAACGCCACGTCGCTGGGCGGCTGCGAATCGCTGGTCGAGCATCGCGCGTCGGTCGAGGGCGCCACGCCCTTCTCGCCGCAGGACCTGTTGCGCGTCTCCGTCGGGCTCGAGCATCCCGACGACCTGGTCGCCGATTGGGCGCAGGCGCTTGGAGACGGCCCGGCATCCAGTGCCGGGTAAGCCGCGGAAACCGGAACCTACCAGGCGCCCGTGTTCGGCATCGACGTCCAGGGTTCGGCCGGAGCGAGTGCGTCACCCGCCTGCAGGAGCTCGATCGAGATCAGGTCGGGCGAGCGCACGAAGGCCATGCGGCCATCGCGGGGCGGCCGGTTGATGGTGATGCCCAGCGACTGCAGGTGCGCGCAGGTCGCGTAGATGTCGTCCACGGCGAAAGCCAGGTGTCCGAAGTTGCGCGCCGATCCGTAATCCTCGTCGTCGTAGTTGTAAGTCAGTTCGACTTCCACGTCCGGATTCTTCGGCGCGGCGAGGTAGAGCAGCGTGGACTTGCCTTGCGGATAGTCGCGGCGGCGCGTCTCGACCAGGCCCAGGCCGTCGCGGAAGAAACGCAGCGAGGCGTCGAGGTCGCGCACCCGGACCATGGCGTGCAGGTATTTCACCGGGCGTGCTCCGACAGATCGTGTTCCTCGTCCAGGAACAGGTCGACGAGCGGTTCCTTCGACGCGTCGACCGCGTAGGGCGCGAAGTCGTCGATACCGGCGGCGCGCAGCAACTCCTCGTCGATCAGGAAGCGGCCGCTGAAGTCGTGCACCGTCGAAGTCAGCAGCGCATGCGCGGCATCGGCGAGGATCTCCGGCGTGCGGCAGCGGTCGAGCTCGACGCCCGGGATCATGTTGATCGCGTCGGTGGCGATCACCGTGCGCGGCCACAGCGCGTTCACCGCCACGCCGCGCGGCCCGAACTCCGCGGCCAGGCCCAACGTCACGAAGCTCATGCCCATCTTGGCCAGGGTGTAGCCGGTGTGCGGGCCCCACCACTTCGGGTCGAGGTTGGGCGGCGGCGCGAGCGTGAGGATGTGCGGATTGGCAGACTGCAGCAGGTGCGGCAGGCAGGCCTGGGCACAAAGGAAGCTGCCGCGGCTGTTCACCTGCTGCATCAGGTCGAAGCGCTGCATCGGCGTATCGAGCACGCCGCGCAGCCAGATCGCGCTGGCGTTGTTGACCAGGATGTCGATGCCTCCGAACCGCTCCACCGCCTGCGCGACGGCGGCGCGGACCTGGTCCTCCTCGCGGATGTCGCAGGCGATCGGCAGCGCCTGGCCGCCCCCCGCTTCCACTTCCGCGGCCGCGGTGTGGATGGTGCCCGGCAGCTTGGGATTGGGCACGGCCGATTTCGCCGCGATGATGATGTTGGCGCCGTCGCGTGCGGCCCGGCGTGCGATGGCCAGGCCGATGCCGCGCGACGCGCCGGTGATGAAGAGGGTCTTGCCCTGCAGGCTGGCCATCGTCGTTCCCGATTTCAGACCCCCATAGATTGGCACAGGGATGTGTCAACGCGCAGGCTGCGAAGCGACCGGAGCGGCGGCGGGCGAAATCCAAGCAGTTCGAACGCCGCGCCAGCGCGGGGCAGGACGCCTCGCCGCTGGCTACAAGTCGGCGAGCGAAGCGAGCGTACGCCGCGGCGCGCCTTCGAAGCCGCCATTCGACATGAAGACCAGGTGGTCGCCGGGCCGCACCAGTTCGCGCAGGCGCGACACCAGCGCATCCACGTCGGGCACCGTCTCGCCCTGCCCTCGCAGCGCCCCCACCACCTTGCCCGCGTCCCAGGCCAGCTCGGGCCGATGCAGGAAAACCGTCACGTCTGCGCCATCGAGCGAGGGCGCGATCTGGTCGGAATGCGCGCCCAGGCGCATCGAATTGCTGCGCGGCTCCATCGCCACCACGATGCGCGCGTCGCCGACGCGGGCACGCAGGCCTTCGAGCGTGGTGCGGATCGCGGTGGGATGGTGCGCGAAATCGTCGTACACGGTGACGCCGCCAGCGACGCCGAGGTTTTCCAGGCGTCGCTTCACGCTGACGAAGTCGGCCATCGCCGGCAGGATCGAGGCGACGTCCACGCCAACCGCGTTGGCGGCGGCGAGCGCGGCCAGCGCGTTCATCACGTTGTGCCGTCCCACCAGGCCCCAGTGCAGGTCGCCAATGTCCCGGCCGCGGTGCACCACGGTGAAGCGGGTGCCGTCGGCCTCGAGCAGGCGCGCGGTCCACTCCGCCTCGCCCTCGAGCGCAAAGCGCTCGACCGGCGTCCAGCAGCCCATCGCCAGCACTTCGGCCAGGGCCGCGTCCTCGCCGTTGACGATCAGCCGGCCATTGCCGGGCACGATGCGCACCAGGTGATGGAACTGGCGCTGGATCGCGGCCAGGTCGGGAAAAATATCGGCGTGGTCGAACTCGAGGTTGTTGAGGATCGCCACCGTGGGCCGGTAGTGCACGAACTTCGAGCGCTTGTCGAAGAAGGCGGTGTCGTATTCGTCGGCCTCGACCACGAAATCCACGCCGTCGCCAAGCCGCGCCGACACGCCGAAATTCTCCGGCACGCCGCCGACCAGGAAGCCCGGCGCGCGGCCCGCCGCCTCAAGCATGTAGGCCAGGATCGAGGTCGTCGTGGTCTTGCCGTGGGTGCCGGCCACCGCCAGGGTGCGGCGGCCGGGCAGCACGTGCTCGCGCAGCCATTCGGCGCCCGAGGTGTAGGCAAGTTTTTCGTCCAGCACGAATTCGACCGCGGCGTTGCCGCGCGACAGCGCATTGCCGACGACCACGACATCGGTGTCGGGCGCGATGAACGCGGGGTCATAGCCGGAATTCAGCGTGATGCCGAGTTGTTCGAGCTGGGTGGACATCGGCGGATAGACGCTCTGGTCGCTGCCGTCCACGGCATGGCCGAGTTCGCGCGCGAGCGCGGCGACGCCGCCCATGAAGGTGCCGCAGATGCCGAGGATATGCAGTTTCATCGAAGTCCCGGCCTCGCGCCGCGCCTCGCGCCGGGGCTCAGCCGACGTCCTTGCCGGGGCTGATGGCCTCGACGATGCGGATGAACACCTCGTCCACGCTGCCGACGCCATCCAGACAGGCAAGCTTGCCGGTGTTGCGGTAGTAGTCCACCACGGGCGCGGTCTGCTCCTCGTAGACGGACAGGCGCTTGCGCACCGCCTCGGGGCTGTCGTCGGCGCGGCCCTCGACATGTGCCCTGCCAGACAGCCGCGAGACGAGGAGGTCCTGCGCGACATCCAGTTGCACCGCGATGTCCATCGGCTGCCGGATCTTCGCCAGCAGCGCATCCAGCGCACGCGCCTGCACCAGGTTGCGGGGATAGCCATCGAGGATGAAGCCATCGGCGGCGTCCGGCCGCAGCAGGCGCTCCTCGAGCATGCCCAGCACGATGTCGTCGGACACCAGCCCGCCCGATTCCATCACCGACTTGGCCTGCACGCCCAGCGGCGTTCCGGCGGCGACGGCGGCGCGCAGCAGTTCGCCGGTGGAGATATGCGGCACCTGAAGGTGCTCGCGAAGCCGCGCGGCTTGCGTGCCCTTGCCCGAACCGGGCGCGCCGAGTAGTACCAGTCGCATCGCATCAACCCCTGGGAACACGGCGACACGCTTGCGGATCGCGTCGCCCTCAGAAACGAGGACGCACGGTCCCAGTCATCGCCCCTTCCAGCCGTGCGTCTTGGCTATAGTGGGGCCGCCGACGGGCCGTGCGGACGGTTCACGCTAACGGCCGGGGGCCGACAAGTCAAACAAGGGAAGGACGCCGCCATGCGCGAGGGAACACTGCTCTACGCCCAGTCCGGCGGCGTGACGGCGGTCATCAATGCGACCGCCAGCGGGGTGATCCAGGCCGCGCGCAAACGCAAGGTCCGGGTGCTGGCCGGGCGCAACGGCATCCTGGGGGTCCTGCGCGAGGAACTGGTCGATACCTCGTCCCTCGATGCGGCCGCGGTCAAGGGCCTGGCCCACACCCCCGGCGGCGCCTTCGGGTCCTGCCGATTCAAGCTCAAGTCCCTGGACGCCGACCGGGCCCGATACGAGCGCCTGCTTGCGGTCTTCCAGGCCCATGACGTGCGCTGGTTCCTCTACAACGGCGGCAACGATTCGGCCGATACCGCGCTGAAGGTGTCGCAGCTGGCCGCGGCCAGCGGATACGAACTGGCCTGCATCGGCGTGCCCAAGACGGTGGACAACGACCTGGCCCTGACCGACTGCTGCCCCGGGTTCGGCTCGGCGGCCAAGTACACTGCCGTGTCGGTGGCCGAGGCCGCCCTGGACGTGGCCGCGATGGCCGACACCTCGACCAAGGTCTTCGTCTACGAGGTGATGGGCCGGCATGCGGGCTGGCTGGCCGCCGCGGGGGGGCTGGCCGGCCGCGGGCCCGACCAGGCGCCGCACATCATCCTGTTCCCCGAGATTCCCTTCGAGGAGGCGACCTTCCTGGCCCGGGTCCGGGCGACGGTGGACCGGGTCGGCTACTGCGTCATCGTGGTGTCGGAAGGCCTGCACGGCCCGGACGGGCGCTTCCTGGCCGAGACCGGGGGCAGCGTGGACGCTTTCGGCCATGCCCAGCTGGGCGGGGTCGGGCCCCTGCTGGCGGGCCTGGTCAAGGCGAAGCTGGGGGTCAAGGTGCACTGGACCGTGCCCGACTACCTGCAGCGCTCGGCCCGCCACCTGGCTTCGAAGACCGACCTGGACCAGGCGCTGGCGGTCGGCAAGGCCGCGGTCGCCTACGCGCTGGCTGGCCAGAACGGGGTCATGCCGATCATCCAGCGGCTGACCAGCCGCCCCTACACCTGGCGGATCGTGCCGGCGCCATTGGAAAAGATCGCCAACCACGAGAAAAAGATGCCAGCGAATTTCATCACGCCGGACGGTTACGGCATCTCCGCGGCCTGCCGGCGCTACCTCGAGCCGCTGATCGCGGGCGAAGCGCCACCACCGTATGGTCCCGGCGGCATCCCGGCCTACGTCCAGCCCCGGCTCAAGCTGCTGCGCAAGCGCCTGCCGGCTTGGGATCCTGCCGCCCACTGAGCCTGCACCGGCTGGCAACCCCCGGGGGGCTCTGCTAAGGTCGGCCCCGGCGGCCGACGGCCGTTTTCTTTTGTATTCCCGGGGAGATTTGCAATGTTCGAGCAAAACGGAGTGTGGATCGCGATCGGTGCCGCGATCCTCGCGATCCTGTACGGCGTGTGGTCGGCGCTATGGATCATCAAGCAGCCAACCGGCAACGAGCGGATGCAGCAGATTGCCGCGGCCATCCAGGAAGGCGCCGGCGCCTACCTGCGCCGCCAGTACATGACGATCGCGATCGTCGGCGTCATCCTGTTCCTCATCATCGGCTTTGGCCTGGGCAGCTGGAAGACGGCCGCCGGCTTCGCCATCGGCGCGACCCTGTCGGGCCTGGCCGGATTCATCGGCATGTTCATCTCGGTGCGCGCGAACGTGCGCACGGCGCAGGCCGCGACCCAGGGCCTGAATGCCGCGCTGAACGTCAGTTTCCGCGGCGGCGCCATCACCGGCATGCTGGTCGTCGGCCTTGGCCTGCTCGGCGTGGCGGGCTACTTCATGTATGTGGTCGGCAGCGGCGGCCAGAGCCAGGAAACGCTCACCGCGGCCCTGGGCCCAATGATCGGCCTGGCCTTCGGCGGGTCGCTGATCTCGATCTTCGCGCGCCTCGGCGGCGGCATCTTCACCAAGGGCGCCGATGTCGGCGCGGACCTGGTGGGCAAGGTCGAAGCCGGCATCCCCGAGGATGACCCGCGCAACCCGGCCGTGATCGCCGACAACGTCGGCGACAACGTCGGCGACTGCGCGGGCATGGCCGCTGACCTGTTCGAAACGTATGCCGTGACCATCATCGCCTCGATGCTGATCGCCGGCATCGCCTACGGCACCTACGGCTGGTCCGGCGCGATCTATCCGCTCGTGCTTGGCGCGGTGTCCATCGTGGCCTCGATCGTCGGCACCTTCTTCGTGAGCGTGCGCGAAGGCGGCAAGATCATGAATGCGCTGTACCGCGGCCTGATCGTCGCTGGCGTGCTGGCGGCCATCGCCTTCTTCTTCGTCACCCGCGAGATGTTCCCGGGCGAGCTGGGCATGCCGCTGTTCTGGTGCGCGATGATCGGCCTGGCGCTCACCGCCGCGCTGGTGGTCATCACCGAGTACTACACCGCCACCGAATACGGCCCGGTGCAGCAGGTGGCCAAGGCCAGCGAAACCGGCCACGGTACCAATGTCATCGCTGGCCTGGCCGTGTCCATGAAGTCCACCGCCGCGCCCGTGCTGGCCGTCGCCGCCGCCATCTGGGGCTGCTACAACCTGGCCGGCCTGTACGGCGTGGCGATCGCCGCCACCTCGATGCTGTCGATGGCCGGCGTGATCGTGGCGCTGGACGCCTATGGCCCGATCACCGACAACGCCGGCGGCATCGCCGAGATGAGCCACCTCGGCCCGGAGATCCGCAAAATTACGGATGCCCTGGACGCGGTCGGCAACACCACCAAGGCAGTGACCAAGGGCTATGCGATCGGTTCGGCTGGCCTGGCCGCGCTGGTGCTGTTCGCGGACTACGCGCACAAGCTGACCGAAGCAGGCATCAGCGCCGACTTCAGCATCAGCAATCCGGACGTCGTGATCGGCCTGCTGATCGGCGGCATGATCCCGTACCTGTTCGGCGCCTTCGCCATGCAGGCGGTGGGTCGCGCGGCGAGCGCGGTGGTGGAGGAAGTGCGCCGCCAGTTCCGCGAGATCCCCGGCATCATGGAGGGCACCGGCAAGCCGCAGTACGACAAGGCAGTGGACCTGCTGACCAAGTCGGCCATCCGCGAGATGATCATCCCGTCGATGCTGCCGCTGGTCATTCCCGTGCTGGTCGGCAAGCTCCTTGGCCCGGCTGCGCTCGGCGGCCTGCTGATGGGCACCATCGTGACCGGGCTTTTTGTTGCCATTTCCATGTGTACGGGTGGCGGCGCCTGGGACAACGCCAAGAAGTACATTGAGGAAGGCCACCACGGCGGCAAGGGGTCCGAGGCCCACAAGGCTGCGGTCACCGGCGACACCGTCGGCGATCCCTACAAGGACACCGCCGGCCCGGCCATCAACCCGCTGATCAAGATCATCAACATCGTCGCCCTGTTGCTGATCCCGATGCTGGCCTCGTCGGCTGCGGTCGTCGCGCAGTAATCCGCGGGCTGTCGCTGCACCTGGAAAAGCCCCGCTTCGGCGGGGCTTTTTTCGTCGTGGGTCAGAGCGTCTTGAGGTCGCGCAGGAGCACCAGCAGCACCTGGTGCAGTTCGGCGCGGAGGTTCTTAACGCAGCGGTCGGAGTCGTCGCTGCCATAGGCCTCCAGGGCCAGGTGCTCGAGCGAGTTGGTGCAGTCCGCCAGCCAGCCCAAGCCGAGGGCCAGGGCGCCGGAACGCAGGAAATGGGCCGACTGGCGCAGGCCCTCCGGGTCGCGCTGCCGGTAGGCGCTGTCGATCAGCCGCATCTGCTTCGGGGCGTCGGCCACGAACAGGCGGATGACTTCCTTCATCAGGCCGGGGTTCTCGCGTTCCAGCAAGCGCAGCTGGTCAAGCGTCTGGCGATCCAGGGGATGCGGGGTGCTCACGGGCGTCCGGCGGGGGGAATGGGCTGAATCTACTCCTGACCAACGCACCGCGTCCCTGCTGCCGGTCACGAAGCCGGAGCTCCGGCTCAGGTTGGTTCAGCTATCATGCGCGCCCCCGAACCCCAGGCAGGACCCTCCCATGGCCCTCGAACTCGTCTCCTCCGGCCGCGACGTGCCGGACCAGATCAACGTCGTCATTGAAATCCCCAAGGATGCCGAGCCGGTCAAGTACGAGGTCGACAAGGCGACCGGCGCGATCTTCGTCGACCGCGTGCTGTCGACGCCGATGCGCTATCCGTGCAATTACGGCTACGTGCCGCATACCCTGTGCGGCGACGGCGATCCGGTGGACGTGCTCGTACTCATGCCGCTGCCGCTGATCCCGGGCTCCGTCATCCGCTGCCGCCCCGTGGCGATGCTGCGCATGACCGACGAGGCCGGCGAGGACACCAAGATCG
>JANXUD010000088.1 GCA_025352045.1 Gammaproteobacteria bacterium | reverse complement strand
TCGCGGCTGAAGCCGCTCCCACCTTGGGCGATAATGCCGCCACCGGGCAGGACGCCCGCAGACCGGAACCGCGCGCCGCATGACGATCCTGCACGACATCAACCCGATCGCCGTCCCGCTGCCGTTCTGGCCGCACGGCATCCACTGGTATGGACTGATGTACCTGGCCGGCTTCGCCGTGGCCTGGTGGGTCGGGCATCGCCGGGTCCGCGCGGGCCGGCTCCCCGGCGTGGACGACGCCGGCTTCGGCGACCTGCTGTTCTACGGCATGCTCGGCGTGGTGCTGGGTGGGCGGATCGGCTACGTGCTGTTCTATGCCTTCGACGAATTCCTGCGCGATCCGCTCTTCCTTTTTCGCATCAACGAAGGCGGCATGAGCTTCCACGGCGGCCTGCTCGGCGTGATGGCGGCGGCGCTGTGGTGGTCGCGCAGCAAGCGCCTGCAGTTCTTCGACACCATGGATTTCGTGGCGCCGCTGGTGCCCGCGGGCCTGGGCTTCGGCCGGATCGGCAACTACATCGGCGGCGAACTCTGGGGCAAGCTGACCGGCGGCAGCTGGGGCGTGGTCTTCCCGCGCAGCGACCTGGGCCCCTACACCGGCCGCAGCATGGAGGAACTGCGCAAGCTGCATGCCAGCGGCGCGCTCGATGCCTATGCGCGGCATCCCTCGCAGCTGTACCAGGCCTTCCTCGAGGGACTGGTCATGATGACGGTGCTGCTGTGGTACTCGCGCAAGCCGCGCCGGCGCTACGCCGTGTCGGGGCTGTTCGCGCTGATGTATGGCGTGTTCCGTTTCCTGGTGGAGTTCGTGCGGGTGCCGGACGAAAAGCTGGGCTACCTCGCCTTTGGCTGGGTGACGATGGGCCAGGTGCTCTCGCTGCCGCTGATCGTGCTCGGCCTGTTCCTGTGCTGGCTCTCGCATCGCCAGCCGATGCCGCCGGCGCCGGTTGCGCTGCCGTCGTCGCGCGACGAGGGCGTGCATGCGCCAGTACCTTGAGTTGCTGCGCGACGCGCTGGAGAACGGCGCGGTCAAGGCGGACCGGACCGGGACCGGGACCCGGTCCGTCTTCGGCAGGCAGCTCCGCTTCGATCTGGCGGACGGTTTCCCCTTGGTCACCACCAAGAAGCTGCACCTGCGCTCGATCGTGCACGAGCTGCTCTGGTTCCTGAAGGGCGATACGAATGTTGGATATCTCCGCCAGAACCGCGTCGGCATCTGGGACGAATGGGCCGACGACAACGGCGACCTCGGCCCGGTGTACGGCAAGCAGTGGCGGCGCTGGGCGGGGCCGGACGGCGCCGAGATCGACCAGATGCGCTGGGTGGTGGACGAAATCCGCCGCAATCCCGATTCGCGCCGGCTGATCGTCAGCGCCTGGAACGTGGCCGACCTGCCGGCGATGGCGCTGATGCCTTGCCACGCGCTGTTCCAGTTCTACGTGGCGGATGGCCGCCTGAGCTGCCAGTTGTACCAGCGCTCGGCCGATATCTTCCTGGGCGTGCCCTTCAACATCGCCAGCTATGCCCTGCTCACGCACATGGTCGCGCAGGTGACGGGCTTGCAGCCGGGCGAGTTCGTGCACAGCTTCGGCGACGCGCACGTCTACAGCAACCACGAGGAACAGGCGCGGGAGCAACTGTCGCGCGCGCCGCTGCCGCTGCCGACCCTGGTGCTGGACCCGACGGTGACCGACCTGTTCGCCTTCGACGACAGCCACATCCACATTGATGGTTACACCTCGCACCCGGCCATCCGCGCCGCGGTTGCAGTCTGAGCACGAGGACGACGCCGATGGGCCCTGCTTCCCGCTGGTTGCTGCGCGCGCTGTTGCTGGTCCTGCTGGTGGACAGCGCCGGCTGCGCCTGGTTGCGGCATCGCCGCGAGGGCCATGGGGCCAGGGCGGAGATCGCCATGGTCAACACGACCGAGGCCGAGCGCCGTGCCGCGCAGGCCGAAGCCGACGCGGGCCTGGCCGCGGCGGCGGCCACGCCGCTGGTCGCCGCAGCGCCCGATGCGGCGCGGGGCTTGTCGGACGCCGACGTTGCCTCCGCGCGCAAGCTGGCGAGCGACTTCCACGAAATGCATGCGCGCTTCGCCGGGCGCGGCTTGCCCGACCCCGCGGCCATGAACGCCTACAACGCCTTCCTCTGCCCCGCGCTGTCGGCGGCCCTGGCCGACGCCAGGACCAGGCAGGCCGCCTTCATCGCCGCGCATCCAGGCGACAAGCCGCCACTGGTGGAGGGCGACCTGTTCACCAGCCTGTTCGAGGGCGCGGACAGCGCACAGGCGCTCAACGTGGTGTCCGACGGCGATGGCGCGCGGGTGACCGTTGCCCTGGCGCGTGGCGTCGGTCCCGCGGCGACGCGCTGGCGCGACGACCTGATCCTCGGTCGCGACCAGGGCATCTGGTGCGTGGCCGACGTCGCGTACGGCGGCACCTGGCCCTTTGCCAACAAGGGCAGGCTGGGCGACGCGCTGAAGGCCGCGTTCTGAGCCCGATCGAGCGCGCGCGATGACGCTCGCCCTGGTCGCGGCGCTCGACCGCAGGTCGGCGATCGGCCGCGGCAATGCGCTGCCCTGGCACCTGCCCGATGACCTGAAGCGCTTCAAGGCGCTCACCCTCGGGCATCCGGTGCTGATGGGACGCAAGACCGCCGAGGCGATCGGCCGTGCCCTGCCGGGCCGTCGCAACCTGGTACTGACCCGCGGCACCGGCCTGGCGATTCCCGGCATGGAAACGGTGCCGACCCTCGACGCGGCGATCGCCGCGGCCGGCGACGCGATCCTGATGGTGATCGGCGGCGGCGAGGTCTACGCGCTCGCGCTGCCGCTCGCCACGCATCTCCACCTCACCCACGTGGACACGGTGGTGGAGGGTGCGGATGCCTTCTTCCCGGCCTTCGACCGCGCGCCCTGGCGAATCGTCGCGCGCGCGGCGCATCCGGCCGATGCGCGCCACGCCTTCGCCTTCGAAGACATCGACTACGAGCGCATGGACGCGCGAGTGCCGCGCTAGCAGGATGCGGCAAGCGGCCGAGCGCATGGACGCGCGAGTGCCGTCTTGTCAGCCGGCGCGGCGCAACTCGTTGGCGGGAACCACGCGGCCGGCGACCTGGTGCAGTCGCAATTCGCTGCCCAATTCCAGCGCGGTGAGCTTTCCGCCCCAGACCGCGCCGGTGTCGATGGCATAGATGCCCAGGCCCATGAACAATCCGAGCGTGGACCAGTGCCCGCAGACCATCGGCAGTTCGCGCTGTACGTGGCCAGGCACGGAGAACCAGGGATAGAGCCCGGGCTTCTGCGTGCCGGGCCGGCCCTTGTCGTCGAACCCGATGCGTCCCCCGGGCGTGATGTAACGCATGCGGGTGAAGACATTGACGATGGCCCGGAAGCGCTCCGGCCCGGCGAGCTTCGGATGCCAGGCCGGCTTGTCGCCGTACATGTTCTTGAGCAGCTTGCGGAAACCGTCGCCGCGCAGCTGCTGCTCGACTTCGTGCGCGCGCGCCTCGGCGATCTTCAGCGACCACTTCGGCGCCAGGCCCGCATGCACCATCGCGAAGCCCAGTTGGCGGTCGACGTGCAGGAACTTCTGCTGGCGCAGCCAGTCGACCAGCTCGTCGCGATCCGGGGCGAACAGCACGCGGCGCAGGTCCGGGTTGACCTTGGCCTGGTCGGACTCGTGGCGTTGCGCGATGGCGAGCAGGGACAGGTCGTGGTTGCCGAGCACCACGACGCTTTGCGCGGCGAGCGACTTGACCAGGCGCAGCGTCTCCAGCGACTGGCCACCGCGGTTGACCAGGTCGCCGCAGAACCAGAGCCGGTCCTTCGACGGGTCGAAGCGCAACTTGTCGAGCAGGGCCGCGAGCACGTCATGGCAGCCCTGGATGTCGCCGATCGCGTAGGTCGCCATCAGTGCAGGGTCCGCGGCACGGCCAGGGTGAAGGCGTCGATCGGCGCTTCGAACTGCGTGCCGTCGTCGGCCAGCATCTGGTAGCTGCCGCGCATCGTGCCGATGGCGGTTTCCAGGATCGCGCCGGAGGTGTATTCGAATTCCTCGCCGGGTCGCAGCCAGGGCTGTTCGCCTACCACGCCGTCGCCGCGCACTTCCTGCACCTTGCCGTTGTCGTCGGTGATCAGCCAGTGCCGGCTGATCAGCCGCGCCGGCATCTTGCCGGCGTTGTGGATGCGGATCGTGTAGGCAAACACGAAGCGCCCGTCCTCGGGCGTGCTTTGCTCGGCCAGGAACCGGGCCTGGACCCGGACTTCGATCTCGTGCAGGGTCGTCATGCCCGGCATTTTACGGTTTCCCGGCCGCGGCGGCCCGTTCCGCGAGCAATCCGGACAGTTTGATGAACCCCGCCACCGGCACCTGCTCCGCGCGCGCGTCGGGGCGCAGGCCCGCGGCCTCGATGGCAGCCGCGTCGCAACTGGCCTGCAGCGCGTTGCGCAAGGTCTTCCGGCGCTGCCCGAAGGCTTCCCGCACCACGCGCTCGAACAGCACCGGATCGCCGATGCCGATCGCGGAGGGCGGCATGGGCACCAGGCGGACCACCGCCGAATCCACCTTGGGCGGCGGCCGGAACGACTGCGGCGGGACCTCGAACAAGGGCTCGACCGTGCACACGGCCTGCAGCATCACGCTGAGCCGGCCATAGGTCTTGGAGCCGGGGCCCGCGGCCATGCGCTCGACCACTTCCTTCTGCAGCATGAAGTGCATGTCCACGATCGCCTCGGCATGTTCGAGCACGTGGAACAGGATCGGCGTGGAGATGTTGTAGGGCAGGTTGCCGACCACGCGCACGCGGCCTTCGCCGGCCAGCTTGCCGAAATCCACCTTCAGCACGTCCTTGTGGATCACGGTCAGCTCGCCGAGGCCGCGCGATGCTTCCGACAGGGGCGTGATCAGGTCGCGGTCGAACTCGATGACGGTCAGCGCGCCGTGCCGGCGCAGCAAGGGGAAAGTGATCGCGCCCTGGCCGGGACCGATCTCGACCAGGGATTCTCCCGGTTTCGGGTCGACCGCCTGCACGATCCGTTCGACAATGCCGGCGTCGTGCAGGAAATGCTGGCCGAGGCTTTTCTTCGGCGGCTCGCGGAAGTGGCTCACCTGGCTGAACCGGCAAGCGGCGCGCCGGCGCGCGACGCATCGCCAGCCGCCGCATCGCCACGCGCGGCCATGCGGCGCCCGGCCAGCCGCGCGCACAGGTTGACCGCGGCCTGCAGGCTGGACGCGTCGGCGCGCCCCGAGCCGGCGAGTTCGAGCGCGGTGCCGTGGTCCACGGCGACGCGCGGGTAGGGCAGCCCCAGCGTGATGTTGATCGCCTGCTCGAAGCCCGCGTGCTTGAGCACCGGCAGGCCCTGGTCGTGGTACATCGCCAGCACGGCGTCCACCGTCGCCAGCTTGGCTGGCAGGAAGGCCGTGTCCGCGGGCAGCGGGCCGTCGAGCAGCATGCCGTCCCCGCGAAGCCGCGCCAGCACCGGCCCCATCACCCGCTGCTCCTCGTCGCCGAGCAGGCCATCCTCGCCCGCATGCGGATTCAGGCCGAGCACGGCGATCCGTGGCGCGGCGATGCCGAACAGGTCGCGAAGCGCGGCATCGAGGATGCGCAGCACGCGCTCGAGCAGCACCGGCGTGATCGCATCGGGCACGGCGCGCAGCGCCAGGTGGGTGGTGGCCAGGGCCACGCGCAGGCCAGGGTTGGCCAGCATCATCACGACATCCACGCCGGCCTGCGCCGCCAGCAATTCCGTGGTGCCGATGTAGGCGATGCCGCCGGCGTTGATGCTGGCCTTGTTGACCGGGCCGGTCACCAGTCCGTCGAAGCGTCCGGCGAGGCAGCCGGCACCGCCGAGCTGCAGGGCAGCGACGACGGCGGCAGCATTGGCGGGATCGGCGCGGGCGAAGCGTACCGGCGCGGACTGTGCGACGGCCTGCAGCGCGAGCTCGCCGGGTCCTGCGTCCTCATCGGGGCCCAGCAGGCGCAGGGGCAGGCCGAGCTCGCCTGCCGCGGCCATCAGGGTATCGGCGTCAGCCAAGGCAACCAGGTGCGCCGGCTGCTCCAACTGGGCGATGCGCACGCACAATTCGGGACCGACCCCGCCGGGCTCGCCCGGGACCAGGGCCAGCCGCGGGCGCATGCCGGATCAGGCGCCGCCGAGGCGGCTGTCGACGTAGGCTTCGGCGCGCAGCTGGCGCAGGAAGCGATCGTAGGACTCGTCGGCCTTGCGCTGGCCGATGATTTCGCGGGCCTGGTTGCGCCGATTCTCGTCGGTCACGTCCTGCTCGCGGGTGGCCAGGCGCTTGACCAGGTGGTAGCCGACATCGCTCTTGAACACCGGCGACATCTGGCCGTCGCCAAGCTGGCGCAGCTGGCCGCCGATTGCGGTGCCATAGGCGTCGGCCGCGATCCAGCCCATGTCGCCACCGGCGGCGCGGGTCTGGGTGTCGTCGGACGACTCCTTGGCGACCTTGGCGAAGTCCTCGCCCTTGGCCAGGCGGTCGCGCAGGGCCTCGATCTTCTGCCGCGCCACTTCCTCGGGAACCACCGGGGAAAACGCGACCATGATGTCCTGGGCGTGGTACTGGGTGATCTTCTGCGGCTGCGCGTCGCGGGTCTCGACCAGCTGCACGATCTGGAAGCCGCTGGGGCCGCGCACCGCGTCCGTGACCTGGCCGGGCTTCATCGCCTTGAGCATGGTCGCGAACACCGGCGGGATGGCATCGCCGGTGCGCCAGCCCAGGTCGCCGCCATCGAGCGCGTTCTGCGCCTGCGAATAGCGGATCGCCGCGGCGTGGAAGTCCAGTTCGCCGCGCTCGACCTGCGCCTTGATGCCGTCGATCTTGGCCTTGGCAGCCGCGACCTCGGAGGGGGTCGCGCCCTCGGCGACGTTGACCTGCAGGTTGGCCAGGTGGATCTCGGGGCCACCGACCTGGGTGGTGGCCAGGACCTGGTCGATCTCCGCCTCGCTGATCTGCACCGAGCTCTGCACGTAACGCTGGCGCAGGCGCTGCACGGTGACTTCGTCGCGCAGGTTGGACTGGAACTCGTCGTAGCTCAGGTGGTCGGCCTCGAGCCGCTGGCGCAGCTCCTGCACGCTCATCTTGTTCTGCTGCGCGATGCTGGCCACGGCCTGCTGCAGCTCCTCGTCGGAGATGCGGATGCCGGAGTCGGCGGCGCGGTTGACCTGCAGGCGCATCATCACCAGGCGCTCCAGCACCTGGCGCTCGAGCACGTCGCGTGGCGGCACTTCGCCCTGGTTGCTGGCGGCGATCTGGTGGCTGATGTTGGCCACCGCCAGGTCGAGTTCGCTGCGCAGGATCACATCCTCGTCCACCACCGCGACGATGCCGTCGATGGGGGTGACCGGCAGCGCTTGCGCGCGCAGCTGTTGGGCGGGGAAGGCGGCCAGCATCGCGGCCAGCAGGAGGGGGCGCATTACGCTCATCGGGTCACTTTCGTCTGGTCGCGGTAAGTGTGGCCGGCATGCCGGGAGGGGCGCGGCATGCGCGCGCCAGGGTCAGCGGGCATAGCCAAGGATAGCATTATCAAGCAGGTGGGCCGTGTCGCGGCCGAAGCTGCCCAGGCCCTTCAGTTCGATCTCGAGATAGAGGCCGAAGTTCTGCCGGCTGTCGAAACTGCGCACGTACTGGCGGCCGAGCAAGCGCACCGCGACGCAGCAGCTTTCCCATTCGAAGCCGGCGAGCGCCTCGATGGTCTGGCCCTTCACCCGGCCGATCTGGCTGAAGGTCGCGTCGTGCAGGGCATAGTTCCACCGGCCGTAGAGTTTCCAGTTGTCGTGCACGGGTATGACAAAGCTGAGGTCGGTTTGTTCCAGCGCCGGCTGGTTGGGCAGGTCGCGGCGGAACCGGTAGGCCGCGTTCAGCACGCCGCCGCGGCCGTAGCGGAACTGGGTCCGCACCGTGCTCAGGTTGGTCTGGGCGTTTTCCGGGTCCCATTGCTGGGTGGCGCCGATCTTCCAGTGGTCGTTGATCTGCCAGTCGATGGTCGCGATCCAGTCGCTGCCGTTCTGGCCGGGCAGGGGCGAGGTCGGGGTCAACACCACCCGGGGCGCATCGAAATAGGTGATACGGCCGATCCCGGCGCTCAGCCGTTCGCGCCCGTCAGCGGCGGACAGGATGCGCGTGGTCAGGGCCAGGGCAAGCTGGTTGGCGTCGGTCTGCCGGTCGGCGCCGCTGAACCGGTTGTCGCGGAACAGGGAGTTCCAGCCGAAGGTCAGCTCGCGGGTGTCGAACACCGGGAAGTCGGTCTGGTTGCGGTAGGGCACGCGCAGGTAGTACAGGCGCGGTTCCAGGGTCTGGATGAAGCCCTTCCCGCCCCAGTTGAAATTGCGCTCGAAGGTGGCGCCGGCATCCAGGCTGGTGATCGGCAGGCTGCGCGACACGCTGCTTGGTGCGCCCCCGCCCACGGGCACGCCGCCGACCACCGCACCGGCCACGGGAACGCCATCGAGCCCCTGGTAATCGGTGTAGCGCCAGGCCAGCTGCGGGGTCACGTACCAGGCCGCGCCGCCGAAGGGAAAACGCACCCAGGGTTCGATGTCCACCCGGTTGCCGCCGTCGTAGCGGGACAGGTTGGCCGGATTGAGCGGGTTGAAGCTGTCGTGGCTGAAGCGCACGGCCTCGAAATTCAGCCCCGCCTCGAACCAGTTGGCAAACGGCCGGTGGGCCGTGGCCTGCAGGCGCGGCAAGCGGCGGTAGGGTTCGTCGCCATCGCTCAGCAGGGGCGAGGCGATCTGCCAGGTTTCCGCGGTCAGGCTGGCGGTCCAGAACTTGCCGCGGCCGTACACGCCGGCCACCGACCCGAGCAGCGAGATCGAGGTGGCGTCGATCGCATCGCCGAAGTCGCTGAAGTAGTACTTGTCGCTGACGTTGTGCAGGTCGGCGGCAAAATACCAGTGCTGGTTGAGCGTGGTGGCGTCGCGGAAGCTCAGCACGCTGCGGTCGCGCCCGCGCTTGGTGTCGCCGGGCAGTACCTCGGCATCGCTGGGCAGGTAGGTGCCGGTGAAGATGCCGGTCGAGCGCGCCGTCAGGTAGCGGAATTCGCCCTCGAGCATCAGGCCGCGCTTGGAATACCAGTGCGGCGTGATCGTGGCGTCGTAGTTCGGGGCCAGGTTCAGGTACACCGGCAACTTGACGTCGAACCCATTGCGGTCATCGCGGCCGAGGGTCGGGGCGAGCACGCCGGTGCGCCGCTTGCTGTCGGTCGGGAAACTCACCAGTGGCAGCCACAGCACGGGCACGCCGCCCAAGCGCAGGGTGACGTTGTGCGCCACGCCCTTGGCCTTGGCGTTGTCCACCGAGATCTTGCTGGCCGCGAACTCCCATTGCCGCTGCCCGGGCGGGCAGGTGGAGTAGGTGGCGTCGGTCAGCGTGCCCAGCTCGCCGTGCATGGTGGCGGTGCCGGCGATGCCGTTGCCGAGTTGCTGGTTGAACTGGTAGCGCACGTCGCCCATTTTCAGGACGTCGGTCTTCTGGTCGCCGGAGGCGCTCTGCGCGGTCAGGCGGACGCCCTTGTCCTGGTAGTGGACTTCGCCTTCGGTGGTGAACTGCTCGGTCTCGTGGCCGTAGGTGATCTTGTCAGTCGTCATGAACTGGTCGGCGTGCACCATCTCCACCTTGCCCGAGAAGATCGTCGTATCCGACTTCTTCACGTCCAGGGTATTGGCGCTGATGTCGGTCGGCGAGGTCTCGCGCACCGGTGCGTCGGTCGGCAACTCGGCGAACATCGGCAGGGTGGCTGGATTGGCGCACAGGGCCCAGGTGGGCGCGGGCGCGGCGGTGTCCTTGGCTTGCACCGCGCCGGCGATGGCCAGGCACAGCGGCAGCAGTTGCAGCGGGGGTCGGCGCACCGGGCGATTCCTGGAAATACCAGCGCCCATCTTACCGGCCGCCCGAGCCGCGGTGCGAGTCCGTCGCGCGGGAGCGGCCCCGCGGGCCCCTGCGCGCGCCGACTCAGGCCCCGGTCGCGGCGTCCGCGGCCTGTTCCAGCGCGCCGAGCCAGGCCACGCTGCATTCGGCCAGCGCGCTCAGGCTGTAGCCGCCTTCCAGCAGGGACACGATGCGGCCAGCTGCCGGTGCGGCGGCGCGGCGCGCGACCTGCCGTCCCAGCCAGGCGTAGTCGCCGGCGACCAGTTGCAGGTCCGCGAGCGGATCCAGGTGATGCGCGTCGAAGCCAGCGGACACCAGCACCAGCGCCGGCGCGAAGGCGTCCAGCGCGGGCAGCAGGTGGTCCGCCCAGGCCGCGCGGAACGCTTCGCCGCCCGCGCCGGCGGGCAGGGGGGCGTTGACGATGTTGCCAACGCCCGTTTCGTCCGCCGCGCCGGTGCCCGGGTACAGCGGCCACTCGTGCGAACTCAGGTAAAGCACGCGCGGTTCCTCGGCGAAGATGTCCTGCGTGCCATTGCCGTGGTGCACGTCGAAGTCCAGGATCGCCACCCGCGCCAGGCCGTGCACGGCGAGTGCGTGCGCGGCGGCCACTGCCACGGCATTGAACAGGCAGAAGCCCATGGGCTGGGCGGCCGTGGCGTGGTGGCCCGGTGGGCGCACCGCGCAGAAGGCCTGGGTCGCCTCGCCGCCGAGCACCGCATCCACCGCGGCGATCGCCGCGCCGCAGGCATGCAGGGCCGCGTCGCCCGAGTCGGCGGACAGCACGGTGTCCGCATCGAGGCGGCGCGGGAAGGCATGCCCGGGTTCGAGCACGCGTTCGATCATCGCCGTCGCGTGCACGCGCGCGAGTTGCTCGCGCGTGGCCGCCGGCGAGTCGATCCAGTCGCTGCGCGGGAAGGCCGCGCGCACGGCATCGATGACGACGGCCAGGCGCTGCGGACACTCCGGGTGGCCGGCGCCGGGGTCGTGGCGCAGGCAGGATGGATGCGTGTAGACGCGCATCTCAGGCGTTGCGGCGCGAGTGGTTCCAGAGCACCTCGCCGTGTCCGGAGCCCCGCGCAAGGACGCGGGCCAGGACGAACAGGAGATCCGAGAGTCGGTTCAGGTAGCGGATGGCTTCCGGCCGCACGGCGTCGTGGTGCGAAAGCGTCACCACCTCGCGCTCGGCGCGCCGGCAGATGGTGCGGGCCAGGTGGCAGTGGGCCGCGGCCAGGCCGCCACCGGGCAGGATGAAATCCTTCAGCGGCGGCAGGTCGGCATTGAAGCCGTCCAGCAACTGTTCCAGCCGGTTCACGTCGGCATCGGCGATTGCGGCATGGCCGGGGATGCACAACTCGCCGCCGAGGTCGAACAACTGGTGCTGCACGGCGACCAGGACTTCGCGCATCGCTGCGGGCACTTCGCAGGCCAGCACCAGGCCGATGGCGGAGTTGGCCTCGTCCACCGTGCCATAGGCGGCCACGCGCGCCGAATCCTTGGACACGCGCGTGCCGTCGCCGAGGCCGGTGCTGCCGTCGTCGCCGGTGCGGGTGTAGATCTTGGACAGGCGATTACCCATGCGGCGCGCCCCGGTCCCGGCTCAGGCCGTCTGCAGGGCCAGCGCCGGGTTGCGGCGGCGCAGCCAGGCGAAGCTGCCGAACAGCACGGCCCCGTAGAACAGGGTGCCGGCGACGGTGTTCTGGAAGAAGGGCAGGCCTGCCGTGTAGGCGGCCACCAGGCCCGCGCCGCTGCGCGGGTACATGCCCGAACCCGCCCAGACACCAAGGTTGGTGACCAGGAAGAACAGCAGCGAGCCGACCAGGGAATAGCCGCCGATGCGCCAGGCGCTGGCGCGGCCGCGCAGGGCGAAGCCGAGCACAGTGGACAGCGCGATGCACAGGTACACCAGCCAGAACCCGGCGCCCAGGAAGTAGTCGGCGTAGATACCGCCGTTCAGCAGGCCGAGCGCGATATCGGACAGGAACATCGCCGCCAGCGGGATCCAAAGCGCGCTGGACTTGCGCGCGAAGTGCGCGCCGCCGAACAGCGCGATTGCCTCGACCGGCGAGAAATTGGGCGGATGCGGCAGCAGGCGCGACAGCGCGGCGAGCAGGATCATGCCGACCAGCAGGAGCGGTCCGGAGGCGGGCAGGAAAGCGGGCTTGTCGTGCATGGCGGCTGTGCGGAGCCTCGATGGGATGGGGTGGATGCGACGCGGCCATGGCCGGCCGGCGATCGGCTCGCTAGGATACCGCAACGCGTCCCCGGGCGGTCCCAAGCAGCCGTGAATCCTGATTTCGACATCCTTGTGCTGGGCGCTGGCCTGGTTGGCACCAGCCTGGCCTGCGCGCTCGAGGGCCGCGGCCTGCGCGTGGCCCTGGTCGAGGCCGCGGCGCCCAACCTGCCGCCACCCGGGTTCGACGCGCGCAAGCTGGCCCTGGCGGCGGCCAGCGTGCAGGCGCTGACCACGCTCGGCGTGCTCGAGCACGCCGAGCCCGCGCCCAGTCCGATCCGTCGCATCCATGTCTCGCGCGCCGGCGATTTTGGCACGGTGCGGCTGCGCTGCGAGGACAGCGGCCGCAGCGATTTCGGTGCGGTCGTCCAGGCCGATGGCCTGGGCGCCGCGCTCGAGCGGCGCCTGTCCGCGCTGAAGGACACCACGGTCCTGCGGCCGTGGTCGTCCGCCAGCCTGCGCAGCGACCCCGACGCCGTCACCGTGGAACTGACGCAGGGCGACGCGCGCCGGACGGTATCGGCCCGCCTGCTGGTTGCCGCCGACGGGACGCGTTCGCAGGCGCGCGCCGCGCTGGGCATCGGCGTGGACGAGATCGACTACGGCCAGACCCTGATGGTGTGCAGCCTGGCGACCGATCGCGCCGCCGACGGCACCGCCTACGAACGATTCACCGACGACGGCCCGATCGCGCTGCTGCCGATGGGCGCGCACTACGGCGCGATCTGCGCAGTGCCAACCGCCGAGGCGGCACGCTGGCAGGCCTTCGACGACGCGCAGTACGCCGCCGCCTTCCAGCAGCGTTTCGGCTGGCGCGCCGGCCGCATCACCCGGGTGGGATCTCGCAGCATCTACCCGATCCGCCGCGTGGTCGCGACCGCGCTGCAGGCGCCGCGCGCCGTGCTGGTCGGCAATGCCGCGCAGACCATCCATCCCGTGGGCGCGCAGGGCTTTAACCTCGGGCTGCGCGATGCGTTGAGCCTGGCGGAACTGGTGGATGCCGGCGATCCCGGTCGCGCGGACCTGCTCGCTGCCTACGTGGAAACGCGCCGCGAGGACCGCACGCGCACCCTGGCCTTCAGCGATGGGCTGGCGGGCCTGACCGCGACGCCGGGGCTCGCCGCTCGCCTGCTGCGTTCCGCCGGCCTGCTCGCACTCGCCTACGTGCCCGGCTTGTCGGCGCCGCTGGCCTCGGGCGCGATGGGTTTCCGCGGCCGCGTCCCGCGCCTGGCGCGCACGCCGTGAGCGCGGCGACGCGCGACGGAACACGCACCGGGGGCGCGCGCGTGCTCGACGTGGCCATCGTCGGGGCCGGCGTGGTCGGTGCCTGCGCGGCACTGGCGCTGGCGCGTGCCGGCCTCCGCGTGGCGATCGTCGAAACCGTGCCACCGCCGGCCTGGGACGCGGCTTCGCCCGACCTGCGCGTCTACGCGGTGGCTCCGGACGCCAGCGCATTGCTCGACCAACTGGGCGCCTGGCAGTCCATCGCCAGCGCACGCGCACTGCCGTATCGCGCGATGCATGTCTGGGATGCGACCGGCGGCGGCAGCCTGGACTTCGACGCCGATCGCCTGGGCCGGCCCTGGCTGGGCCATATCGTCGAGCACGGCCTGCTGGTGGACCGGCTCTGGGCCGCGCTGGCGCAGGAGCCTGCCGTACGCCGGATATTCCCCGCCCGCGCCGAGCTGCTGCAGCAGGACGATGACGGCGTGACCCTGGTACTCGACGACGGCCAGTCGCTGCGCGCGCGGCTGCTGGTCGGCGCGGATGGCGCCGCCTCGCGCGTGGCCGCGCTTGCCGGCCTCGAATCGGATGAACGTGACTACGGCCAGCGCGGGCTGGTGGCCTATGTGCGCACCGGGCGTCCGCACGAAGCGGCCTGCTGGCAGCGTTTCCTGGCCGACGGCCCGATCGCCTTCCTGCCCTGCGTGGACGGGCGCAGCTCGATCGTCTGGTCCCTGCCCGAGGCCGAGGCGCAACGGCTGCTGGCGACCAGCGAGGCCGACTTCGGCGCGGAACTGTCGCGCGCGCTCGATCGCCGGCTGGGCGGGTGCACGCTGGATTCGCCGCGTGTCGCCTTCCCGCTGCGGCGCAAGCTCGCGCGCGGCATGCTGCACGGGCGCATCGCCCTGGTCGGCGACGCCGCGCACGTGGTGCATCCGCTGGCGGGGCAGGGCGTGAACCTTGGGCTGCGCGATGTCGCCGCATTGGCGGCGTCTGCGTCTGCGTCGCTCGCCTCTGGTCGCGAGCCGCTGTCGCCCATGCGCCTGGCGCGCTGGGCGCGGACGCGCGAGAGCGAGAATTCGGTCGCGACCCACGCCTTCGAGGCCATCCACGACTTGTACAGCTCGCAGGCGCCGCTGCCGGGCCTGTTGCGCGGGCCGCTGCTCGGCATCGCCGGCGCGCTGCCACCGCTCACGCGCATGCTCTGGCGCCGCGCCGCTGGCCTCTAGCGGGCGGGCGGGGCGAGGAACTCGCGGCGGCTGAGGCTGCCGTCGTGGTTGCCGTCCTGCTTGCGGAACTGCGCGGCCAGCCGGGCATGGTGTTCGGCCAGCGTGATGCGCGCGCTGCCCGCCACCAGTTGCTCTCCGGGATCGAGCACGCCGTCGCGGTTCGCATCCATCTGGTGGAAGGCCCAGCTGAACCGTTCCAGGTATTCGTCGAGCGAGATGCGGCCGTCGTGGTCGGTGTCGACCACGGAGAAGTAGTCGCCGCCGGACTGGGCTCCGGCGGGAGCGGGGCTGGCGAGCAGCACCAGCGAAAGCAAGGCCAGGCCCAGCGGCGCTGCAGACAGTCGCGCGGCGACCGCGGCGCGCTGCAAGCGTTCGGTGGACCTGCGGGCAGGGCGGTCCATGGTCAGAGGTCCCGCGGCTTGGCGGCCGGATCGGTGGCGAACACGGTGATCTCCTCGCGGTCGTGGTACAGCTGGCGCGCACGCACGTGCAGCGGGCGGCCCGCATCGGCGGCGAACTGGGCCAGGCAATCGCGGGATTCCTCCCAGCGCTTTTTCATCGGCAGCTTCAGGTTGAAGATCGCGTGCTTGCACCAGCCGAACCGGAACCAGTCCGACATCCGGGCCGCGACCTTGCGCGGCGCTTCGACCATGTCGCAGACCAGCCAGTCTTGCGCCTTCACCGGCTTCCAGGTGAAGCCGTCGGCGCGCTGGTGTTCGACCAGGCCGGTAGCCATCGCCGACTCGGCCATCGGCCCGTTGTCCACCGCGACCACGCGCATGTGCAGCCGCGCCAGTACCCAGCTCCATCCACCGGGCGCCGCGCCGAGGTCGGTGGCGCGCATGCCCGGCTGCACCAGCCGCGTGCGCTCGTCGGCGGTCATCAACGACAACATCGCTTCCTCGAGCTTGAGCGCGGAGCGGCTCGGGGCCTCGGACAACTGGCGCAAGCGCGGCACGCCCAGCGGCCAGGGCGAACTGTCGCCGTGGTCGCCCGCCGCCAGCAGCAGGTGGTCGCCGGCCAGCAGGAAGACATGCAGGCGCGGCAGGCGCGGGTCCTCGCGCTCGGTCAGCAGGCCGCGCTTGCGCAGCGCCGGACGCAGCGCATTGCCGAAGGCGCGCGCGAGGCCGGCGAGCTGCTTGCCCTCGTCGCTGTCGGGATGCTCGACCCACAGGTCGCCGTGGCGACCGCGTCCGCCCAGCGCGTCCATTACTGGTGTGATGCGGTCGCGCGGATCGAGGCTGCCCAGGTCGGCCAGCAGGCGCAGCTTCTGCCGGGCGAACACCAGCGCGTCGAAGGGCAGCGCCCGCGACAGGCTGGCGGCATCGGCGCCGAACACTTCCACGTAGCCGGCGTTGCGTTGCGTGCGCGCCCAGGCGCCGATGCCGTCGTGCGCCGCGCGCTCGACCAGTTCGGCCGCCAGCTCCGGTTCGAAGCCCGCGCGGCAGTAGGCAAGCAGGCCGTCGGCATGGCCGGCGGCCGCTGCGTCGCCTGCCGGCGGTTCAGTAGACATGGCCGCCACTGCCGTAAGCGCGCAATACATCGCAGGCCGATTCGCGGGCCAGGTCGGCCTGCACGGCGATGCCGCGCGCCTGCAGTTCGCCCTGCCAGTCGGTGGGCAGCGGGCCTTCGTCGAAGGCGGCCAGGGACTGCACGTCCGACGCGCGCGCGCCAATGAGCAAGTCGTCGATGCCGGCCCAGAACAGCGCGCCGTAGCACATGGCGCAGGGCTGGGATGAGGTCGCCAGGGTCCAGCGTCCGCCCGCCTCGTTGAGTCGGTAGCGTTGCGTGCGCTGTTGGCTGGTGGCGAAGGCCATCATCTCGGCGTGCGCCAGCGAGCAGGCGGTCGGCACCACGCGGTTGACGCCGACGCCGACCAGGCGATGCGCGGGATCGAACACGGCGGCGCCGAATGGCCCGCCGCTGCCGTGGCGGATGTTGCGCCGGGACAGGTCGATCGCCAGCGCGATCTTGTCGGCGGGACTGCGGTAGTCGCGCTGCGCGTCCACTTCATCGTGGATCCACGGCGGCAGGTGCAGGTGCAGTTGGGCGAGCAGCGTCACTGCACCTTGCCTTCGTCTGTCTGCAATGTGGCGGCGCAGTGACCCTGCACGCACTGGCAGCCGGCGACCGCGGGAAAGCCGCAGATGCCGACCCGGCCCTCGCTCGCGCAGCGCGCCTTCACTGCGACGGCGTCGGTGGGACTGTCGTGGTTGAGGCATTGTGGCCGGTAGCCGCAGCAACTGCCGACGTCCTTGATCGCGCAGTCCGCGTCGCTGGCGCAGCGGTCGTCGAGCTTGCCGCCGGTGACCGGCACCGGCGTGGCCAGCGCGATGGCTGGCCGCGCCGTGCCCATCGGCCCCGCGGCCGCGGTGGCATCTGCTAGCGCGATGCCGCCCAGCCGGGGCGGGGTTGGCGCGGATTCGTCGATTACCGGCGCCTGCGGGGCCCGCGGCCCGCCTGCCGCGTCGAGCGCGGGCGTGGGGTGTGCGGGCAGCGTCGGCGTGGGCGGCGGTGCAGGCGCCTGCGTCGATCCGGCGGCACGCGGCGCGGGTGCCGCATCGACCTCGGTCCCACGCGCGCAAGCAGCGACCGCGACCAGGGTGGCGGTCAACACGCAGGCATGCCACGCGATGCGCAACCAGCGATGGCGGCCGCCGCTGGCAATGGCGATTTGCCTGGGCATGCCTGCTCCCTGCCGCCTCAGGCCGGCGCGCCGCGGGCCCAGCTGTCGCGCAGGCCGACGGTACGGTTGAACACGGGCGCCGTCGGCGCGTGGTCGCGGCGGTCGGCGACGAAGTAGCCCAGCCGCTCGAACTGGCAGCGGTCTTCCGGCGCGGCCGCGGCGGCGGCGGGCTCGACGTAGCCGCGCACGACCCGCACGGATTCGGGATTGAGGTGGTCGCGATATGTCTTGCCGCCGTCTTCGTCGTCCGGGTCGGGCACCATGAACAGGCGGTCGTACAGGCGCAGCTCCGCCGGCACGGCGTGGCGCGCGCAAACCCAGTGGATCGTGCCTTTCACCTTGCGGTCCGCGCCCGGCAGTCCCGCGCGCGTGGCCGGGTCCAGCGTGCAGTGCAGGGCGATGATGCGCTCGCCGTCCTTGTCCACGCGCTCGCACTTCACGATGCCGACGCCGCGCAGGCGCACTTCGCCGCCGGGGACCAGGCGATGGAAACCCTTCACCGGCACCTCCATGAAATCCTCGCGCTCGATCCACAACTCGGGCGAGAAGTGCACCGCACGCGTTCCCAGCGACGGGTCCTTGGGATGGTTGGCGAACACCAGGGTCTCCGCCAGCGCCGGGTCGAGGTTGTCGATCACCAGCCTGACCGGGTCCACGACGCCCATGCGCCGCGGCGCGCGGCTGTCCAGGTCCTCCCGGATGCAGCCCTCGAGCACGGCAAAATCGGTCATCGAGTTCTGCTTGGAGATGCCGACGCGGTCCGCCAGCAGGCGCAGCGCACCCGGCGTATAGCCGCGGCGGCGCAGGCCCTGCAGGGTCGGCATGCGCGGATCGTCCCAGCCCGAGACCAGGCCGTCCTGCACCAGGGCCATCAGCTTGCGCTTGCTCATCACCGTATAGCTGATGTTGAGCCGCGAGAACTCGATCTGCCGTGGCCTGGAGACCGGCGTATCCAGCCCCGCGCCCAGTAGCGGCTGCCACAGCTCGCGGTGCGCCGCCAGGTCGATGTGGTCGATGCACCAGTCGTACAGCGGCCGGTGGTCCTCGAACTCCAGCGTGCACAGCGAATGGGTGATGCCCTCGACCGCGTCGCTGATGCAATGCGCGTAGTCGTACATTGGATAGATCGGCCACGCGTTGCCGGTGTTCTGGTGGCTGACATGGCGGATGCGGTAGATCGCCGGGTCGCGCAGGTTGATGTTGCCGCTGGCCATGTCGATCCTGGCGCGCAGGGTGCGCGCGCCGTCCGGGAACTCGCCGGCGCGCATGCGCTGGAACAGGTCGAGGTTCTCGGCGACGCTGCGGTCGCGCCAGGGCGAATTGCGGCCGGGCTCGGTCAGCGTGCCGCGGTACTGGCGGACTTCGTCGGCGCTGAGGTCGCAGACGTAGGCCTTGCCGTCGCCGATCAGCTTCAGCGCGCTGCGGTAGAACACCTCGAAGTAATCCGAGGCATGGCGCAGTTCGGCGTATTCGAAGCCCAGCCAGTGCACGTCGTCCTTGATGGCCTCGACGTATTCCAGGTCCTCCTTCGCCGGGTTGGTGTCGTCGAAGCGCAGGTTGCACAGGCCGCCGTTCTCCCCCGCCACGCCGAAATTCAGGCAGATGCTCTTGGCGTGGCCGATGTGCAGGTAGCCATTGGGCTCGGGCGGGAAGCGCGTGCGCACGACCGCATGCTTCCCGCTCGCCAGGTCATCGCGCACGATCTGGCGGATGAAATCCTGCTTATCCGGGACGGATGCGGTGGTGGCGACGGCTTCGTTCATGGGGACATCGGGCGAGGGCGAACGCGCAGTTTAACCGAGGCTGGCCGCGCGCCGGCCGTCGATCCCGCCCGCGACGATCGCGCGTGGCGCGCCGCCCCTCGTTTCCGGCACACTGGCGTCCAGCCAGAGGAGCCGATGGTGACACCCAGGATCCGGACATCCCCCCGCCCGGAGCGCCGGTTTGCATGGTTGCCGTCGAACGGCGCCGCGCCCGCGCTCGCCTGCGTGCTGTTCGCCTGCCTGGTGCTCGCCTGCATGGTGCTTGCCCGCCCGGCGCTCGCCGCGGACGACCAGCCGTCGCTCCGCCTGGCGATCGCAAGCGCGGACGCAGGGACGGCGCTGGACGACATCGTCGATGGCCGGGCGCGCGTCGGATTCAACCCGATCCTTTCCCGCGGCCAGGTCGTCCAGGCCGATCCTGCGCAGGCGCTGTGGCTGCGCCTGCGCCTGGACCTGCCCGATGACGGCAAGGCGCGCGTTCTGGTCCTGCCGCGGCAGGGACTGGCGTCGTTGCGCATGTTCGACGCCGGTCCACCCGCCCGGTTGCTGGGCCAGGCCGGTGCCGGCATCGCGCCGGATTCGCGCTGGCCCGATCGCTTCGCGCTGCGCGTCGACGGCACCGGGCAGCAGACGTTCTACCTGCAGGCGACCGGCCAGGGCTGGCTGGACCTGCAGCCGCAGCTGCTGGAGGCCGACGACGCGCAGGCGGCCGTGGCCGAGGCCAGCCAGGCCTTCGACATGCTTTACGTGGCCTTCTTCCTGGTCGGCCTGGCCGCCGTGCTGCGTCGTGGCTTCGCCGGCGAGCGCACCCTGCGCGTCGCGGCTGCCAGCGTCGCCTGCCTGGGCGCCAGCCTCGTCGCCAACCAGCACCTGCAATTGCGCCTGGGCGCGCTGGAACTGGCCGACCTGACCATGCTCGCGCCGGCGGCCTGGGTCATCGCCTGCGCGACCCTGCTCTGGGCGACCCAGCAGTACGCCGGCCTTGGGAAGAACTATCCGGAAGTGGCGCTGGCGCTGGATCGCAGCGGATTTGCCTTGCTTGCCGTCGGGCTGGTTGTGTTGCTGCTGCCGGTGCGCTGGCTGGGCGCCGTGCAACTGGGCGCCTTCGGCACGCTGGGACTGACCTCCCTGGCCTGCGCCGGCGCACTGATGTTCGACAACCGGCAGTGGCGCTGGGTCGCGACCCTGCTGTGGTTCGTCCTGGCTGGCGCGCTCGCAGCGCTGTGGTTGGCGATGCAGCAGGTACTGCCAGACAGCCTGTGGGCGCGGCGCGGCTACCAGTTCGTGCTTGCCCTGCAGCTGGCCAACTACCTGCTGCTGCCCTGGGGCCGGCAATGGTGGTTGCGCCGGGCGCAACAGCGCGAAGTCAGCCAGGTCGAACTGAGCGCGGAGCAGAAGATCGCCCATGCCCGCGACTGGATGATCAGCAGCCTGCAGTCGGGCATCGAGAGCGGCGCCGATGGCGACATGGAATGGATTGCCTACCGCCGACTGATGGGCGGGCTGAAGTCGGTGTTGCCGCAAACCGGCGCCGCGGTCATCGCCATGAACTACCACAACGAAGACCTGTTGCTGTCCGAGCCCAAGACCGCCGAGGCGCGCTTCCAGATGCTGCTGGCGCAGCGCGGCTCGCTGCTCAAGAACCTGAGCCGCTCCATGGGCCCGCAGCAGATCGGCGTGGACTTCACCGGGCCCGAGGGCCCGCTGCAGCAGGTGCTGCTGGCGGTGATCCCGCTGCCGATCGAACGGCCGGGCTGGGGATTGCTGCTGATCGAGCGCAGCCCGCAGGTGAGTTACAGCGAGGACGAGCTTGCCATGTGCACCGAGTTCGCCGCGCTGGCCACCACCGCGGGCGACGAGGCGGCCGAGGCGATGCAGCGCCGGCGCACGCGCGAGATCGACGGCGAGTCCGGCGCCTACCGCGCCGGGATGCTGGACGCGCTGCTGCAGCGCGCACATGCGCTGGCGACGCAGAAGCGCCGGCCCTTGTCGGTCATGCGCCTTGCGATCGACGGCCACGATGCGCTGCCGCCCGAACTCGGTGCCGAGGCGATCCGCATCGTCGCCGACCTGGTGCGCGACGAATGCGAATACGGCGAGAGCCTGGGCCGCATCGCCCCCGACGGTTTCCTCGTGCTGCTGCCCGGCCGCCCGATGGGTGACGCCCGCGCCCTGGGCGAACGGCTGTGCGCGGCAGTGCGCAAGCTGGCTCTGCCGGTCAGCGAGGACAAGAACCTGGGCATCAGCATCGGGGTGTCGCAAATGCATTCCAGCGAACGCCTGACCGGCCCACTGCTCGACCGCGCGGCGCGCGCCCAGGGCAAGGCGCAGCAGTACGGCGGCAACCAGGTGCAGGCGATCGCCAGCGTCAATCCCTGATCGACGGAGCCCCGGCATGCGCACACTGATCATTGGCGACCATTACAAATCCTCCTGGTCGCTGCGACCCTGGTTGTTGTTGCGCCATTTCGGCTTGGCGTTCGACGAACTGGTGCTGCCCCTGGACACGCCCGAGTTCGAACGCTGCATCGGCGACTACTCGCCGACCCGGCGCGTGCCGGCCCTGCACGTGGACGGCGAGCGCATCTGGGACTCCCTGGCCATCTGCGAAATCGCCAACGAGCGCTGGCTCGACGGCGCCGGCTGGCCCGCGGAACCGCGCGCCCGCGCGGCAGCGCGCAGCGCCGCGGCAGAGATGCACTCGGGCTTCGCCGCGATGCGCAGGCAGTTGCCCTTCGACTGCCGTCGCCTGCCCGCGGCCCCACACTGGGATGGCGAGGCTGCCGCCGATATCGCGCGCATCCAGGGCTTGTGGTCCGACCTGCGCGCACGCTTCGGCGACGCGCGAGGCTTCCTCTGCGGCGGATTCGGCATTGTCGATGCGATGTACGCGCCGGTCTGCGTGCGCTTCCGCGGCTACGGCGTGCCCGTCGATGCCGTTTCGCGCGCCTACATGGACACGATCTTCGCGCTGCCAGCGTTCCGCGACTGGCAGGCCGCGGCCGACGCCGAACCCGCCAAGCCGTAGATTTTCCGCGGCGAAGCGCGGCGCTACAGGGGACGGATGGCGCAGACCAGCACCAGCTCGCAGGCCCCCGAGCCCGAGTCCTCGCGGGACAGGGAACTGACCCAGTGCCAGCCGTCGTCCTGGTCGATGCGGACCAGCCAGCCATCGAGGCGAACCTGTTGCCCCGCGCGCACGGCGGACAATGCGCGGGCCACGCTGTCGTCGGCCGGCACCATGTGCATGTTGCTACTGTCGCGGAGGATGGCGTCGGCGGGAATCGGCGGGCCCTCGCGACCCCAGCGGTAGTGGTACCAGCGATTGTCCTGGTCCACCTGCAGCCGGTCCGCCATGCCGGGCGCAGCCATCGGCCCCCAGCCCAGGGCGAGGTCGGTGGGGGAGTACCGGGACTCGGTGCCGAAGCTGTAGTCCTCGCGATGCAGCACCCGGGCCTGCAGGCTGATGCCGGCAAGGGGCGAGATGCGCGCGCTGCCGAGGCGGAATGGCGTGAGCGCCGTGCCGACCTCTGATTGCAGTGGCTGGGCCGGGTCGGCGAACGCCGGCGGCATCGGGCAGGAAACGCCGCCAGCCGCCATGGAGGTGATGGGCGCGGAGCCGCCGTGATGCCCCGCCAGTACCAGGGTGGCGGTCAGGACGAACAGCAGGGCCCACAGCCAGCGCGGCATGTCAGGACGCAGTGTGCCGCAACAGGCCGGGCGGCAGGTCGCGCAGCACGTCGGCGAGGTCGCGCAGGAAGCCGCTGCGGGCCGAACTGCGGCGCCAGACCATGGCCAGGCGCCGGGTCGGCGGCGGATCGCGGAAGACCACCAGGCGCAGGCTGTCCGAAGGCGGGACGGGCGGTTTCACCGCCAGCATCGGCAGCAGAGTGAGGCCCACGCCCGCCGACACCATCTGGCGCAGGGTCTCCAGGCTGGTCGCGCGGAAGCCTTCCTTTTCACCCGCGCCCGCCAGCGCACAGACCTCGAGTGCCTGGTCGCGCAGGCAATGGCCGTCCTCGAGCAGGAGCAGGTGCTGGTCGGACAACTGCGACAGCGTGAGGTCGTGCTTGCCGGCCAGCGGATGTCCCGCGGGCACTGCGAGCAGGAACGGTTCTTCGAACAGTGGCTCGCACTCCAGCCAGTCCTCGTGCAGGGGCAGGGCCAGCACGGCGGCGTCGAGCCGGCCGTCGCGGAGCATGCCGAGCAGGGCTTCGGTCTTTTCCTCGACCAGCAACAATTCGAGCCGCGGGAAACGCGCGCGCAGGTTCGGCACCACGTGGGGCAGCAGATAGGGGCCCAGCGTGGGGAACATGCCCAGCCGCAGGGAGCCGGCTTCCGGATCGGTCGTGCGGCGCGCGGCCTCGCGCAGTTGCTCGACGTCCGCCAGCAGGCGCCGCGCTCGTTCGACGATCTCGAGGCCCACGGGCGTGAACATCACCTGGCGCGGCGCACGTTCGACCAGGGTGACGCCCAACTCGTCTTCCAGCTTGCGCACCTGGGTGGACAGGGTCGGCTGGCTGACATGGCAGGCGTCGGCCGCCCGGCCGAAGTGCCGCAGGTCGGCCAGGCTGACCAGGTAGCGAAGGTCGCGCAGGTTCATTGTGGATAGCTTAAACCTATCGTCTTGGTAATTACAATTGCCTTTACGTATCGAGTCGCGGCAGGGACAATGCGTGCAAGGACAGGATCCGTCCCCGTACCCCAACCCCAAGGAGCCCCACCACGTGTTGTCCGTTGGCGAAAAGTTCCCCCAGTTCAAGCTCAAGGCCACCGTCTCGAACGACCTCGCGACCGCCTTCACCGACATCAGCAATGACACCTACGCCAGAAAATGGCTATGCGTGTTCTTCTACCCGAAGGATTTCACCTTCGTCTGCCCGACCGAGATCTCCGGCTTCGCCCAGGTGAACTCGCAGTTCCAGGACCGCGATTGCCAGATCCTCACCGGCAGCGTGGATTCGGAGTTCGTCCACCACGCCTGGCGCACGCACCACCAGGACCTCAACCGCCTGCCATTCCCGATGCTTGCCGACGTGAAGCGCGAACTTTCCAACGCGCTGGGCATCCTGGACAAGAACGAGGGCGTGGCCCAGCGCGCGACCTTCCTGGTCGATCCGCAGGGCATCATCCGGTTCGTCTATGTCACCGACCTGTCGGTCGGCCGCAATCCGGCCGAGGTCCTGCGCGTGCTCGATGCACTGCAGACCGACGAGCTCTGCCCCTGCAACTGGAGCCAGGGCGAGGAAACGCTGAAGGCCGCCTGAGGCCAATGCATCGCGGCCGCCGCCAAGCGCGGCGGCCGTTTCTTTTTCCGGCTTGCCGATTCCAACGGAGCTGCACATGCCACTGACCGAAATCAAGTCGGCCCTGCCTGGCTATGCCAAGGACCTTCGCCTGAACCTGGAGAGCGTGCTGACCGTGCATGGCGCGCCGGGCCTGGACGAGCGGCAGATCCGCGCCATCGCGCTGGCATCGGCGGTCGCCTCGCGGCACCTGCCGCTGACCAGGGCGCTCGATGCGTTCGCGGCCGAGCGGCTCGAGCCCGCCGAACGCGACGGCGCCCGCGCCGCCGCGGCGATCATGGGCATGACCAACGTGTATTACCGGTTCACCCACCTGGCATCGAACCAGGAGTACGCAACGATGCGCGCCGGCCTGCGCATGAACGTGATGCACGCGCCGGGCCTGGACAAGGCGAGCTTCGAGCTGGCCGCGCTGGCGGTCTCGTCCATCAATGGCTGTGGCGCCTGCGTGGACTCGCACGAGAAGGTGCTGCGCCAGCACGGGATCAGCGCGCAGGGCGTGCAGAGCGCGGTGCGCATCGCCGCGACCGTGCACGCGGCCGCCGTGGTGCTGGAGCAGGCGACGGCCTGAGCGGCGCGCCGGCGGCTATCATCGCGGCCAGGGACTACGCGGAGCGGGACATGGCGCCGGCCACGGTGCGCGAACTGCTGGAGCAGGCAGCCCGGGCGATTGCCGGCGAGTCCGCGCGGGCGGACGCCGCGCTGCTGCTCGGCGAGGCTCTGGGCGCGAGCCGGGCCTGGCTGGTCGCCCACGACGATGCGGAGGTGGGCGCCGGACAGCGCCTGCGATTCGAGGCGATGGTCGCGCGTCGCCGCGATGGCGAGCCGGTCGCCCTGATCCTCGGCCGCCAGGACTTCTGGTCGCTCAGCCTCGACCTCGGCCCATCGACCCTGGTGCCGCGCCCGGACACCGAGCGCCTGGTCGAACTGGCACTGGCGCGCCTGCCGCGGGCAATGGCCGCGGATGTGCTCGACCTGGGCACCGGCAGCGGGGCGATCGCGCTGGCAATCCGCAGCGAGCGGCCGGACGCGCGCGTCACCGCCACCGATGCATCCGGCGCCGCGCTGGCGGTGGCGCGCGGCAATGCGGTGCGCCTGGGGTTGGACCTGCGCTTCCTGCATGGCGACTGGTTTGCGCCGGTGCGTGGCGAACGCTTCGACCTGGTGCTGTCGAATCCACCCTACCTGGCCGACGACGATCCGCACTTGCCGTCGCTGCGCCATGAGCCGCGCGACGCCCTCGTGTCGGGACCGTTTGGCCTGGACGCCATCAAGGCGATCTGCGCCGACGCGCCTGCTTGCCTGCGCACGCGCGGATGGCTGCTGCTGGAGCACGGCAATACGCAGGCGGCACAGGTGCGTGGCTTGCTGCACGCGGCCGCGTTCGCGGCAATCGAAACCTGGCAGGACATCGAAGGCCGCGACCGCGTGAGCGGCGGGCAGTGGACCGGCCCGGGCTGCTGATGCGCCCGCACCGCGATCAGCGGATCGGGATCTCGAAGGCCACGCCGGGCTTGCCGGCGACATCGAACTTCACCCGCTTTCCATTCGGATCGTCCCAGACCTTGCGCGAGACGTTGTCACACATGGTCCGGTAGCCGCGGCCGATGTTCCGGCCGAGTTCGCTGCCGACATTGCCCTGGCGGCGGAGCTGGAAGGGCGACTGGTCGCGGGTCGAAATGGCCTCGGCCTGTTCGGGCGGGGACAGCAATCCCTGCAGCGCCTGCTGGCGCACGCCTGCCGGCGAATTGGCGGGCGCTGGTCCGCGACGCGGCATGGCATTGGCGTTGCTGCGCGCGCTCTCGCGAATGGGCTCGATCCGGAGTGCGTCGGCTTCGAGCGCCAAGCGCAGCGGACGTGCGCTGGACATCGATTCCGAGGCCATGCTGGCGGCGGGCAGCGCAAGCCCGACCAGGCAGCAGCATAAGCTCGCATGTCGCAGACGCATGTCGGCTCCGGGGGCTGGCGGTCATCCTTGACCTTCGGAAGGGATTGGAACCCAAGTCCGTGTCAGCCACAAGACTGGAATGCTGAACAGGCTGCCGAAAGGCGGAACGAGACAGGAATCGGTTCAGATTGCCGCGCGTACCGTCGGTGTGCCCAACTGCGGCCACCGCGCGAGCACCGCAGCCCGGATCCCCGCGACATCCAGTCCGGCCTGCGCGAGCAGGTCCTCGCGGCTGGCATGCTCGAGCCACGCGTCGGGCAGGCCCAGCTGCAACAGCGGCACGTCGACGCCTTCGGCCTGCAGCAATTCCGCCACGGCACTGCCAGCGCCGCCCATGACCGCATTGTCCTCGAGCGTGACCAGGCCATCGTGGCTGCGCGCAAGCTCCAGGACCAGGTCGCGGTCCAGGGGCTTGACGAAGCGCATGTTCGCGCAACTCAGGCCCAGCTCCATCGCCACGGCATCGGCCGCCGGCACGATCGCGCCGAACGCAAGCAGGGCGATGCCGGCGCCGCGCCGGCGCAACTGCGCCTTGCCGACCGGCAAGCCGTCGAGCGAAGGCTGCACTGGCACGCCCGGGCCGCTGCCGCGCGGATAGCGCACCGCGGCAGGGCCGGGATGCCGGAAGCCGGTGCTGAGCAGCTGCCGGCATTCGTTCTCGTCGGCCGGCGCCATCACCAGCATGTTGGGGATGCAGCGCAGGTAGCTCAGGTCGAAGCTGCCCGCGTGCGTGGCCCCGTCGGGGCCGACCACGCCGCCGCGGTCGATCGCGAACAGCACGTCCAGGTCCTGCAGGGCGACGTCGTGGATCAGCTGGTCGTAGGCGCGCTGCAGGAAGCTCGAGTAGATGGCGACGACGGGCTTGGCGCCTTCGCAGGCCATGCCCGCCGCCAGCGTCACGGCATGTTGCTCGGCGATGGCCGTGTCGAAATAGCGCGCCGGGAATTCCTTCGAGAAACGCACCAGGCCGGAGCCTTCGCGCATCGCCGGGGTGATCCCGAGCAGGCGTTCGTCGGCGGCGGCCATGTCGCAGAGCCAGTCGCCGAACACCTGGGTGTAAGTCGGCTTGGCCGGCCCGTCCTTCTTGACGATGCCGATCGCCGGATCGAAGGGCGACACCGCGTGGTACTCGATCTGGTCGCCCTCGGCGCGCTGGTAACCCTTGCCCTTGGTGGTGATGACATGCAGCAGCTGCGGGCCCTTGAGCGCCTGTTGCACCTTCAGCGCCTTGACCAGGGCCGGCATGTCATGGCCGTCGATCGGGCCGCTGTAGTGGAAGCCCATCTCCTCGAACAGGGTGGATGGCACCAGCATGCCCTTCCAGTGCTCCTCCCAGCGGCGCACGAAGCGCGCGGTCGGGTTGTTGCGCTTGTCGCCGAGCAGCTTCTTGCCGCCTTCGCGCACCGCGTTCATCGCCTGGCTGCTCATCATGCGGCCGAGCATCTTGGTCAGCCCGCCGACGTTTTCGGAGATGGACATCCGGTTGTCGTTGAGGATCACCAGCAGGTTCGGCTCCGGGTCCATGCCGCCGGCATGGTTGAGCGCCTCGAAGGCCATGCCCGCGGTCATCGCGCCGTCGCCGATCACCGCCACCACGCGACGCGGGTCGCCCTTGGCCTGCAGCGCCACCGCCATGCCCAGCGCGGCTGAGATGGAGGTGGACGAATGGCCGACGCCGAAGCTGTCGTAGTCGCTTTCCTCGCGGCGCGGGAACGGCGCCACGCCGCCCTTGCGCTTCACCGTGTGGATCGTGTCGCGGCGGCCGGTGAGGATCTTGTGCGGATAGCACTGGTGGCCGACATCCCAGACCAGGCGATCCACCGGCGTGTCGTAGAGGTAGTGCAGGGCGACGGTCAGCTCGATCACGCCAAGGCCCGCGCCGAAATGGCCGCCGACCTGGCTCACCGTCTCGACCAGGTAGGCCCGCAGTTCGTCCGCGATCGCCGGCAGCTCGGCTTCCGGGAAGGCCCGCAGGTCGGCGGGGAAGGCGATCCGCGACAGGCGCGGGTAGCGCGCGGCGTCCATCGGCGGCTCAGCCCGCGCGCGGCCGGGCAAGCAGCGAAACGGCGCGCTCGATGTCAGGCGGCCCTGCGGCGGCGCCCTCGGCCACGATCGCGCCCGTCACCAGTCCGGCATTGATGAAGTCGACCACGTCCGCTTCGGCCACGCCCGAGCCATCCACGAGTTCGCGCACCAGGGCGGGGCCTTTCATCATCACCGTGGCAAGGCGGAAGTGCTTGGGATATTCGCGTTCGATCTGCGGCCACTTGGTCAGCACGAATTTCTTCGCCGCGCTGTAGCCCACCAGCAACTGGCCGCGGCCTGCATCCAGGCCGGACAGCCACAACAGGCGCAGGTAGGGCTGGGCGCCGCCCGTGGCCAGCCTGGCGGCTTCGAATTCCGCGGCGTCCACCGGCACGAAGTCCGCGGCAGTCACTGGCAACGACAGCAGGGGCAGCAGGGGCTTGAGCGTGGCGGAACCGACCCACGTCTGGCTGGCCGGATCCAGCAGGAGGGCAGGGGCGCCGCTGCGCTGCAGGCGCGCGGGCCGGTCCAGCTGGCCGCGCGCGAGCACATCGGACAGGCGCGATTCGTGCGGCACGAGGTTGGCCGGCATGGCTGCCATCTGCCCCGTGGTGTAGGCGGCGATGTAGTCCTGGGAGGCGTGGTGCGCGGGCGCGTCTGCTTCCGGCGGGGGAACGGCGTCAGGCGCGGCCATCGCCGCAGCGGGCGCCGCTACAGCGGGCGTCGCAATGGCAGCGGTCGCAGCGGCGCGTGTCGCGATCGCGACGGGCGGGACGAAGGCAGCGGCTGGCGTGGCAGCCGGCGCAGCCGTCGCCGCACCGGCGGCAAGCTCGCCGAGCAGGCCGCGCAGCCCGTCGACGCCGAGCGGCCGGCGCAGCAGGAAATCGGTTTCGGCGCGCTCGCCCGACGTGACCGCGACGGTCTTCTTGCCGCCACCACGCGCCTTCAGCCAGGTCATGTGGCCGTACATCGAGTCCATGTCGATGACCAGGATGTCGGCATCGGCCTCGGGCGCCAGCGCGAAGCGCCCGTCCGTGTTGGCCTGCTCGAACTGCCGTTGCACCTCCGCGGCTTCCTCGCGCGAGAACCCGGTGAAACACAAGGTGGTGCTGGCCATCGCTGCGCGGACTCCCGGGGCGGCCGTGCTGGCCGCGACCTGAAAGTTTGCGGGCCGGGCCGGGTGCCGTCAACGAAACGCGGCGTTCAGGCCTGCAGGCGGGCCCGTTTTGGCAGGTGGTGCTTCAGGAAGGCCATCTG
>JANXUD010000048.1 GCA_025352045.1 Gammaproteobacteria bacterium | reverse complement strand
TGCACGATCATGCCCTTGGACATTTCCTTGACCTTCATCGAAGGCCGCAGCTTGGTGTGCGCCAGGTAACGCTCGGCCTTGGCGCGGTCGAAGCGCGGATGCACGCCGGCCACGAAGTCCACCGCCTGGGAGACGCGGATCCAGCGCGGCAGCACCGCCACGTCGGCGATGAAGCAGACCTGCTCCATCAGCTGGTCCCGCTGGGTGCGCGGATCCAGGCCGAGCACGCGCAGCTCGCCCTCGAAAGGGATCAGGCCAAGCGCGGCCTTGAGCGTGGTGGTCTTGCCCGAGCCATTGGGCCCGATCAAGCCGATGATCCGGCCGGCCGGGATCTCGAAGCTCAGGTTGTCGATCGCGACCTGCTTGCCGTAGTGCTTGCTCAGCCCGCGGGCGGAAATGACGGCGCTCATGCGGCACCTCCCTGCGCGGAACGCAGCAGCTTCTCGACGTCCAGGCCCAGGCGGGTGATCCGCTCGAGCATCGCCGGCCACTCTTCCTTCAGGAAACGCTCGCGTTCGCTGGCCAGCAGCTTTTCGCGGGCGCCGTCGGTCATGTACATGCCAAGTCCCCTTCGTTTTTCGACCAAGTCTTCGTCCGCCAGCTCCTGGTAGGCGCGGGAGACGGTAATCGGGTTGAGCTGGTATTCGGCGGCGATCTGGCGCACCGAGGGCAGCGCATCGCCGGGCTTCAGGACGCCGTCGAGCATCATGCCGACGACGCGTTCCTTGAGCTGGCGGTAGATCGGCGCATTGTCACTCCAGGCGATGCTCATCTCAGCCCTCCCGGCGCGGCAGCAGCGGCGCAAACGAGAAGTAGGGCATCGACAGCTGGCTGCGCATGCCGCGGTTGCGCTTGCGCACCGGGTCGAGCACGTCGACGCTGGCCTGGATGCCGGGGACGTCGATCGCACCGGCAGTGAAATCCTGATGGGCGGCGGCCTGGACCGGCGGGCGGCCGACCGACCAGCTCAGGCCCAGGATGGCCGTGGCCACCGCGAGTCCCGCCAGCGTGTTCTTGATCCTGTAGTACATGACGCCTCCCGTGTTGGTGAGGTAACCGAATGGTGTTGTAGCGAACTATAACACTAGGATTGGCGATGTCAACACCTTCTGCACACGAAACCGACCAATCTGATGGCATAGACGTCCGGACGCCCCCGGCGTGGAGCCCAAGCCAATGAAAACATTGCTGATTACGCTGTTCCTGGCATCCGGCTTGGCGCAAGCCAGCGGCCCTGCGCCCGGGATGGACCGCCCCTTGGTCGGCCAGAGCTACCGGCAGTTGGCGGGCAAGGAGCAGGTCAAACTCGACCAGGCCTATGCCGGCCAGGTCCTGCTGGTGGTCAATACCGCGAGCAAATGCGGTTTTACGCCGCAGTACGAGGCCCTGGAGGCCATGCATGCCAAATACAGCCCGCGCGGCTTCGCGGTGCTGGGCTTCCCGTCGAATGATTTCCTGGGCCAGGAGCCGGGCAACGAAAAGCAGATCCGCGATTTCTGCACGCTCACCTACGGCGTGAAGTTCCCGATGTTCGAGAAGGTGCATGTCCGCGGCCGGGAGGCCACGCCGCTGTACCAGCGCCTGAAAGCGGCCACGGGGGAGGGGCCGGCCTGGAATTTCCACAAGTACCTGATCGATCGGGATGGCAGGGTGGTCGCCAGTTACGGCAGCCGGACCCCGCCCGACGACCCCCGCCTGGTGGCCAAACTGGAGTCGCTGCTTGCCGCGCCGCGCCCCGCGCCGCGACAATAGGGGTCTTGCCGGACCGCCGGCCTAGATTGGAGCGACACGAATGACATCGGTATTCCGTACCTCGGTCCTGCTGGCCGCGATCGCCTGCAGCATGTCCTGCACCGCGCAGGCGCCCGCCGCCGGCGCCGCCAAGCCCGGCGACAAGGCCGCGGACGCGACCACGGCCGCCAAGCCCAGCGCCGCGATGGCCGGCATGAGCGAGAAGCAGCGCGACAGTTACATGATCGGCATGGATGTCGCCAAGTCGCTCGAGCCGCTGAAGGACGATATCGACATCGCGACCCTGAGCCAGGCGATGCAGACGGCGTTCGCCGGCAAGCCGACCAAGCTGACCGCCGCCGAAGCCGAGCAGCTGCGCACCGAGTTCGGCCAGAAGCTGCAGGCCAAGATGCAGGCCAAGGCGGCCCAGGCTGGCGTGGCCAACCAGAAGGAAGGCGATGACTTCCTGGCGATCAACAAGACCAAGCCGGGCGTGCGCACGACAGCCAGCGGCCTGCAGTACCAGGTGATCCGCCAGGGCTCGGGCCCGACGCCTGCGGCCACCGACAAGGTGCGCGTGAACTATGTCGGCACCACGCTCGACGGCAAGGAATTCGACGCCTCCGCCAAGCACGGCGGCCCGGTCGAGTTCGTACTCAACCAGGTCATCCCGGGCTGGACCGAGGGCGTCGGCCTGATGCCGGTCAACAGCAAGTACCGCTTCTGGATACCCGGCAAGATCGCCTACGGCCCGAGTGGCCCGGACCCGATCGGCCCGAACCGCACCCTCGTGTTCGAGGTCGAGTTGCTGGGTATCGTCAAGTAATCGCGGCGGGCGGCGCGAGCCGCCCGCATCGCGGGGAGCAGTCAATGCGCGTTACCGTTTTCGGCACCGGCTACGTGGGCCTGGTCACGGGCACCTGTTTGGCAGAGGTCGGCAACCAGGTGCTGTGCGTGGACATCGATGTCGCCAAGGTCGAAGGCCTCAAGCGCGGCGTCGTCCCGATCTACGAGCCCGGGCTTGAGGAACTGGTGCTGGCCAACCATGCGGCCGGCCGCCTCGAGTTCACCACCGACGCGGCGCCCGCGATCGAACGCGCGGAGATCCTGTTCATCGCGGTCGGCACGCCGCCGGACGAGGATGGCAGCGCCGACCTGCAGTACGTGCTGGCGGTGGCGCGGACGATCGGCAAGCACCTGTCGCGTCCTGCGGTGGTCGTGAACAAGTCCACGGTGCCGGTCGGCACCGCGGACAAGGTGCGCGCGGCGATCGCCGCCGAGTTGTCGGCGCGCGGCGCGGACATCGCCTTCGAAATCGTTTCCAACCCGGAATTCCTGAAGGAGGGCGATGCGGTCAAGGACTGCATGCGCCCCGACCGGATCGTCATCGGCACCGACAGCGCCCCGGCGCTGGAGCTGATGAAGCGCCTGTACGCACCCTTCCATCGCAACCACGAGCGGATCGTGGCGATGGACGTGCGCTCGGCCGAGCTGACCAAGTACGCGGCCAACGCCATGCTGGCCACCAAGATCAGTTTCATGAACGAGATGGCCAATATCGCCGAGCGGGTCGGCGCGGACATCGAGATGGTCCGCCACGGCATCGGCTCGGATCCGCGGATCGGCTACAGCTTCATCTATCCGGGCGCGGGCTACGGCGGCTCCTGCTTCCCCAAGGATGTGCAGGCGCTGGAGCGCACCGCGCGCCAGTACGGCTATGCGGCCGAGATCCTGGCGGCGGTGGAAGCGGTGAACGACCGGCAGAAGGACAAGCTGTTCGAACTGGTGTCGCGCCACTTCGATGGACAGCTGTCTGGCCGCACGATCGCGGTCTGGGGCCTGGCCTTCAAGCCGAACACCGACGACATGCGCGAAGCGTCCAGCCGCAACCTGCTGGCGTCGCTCTGGGCGGCGGGTGCGCGCGTGCGCGCCTACGATCCCGAGGCGATGGACGAAGCGGCGCGGGTGTTCGGGACGCGCGGCGACCTGGCGCTGGTCGCGTCGCCCGCTGCGGCGCTGGAAGGCGCCGACGCACTGGTGGTGGTCACCGAGTGGAAGGCGTTCTGGAGCCCCGATTTCAGCCGCATCCGCGCCGCGCTGGCGGAGCCGGTGCTGTTCGATGGCCGCAACATCTACGACCCGGCCGCGGTCGAGGCCGCGGGGCTTGCCTACTACGGCATTGGCCGTGGGCGCTCGGTCGCGAAAGGCTGAGGCATGCCGCAAGCCGAGGACCAGACCCTGGAGTTCCAGTTCGACCGGCGCGTCACCGAGCTGGAATCGCGCTTCGCCTTCCAGGAACACGCCATCTCCGAATTGAGCGATGCGCTCGCCGCCGCGCGCGCCGAGGCCGAAGGCAATCGCCTGCTGTTGCTGCGCGCGCTGGAGGACCTGAAGAACCTGCGCGGCCTGCTGTATTCCTCCGATTCCGGTTCCGATCCCGCGAACGAGCCGCCGCCACCGCATTACTGAGCCGGGCTTCGCGCCCGGTGTCGAGGACGTTCCGAACACGATGAGCAATTCCCTGCGCGACCAACTGCTGGGCCTGGGCTACAAGCCAGTGCCCGCGCCCGAGAAGCCACTGCACAAGCCGGCCAACGCGCAGCCTTCGAACGAGCGGGCGCCGAACGCGCGCCCGCCGCGCGATGCGCGCACCGAACGTCCACGTGGCGAGCGGGACCGCCCGGCGTCGCCGCGTCCCGACGGCGGCAAGCCGCGTCCGGGCGCAGACCGTCGCAGTCGTCCCGACACTGCGCGCCCAGGCGGTGCGCGTCCCGACACTGCAGTTCCAGGCAGGTCGCGTCCCGACGCTCCGCGTCCGGGCGGCAAGCCCGACCCGGCCACGACGCGCGCGCGCAGGGAAGAGATGGACCTCGGCAAGGCCTACGCCCTGCGCGCGCAGACCGAAAAGCAGGAACGCATCGCCGCCGAGCTGGCCAGGCAGGAGGAGGCACGGCTGCGCCGCGAGGCGCGCGCGACACTGGCGACCTTCCTCGCCGGCAAGGTGTTGAACGACGCCGCCGCCGAGATCGCACGGCATTTTCCCTATGGCGGCAAGATCAAGCGCATCCACGTAACCGCGGATCAGTTGCAGTCCCTGAACCGAGGCGACCTGGGCGTGCTGCAGCAGGATGGCCGCTACCTGCTGGTGGACCGTGCCACCCTGGATGCGGCCGAGGCGATCTTCGCGCCGTCTGTGGCGCTGCGCGTCGATCCGGATGCGCCCGCGGGCGACGATCCCTACGCCGACCCCGCCTACCAGGTTCCCGACGACCTCGTCTGGTGACGTGGAAGCGGCTTCAGCCGCGATCGTCGGCAAATCGCGG
>JANXUD010000021.1 GCA_025352045.1 Gammaproteobacteria bacterium | reverse complement strand
GGTGCAGGGGTCTTGGCGGGACACGCCGCAAGTACGTCCATGTAGTCTAATCGGCGCCGTCCATGGCGCCGATTGTCCCGCCAAGACCCCTGCACCGAGCCGCCCAGGCCACTTCACCATCGCACCTGAGCGACCGCACTTCGCGAGCGGCATCAGCCGAAACCTGCGTCGCGTCCACAACGCAACTCACACGCAAACGCGCACGCAGCGATGCGTGCTCAGTGGCTGCGGCAATTGGCGGGGCGCGACCCCGTGTAGTGCCGTGCAGTGCGACGGTTGGTGGGGACGCGGCGCCGATCAGCGCAGTGCGATGGTGGGTGGGGCGCGGATGCCGGTAGCCGCGCCCTCGCCGAAACAATCGCGCCACGGGAAACTAGAGCTGGAGCCACCCCGTGACGACAGCGCGGGCTTCGTCGATCCCCTGCTTGGTCTCGCTGGAGAACAGCTGCACCGTGCCGCGGGCGCCCAGCTCCTTGCGCACCGCGAGCAGAGTATTGCCGGCGGCGCCGCGGCCGAGCTTGTCGGCCTTGGTCAGCAGGCAGTGCGCCGGCAGCGCGCGCGCGTGGGCGTAGTCGAGCATCTTCAGGTCGAACTCGCGCAGCGGGTGGCGGATGTCCATGACGATCACCAGGCCGACCAGGGCCTGCCGCTCCTGCAGCCAGCCATTGATGAAGGCCTGCCAGTGCGCTTTCAGGTCCATCGGCACCTTGGCGTAGCCATAGCCGGGCAGGTCCACCAGGTAGCGTTCGGGCTGCACCTCGAAATAGACCAGCTGCTGGGTGCGGCCGGGGGTCTTGGAGGTCTTGGCCAGGCGGTGCTGGTTGCACATCGCGTTCAGGGCGCTGGACTTGCCGGCATTGGAGCGCCCGGCGAAGGCGACCTCCCGGCCGGTGTCGGCCGGCAGCTGGCGCGGAAGGTGGGCCGCCAGCTTGTAGGTCGCCGTGGAGAGGGTGATGGACATCGCGGCATGGTACGCGAGGCCCGGCATCTGCCGCGTTTCATTGACCGGTCCCGGCCGCCGCGGGGATAATCGCCCGCTGTGCCGGCGCGTCCGCGCCCGCAGCAAATTCCCCGGAGCCGGTCCATGAAGTTTTCGCGCATCCTCGGCGTGGCCGCCGTCGTCCTGCTGACCACCGCAGCCGCCCGCCAGGCCACCGCGCCGGCCCCCGCCGCGCAGGCCCCTGCCGCGACGGCCACGGCTTCGCCGCCGGCAGCCAGCCAGCCGGCCACCACGGCCGCCCCCATGGCCGGCGGCGCGCAGGTCACCGCGATGCCCGAGCCGGTCACCGCCCCGGTCGCCGCGCTGGCGGATGCCAAGCCCGCGACCTTCGGCGACCCGAAGGCCGGACAAGCCAAGGCCGGCGCCTGCGCCGCCTGCCATGGCCTGGACGGCAATTCGACCGATCCGCAGTACCCGCGCCTGGCTGGCCAGCATGAGCGCTACATCTGGCGCCAGCTGCACCTGTTCCACAGCGGCCAGCGCCAGAACGCGATCATGTCGGGCATGGCCGCGGCCCTGAGCGAGCAGGACATGCGCGACATCGGCGCCTATTTCGCCACCCAGCACGCGGGCGCGGGCGTGGCGGACGACACCGTCATCAAGACCGGTCCGAACGCCGACAAGAAGTTCTACCAGGTGGGCGAAGCCCTGTTCCGCGGCGGCCGCGCGGCCGACAAGGTCCCGGCCTGCCTGGCCTGCCACGGTCCGACCGGTCGCGGCAATCCGGGCCCGTCCTACCCGGCGCTGGGCGGCCAGCACGCCGGCTATACCGTCGCCCGCCTGCAGTATTTCCGCGGTGGCGGCGTCTCCGGTACCGGCAAGGACGCCAACAACGTGATGACCGAAGTCGCCAAGAACCTCAGCGACGAGGACATCCAGGGCCTGGCTACCTATGTCGAAGGCTTGCACGCCGCCACGGCGCCCGCCGTCGCCGCCAAGTCCAACTGACCGCCCGACCGGCGCGCCGCGCCGGCTGCATGGCAAGGATTCAGCAGGCTGGGGCCATCGTGGCCCCAGCCTCGCCACCCGAGAGGAGTTGTCGCATGCTTCGCCGATTGCTGGCCCCCGCGTTGCTGCTCGCCATCCTGACTGCCTGCTCGAAGGCGCCCGACGCGCCAGCGCCTGCGCCGGTCGAACCTGCGGCTGCGGCTGCGGCTGCGGCTGCGGCCGCGGCTGCGCCTGCGGCCGATGCCGGCGCTGCGCCGGCTGCTGCGGATGCAGGCGCATCGACGCCCGCGCCGAGCGCGAGCGTCGCGACTGCCGCGCCAGCCACCGTCGCCCCGGCGCCGCAAGTCCCGCCCGCCCCCGCGTCCCCGACCGACCCGCGCCTGGGCACCGACTACTTCGTGCTGCAGGCCCCGGTGCCGCTGTGGTCCACGGCGCCAAAGCTGGAAATCGCCGAAGTCTTCAGCTACCGCTGCATCCACTGCGCGGAGTTCCAGCCCAAGGTCAATCTCTGGCACAAGCGCATGCCGGCCGACGCCCGCTGGGAGTACGTCCCGGGCGTGTTTGGCGGCACCTGGGACAATTTCGCGCGTGCCTACTTCGCCGCCGAGGTCCTGGGGGTACGCGAGCGGACCCACGACGATGTGTTCCACGGCGTCTTCGTGGACAAGTACATCACCGAGGGCACCCCGGACGAAATCGCCACGATGTATGCGCGCTGGGGCGTCAGCAAGGCGCAGTTCCTCGACACCATGCAGAGCTTCGGCGTCACCGCCAAGCTCAACCGCGCCAAGCAGTTCGCCGTGCAGTCCGGCGTTGACGGCACGCCCACGATCATCATCAACGGCAAGTATCGGGTGAACGTGACCCCCGACCGTGGTTTCGAAGGCATGTTGTCCACGGTGGAATGGTTGCTGGCGCGCGAGCGTGCCGCGGCGGCTGCGCCGGGCGGCTGATCGCGACACCGGCGACCGGGGACCGCGCCGCGGTTCCCGTGCGCCATGCCCACGGAAGGGCCAGTCCAGGAAGGATCCATGGCTGCTGCAAAGACACCGATGCGCTTGCTGAGCTGCAACATCCAGGCCGGATCGAGCACGCGCGCCTATCGCGAGTACATCACGCGCAGCTGGTCGCATGTCCTGCCCAACGGCAAGCGCGCCAACCTCGACAGCCTGGCCGAGTTGTTCTCGCCCTATGACCTGGTGGGCCTGCAGGAAAGCGACCCGGGCAGCATGCGCTCGGGCTTCGACAACCAGAGCGACTACCTGGCCGAGCGCGGGCGCTTCCCTTTCGTCAGCCACCAGTCCAATCGCAGGATTTCGCGCATCGCCGGCAGTGGCAACGCGCTGCTCAGCCGGCTCGAGCCCAGCGAACTGCTCGACTACGCGCTTCCGGGCCGGGTCGCGGGGCGCGGCGTGCTGTGGTCCCGCTTCGGGCGCGGCAAGCACGCCTGGGTGCTGGCGGTGACGCACCTGTCGCTGGGACCGAAGTCGCGCGAAGTGCAGCTGGATTTCCTGGCCGAATTGCTTCAGGACCAGCCCCGCGCGGTCCTGATGGGCGACTTCAACTGCGATCCATCCGCGCCCGAGATGCAGCGCTTGTATCGCAAGACCAGCCTGACGCCGCCCGCAACCTGCGTGCCCACCTTCCCCAGCTGGGCGCCCGACCGGGCGCTGGACCACATCTTCACGGCGGGCTTCCGGGTCGAGGACTATCGCGCGGTGCCCGCCGCCGGGTCCGACCACCTTGCCATTGCGGTCACTCTCTCCGAACCTGCGTAGGTTCTGGCACGGCGCCGCGCTGCGCCTCACTGATTGCGCCGCCACCGAGCACGTATCGGTGCGCTCGCTTGTGCGCGTGAGTTACGTCGCGATGGACTCGCAGCTTGCGGAGTGCGGTCGGCCAGGTGCGATGGTGGAGTGGCCTGGTCGGCCTGGTGGAGGGGTCTTGGCGGGACAATCGGCGCCATGACGGCGCAATGACGGCGCCGATTAGCCTCCAGGGATGGATTCACGGCGGGTCCCGCCAAGGCCCCTCCACCAAGCCGAGCAGGACACGGTCAGCACGGACTTACGGAGGGTGGGTGCCTACAATGGGCCATGTACCTGAGCCACTACGGCCTGGCCGAGCCGCCGTTCGCGATCACCCCGGATCCGCGCTTCGTCTTCCTCGGCGAGCGCCACCGGGATGCCCTCGCGCACCTCATGTACGGCATTGGCCAGGGCGGCAGCGGCGGCTTCGTCCAGCTCACCGGCGAAGTCGGTACCGGCAAGACGACGCTCTGCCGACTGGCGCTGGAGCAGTTGCCCGACAACGTCCGCGTCGCCCTGGTGCTCAACCCGAAGCAGACACCGCTCGAACTGGTCGAGAGCATCTGCGACGAGCTGCAGGTGCCGCCGTCCGCGCGCCGGCGCAGCCTGAAGTCGCGCATCGACGAGCTCAATGATTTCCTGCTCGACGCGTACGCCGGGGGACTGCGCGTGGTGCTGATCATCGACGAGGCGCAGGAATTGTCGCGCGAGTTGCTGGAGCAGGTGCGGCTGCTGACCAACCTGGAAACGCCGACGCAGAAGCTGCTGCAGATCGTCCTGCTGGGCCAGCCCGAGCTGCGCGAGACGCTGGCGCGCCCGGCCCTGCGCCAGCTGGCCCAGCGCATCACCGCGCGCTTCCACCTTGCGCCCCTGCAGTCGGCCGACACGGCGGCCTACCTGCGCCATCGCATCAACGTCGCCGGCGCCAGCGTGTTTCCCTTCGACGACGGCGCGGTGCGCCGGCTGCACGCCCTGTCCGGCGGCATACCGCGACTACTCAATGTGCTCGGCGACCGCGCCCTGCTTGCCGGCTACGTGCATGGCCGCGCGCGCGTGGACGGCAAGCTGGTGGACCTGGCCGCCAACGAGGTGCTGCCGCAGGATCTGGGCGGTGGACGCCCCTGGCGCATCCTGGGCTGGTGCCTGGTCCTGTGCGGTGCGGCCTTGGTCTGGATCGCACTCGGCTTGCGGGGAATCGGCTGATGTCGCTGATCCTCGATGCCTTGCGCAAGTCCGAAGCCGAACGCCGCCGCGGCCAGTCGCCCGATCTCTACGGCACCACCGTGCCCTCGCCCACGCCGCGGCGCGACGGCTTCCGCCAGTGGCCGATCCTGGCCGGTGGTGCGCTGCTGCTGCTCGCGATCGCCTTGCTGGTCTGGCCGCGTCCGCGGCCGGGCGCCGATAGTGCGGCGCGCGCCGACGCGATCGCTGGCGCAAGCACCGACGCGGGCATGGCAGCCGATCCTGCGGACCACGACGCCGGCGCCGCCCCTGCCAACCAGCGCGCACCGCTCGCTCGCGCGCCGCCGGGCTTGGCCACATCGCCTGCGCGAGACGTCATCGAAGCGCCACCCGCGCGGATCGCCAACGTCGCACCGCCTGTCAATGCGCCAGTGCGTCCGCCGGTCAGCGCCGTCGCGCCCGTCGCCCCGGTGTCGTTGCCCGCCACGCCTGCCACGCCCACCGCGACAAATACCGACCCGCCGCCGCCACCCGTCGACGACCTGCCAACCCTGGCGATCCTTGCGCCCGGCGAACGCGCCGCCCTGCCGCCGCTCAAGCTCAGCATGCATGTCTGGAACAGCGATCCCGCACAGCGCTTTGCGATCGTCGATGGCCAGCGCCTCACCGAGGGCGCGACCATCGGCGGCGCGGTCGTGGCCGAGATCCGTCGCGATGGCGTGGTCCTCGACGTCAACGGCCGCCGCGTGCTGCTGCCGCGGCCCTAGTCCACCGGCCCCGCGACGCGCGCGCCGTATACTCGACGCATGGCCAGCAAGCCCCTCTACAAAGTGACCTTCCTCAACGCCGGCAAGGTGTACGAGTTGTACGCACGCAGCGTCGCCTCGGGCGCGCTCTGGGGCTTCACCGAAGTGCGCGACCTGGTGTTCGACGTCAACGAGGGCCTCGTGGTCGACCCCACCGAAGAACGCCTGCGCGACGAATTCGCCGGTACCCGCGCCCTGCACCTGCCGATGCAGTGCATCGTGCGCATCGAGGAAGTCGAGCGGAAGGGCAAGACTGCGATCCGGGATGCCGCGACCGGTGAGGCCGTCGTCACCGCCTTCCCCCTGCCGGCCAAACCCGCGCGGCCCTAGCCGGCAGCGGCCTGGATGCTAGTCGATGCGGTAGACCCGCGCCTTGGGCAGGTCCTCGTCCACCTGCAGGAACCAGCGACCGGCAAAGCCCGGGATCACCACGATCTCCGGCGCTTCCAGCGGCTTGTGCAATTTCATGCTGCCCTTGAGCACCTTCCATACCTGGCCATTGGCCAGGTGGAATTCGCTGCCCGGCTGCCAACCCGAAACGGCGCCGACCAGGCGCGACTGGATCGGTTCATCGGCCAGGCCGATGTAGGACGCGGGCGACAGCGGCGCGTTGCCGGATCCGGCCTGACCGGGCTGCGCCGCTCGCGCTTCCGCGGCGGCGGTGGCGGCCACCGTTGCTTCCGCCTGCGTGTCCGAATCGCGCTTCTGCAGCACGGCGTTGAGCGCATCCAGTTGTGCGGACGTGAGCGTGTCGAGTCCGGTGGCGTGCAGTTGCTCCGGCGTGAGCTGCTGCTCGATGCGCGGTTGCGTCGCGGCCACCGCCAGCGCGCTGGCGGCGGCGAGCAGGACGGCAAGGGTCAGGGTGAGGAAGGGTCGGGTCATGCGGAACTCCCCCGGCGCTGTCGCCGGACTGTCACAGTCAAGCGCGTGCGCATGACAGTCCCGTGACAACGGTGCCGCGGGCCCGGGCGGATCAGGACTTGGCGAGGGTCGCGCGGACCTTGGCCAGGAACTCCGGATCGGGCACGCGCCCCATCTTCTCGCTGCGCGCAACGATCCGGCCCTCGGCATCGAGCAGGATCAGCACACTGGAATGGTTGAACTCCCCGTTGGCCAGCGCGCGATAGCGGATGCCCAGCACCGCGGCGGTCTTGCGCACGCTGGCGGCATCGGTGCGCGCCAGCGTCCAGCGCTGGCGATCGAGCTTGCGCTTGCCCGCCAGGGCCGACAGCGTGGCCACGCCGTCGCGTGCCGGATCGAGCGACACCAGCAGCACGCGGAGCCGGGCGCGCTCGGCCGGCGCCAGCGCATGGTCCACGCCCAGGCCGGAGTCCACGATCAGCGGGCACATGTACTTGCACGAGGTGTAGAACATCGTCACCAGTTGCACGTGGCCGCGCCGCGATGGCAGGGCAAAGGCCTTGCCGTCCTGGTCGGTGAAGCGGCCGTCGAGCCGCAGCACCGAGTCCGACGGCAGGGCCGCGCCAGGCGTCGCACGCGGCGCGAGTGCCGCGGGCGTCGCGGAGGTCGGGCGTGTGGCGGGCGCTGGCACGGGTGCCGCGGCGCTGGCGAACGTGGCGGCCGGGGCGCAGAGCAGTATTGCCAGCAGGGTGGATTGGCGGTTCATGGCTTGCCTCTAGTGGATGTCGCGGGCGCAGCGGAAGCCGAGGCTGGAGGTCACGTCCGAGCCCTCGAGCGAGCTGAGCATGGCGACGCGCATCATCACGGCGTAGTTTTCGGTGTCGTCCATGCCGATGCTGCCGGCACCGCAGAATTTCTGCCGGTCGGGCGAGCCCTGGTCGCGGCCGTCACCCGACACCAGCATCGAGGCGTAGTCCTCGGTCCATTCCCAGGCCAGCCCGTGCAGGTCGCTGATGCCATAGACATTGGCCGCGCCGAGCCCGATGGCCGCCATCGGCGCGCCGGCCGGGCGCGCGTACCACGACAGGATCTGCTCCCGCCACGCCGGATCCTTGCGCGCATCGCGTCGCGTCGCGTCGGCCGCGGCGGCGTACTCCCACTCGCTCCAGGTCGGCAGGCGCGCGCCCTGGGCGGTGCAATAGGCATCCGCGGCAAACCAGCTGACTTGCGTCACCGGTTGCATCGGCAGGGCACGCGCGCCCAAGGCCAGCGGGCCCGACCAGTGCTGCAGGTATCGCGACTCGGCGAACACGGTCGGCGTGCGCCCGCGCTGCCAATCGGGATGCGTGCGGACGAAGGCGAGGAACTGCACATTGGTCACCGGTTCGCGCATCATCTCGAACGCCGCCACCTGCACGCGGCCGCCAGTATCCTCGTACTTGAGCGCGGAACGGAACGCGCCACCCGGCACGCGGGCATAGGGCGACGCGCCGGCGCCGATCGCCAGCGCGGGCAGGAGGCAGGCAGCCAGCAGCAGGCGGCGCATCCAGTCCTCAGTGCGCGGCGGGCGCGGGAGCGGCCGGAGCGGCGCGCGCCTTGGCGACCTCGTCGGCCGAGATCCGGCCACCCGGGTTGCCCCAGCTGTTCAACACGAAGGTCAGGATATTGGCGATGCCGTCATCGTTGAGCTGGGTCATCGGCGGCATCACCGAGTCGTAGTCCTGGCCGTTGACGGTGATCTTGCCGCTGTGGCCGTGCAGGACGATGTCGATCGGGCGCTTCGGATCGGCGGCGATGAAATCCGACTTCGCCAGCGGCGGGAACACGCCCGGCAGGCCCTTGCCGTCGGGCTGGTGGCAGGTCGAGCAAGTGCCGTTGAACAGGGCGCCGCCCGCCTTCTCCTGTTGCTCCTTGGTCAGGTTTCCGGTGGCTGCGGCCGCGGTGGCCTCGCTGACCGACGCCAGGTTCGGCAGGGCGCGGTCGCCGACGTACATGGAGTCCACTTCCTTGCCGGAATAGATGTCCTTCCGGTCCGGGCCCTCGGCCTTGATCATGCCCAGCGCGCCCTTGTTGAAGGCGCGGAAGATGGAATGGTCCACCAGGATGTAAGTGCCGGGCACTTCCATGTGGAACTGCGCGATCATCGCGCCGCCCGAGGGAATCAACGTCGTCTGCACGTTTTCCTGGGCCTTGCTGCCACCCTCGGTCCAGACCTTGTCGAAGATCTCGCCGATCACGTGGAAACTCGACACCAGGTTCGGCCCGCCATTGCCGACGAACAGGCGCACGGTTTCATTGGTCTTGGCCTTCAGCGCCTTGTCGCCGGTCAGCGCTCCCTCGGCGCCGTTGAACAGGACGTATGTCGGCCGCTCGTCGATCGCCTTCTCCATGTCGAAGGCCTGGTGGCCCTTCTCGCGGTATTTGCCCGCCGTGTAGAAATCGCCCTGCATCACGTAGTACTCGCGATCCACCGGCTCCAAGCCCTGCGGCGGCTCGATCAGGATCAGGCCATACATGCCGTTGGCCACGTGCATGCCCACCGGCGCGGTCGCGCAGTGGTAGACATACAGGCCGGCGTTGAGCGCCTTGAAAGTGAACTGCGCCTCGTGGCCGGGCGCCGCGAAGCTCGATGCCGCGCCGCCGCCCGGCCCGGTCACGCCGTGCAGGTCGATGTTGTGCGGCATCTTGTTGTCGGGATGGTTCTTCAGGTGGAACTCCACGGTGTCGCCCTGGCGCACGCGGATGAAGCTGCCGGGCACGGTGCCGCCGAAGGTCCAGAAGGTATAGGTGACGCCTTCGGAGATTTCCTTTTCGACCTCGCGCACCTCGAGTTCCACGATCACCTTGGCGGGCGCATGCCGGCCGGTGGCAGGCGGCACGTTCGGCGGGCTGGTCAGCACCGCGTGCACAGGCTCGCCCTGGGGCGGGCCGAAGTCGCCATGTTCGGAGCCGCCGGTCTCGCCGGCCGGCAGCGGCGTCGAACCAGTCTGCATGTCGGCGTCGGTCATCCTGCGACCGCAACCCGACAGGGCCAGGAGCACCGAGATCGCAAGGACGGGCAGCAGCAAGCGCTTCATCGTGATACTCCTGGAATCGACTGCGGGCACTGTGTGGCACCCGGGAACAACGCGCACTGACCTGGATCAAACCCGGATCGCAGCGACGCGAGCTTGGCCATGACCTTGCGCCTCACAGCGTGAACCGCAGCAAGGGCCCCAGCGGGTGGTGCGCCCGGGCGATGCCGATGATAAAGCCGAACACCAGCAGCGACCCTGCATAGGACAGCGCGCGCCCGCCTTGGGTCCGTGCCCGCTTCAGTGCGAAGGATCCAAGCACGACGTAGACCGGCAACAGGGCCAGCTTGGCCGCCAGCCAGCCGTTGGCGAACATCGCCGCGGGCAGGATGCTGGCGAGCATCGCCGCGGCGGTCAGCAATCCCGTGTCGATCGAGTAGCTGAGGTATCGCCATGGCGCCGCCATCGGCCAGCGCGCGCCGGCCAGGACGAAGCCGCCGCGCAGCGTGAACAGCGCCCCGCTCGCAAGCACCGCAAGCACATGCAGCCACTTGATCTGCAGGTAATAGACGATCACCGGTCAACCAGCCTCGCCGTCCACGCGCGGACTCTTGCCGGCGCGGCGCAACACATCGAGCAGCATCGTCCATCCGGCCGCCCATCCCGCGGTGGTCAGCAGCAAGCCCGCGACGATCAGCCGCGGGTGGCCCCAGAGGCCGACCAGGACCAGCAGCTGCCCGCCGAACAAGACGAGGCCAACGGGCAAGTAGTGCCGTCGCGCGAGAGCGGGCCGGTCGAGCCAGCGCGCTGCGGAAAGCCACAGGGTCCACCAGCCCATCGCCAGCAGCACGTTGCAGGCGCCCACGAAGAACAGCAGCCGGTGTGGCGCCGCCGCGAGCAGTCGCAATGCCGACGGCAGCGCGGCCGGCGCCGGCGCCGTGGCCGCCATGTCCACTCAGTCGTCCTTTGCCGCGACGCGTGCGTGTGCAGCGTTGGCCAGGCCGGCGCCGCCATGCAGCGCTTGTCCGCCGGTGATCGCCGCCACCGGCGCGGCCGGCGCGACGGCGACGGACCGCGCGCGTGGCGCGATCCACAGGCGCAGGACGAACCAGGCAAGCGCGAGCGCACCGGTCGAGAACACCAGGTCGCCCGGCATGCGCATCCACACCAGCACGTCCACGATCGGCCTGCCCATGGTCTCCGCACCGCGGGCATACCAGTAGCCATGCGACAGCGCCGCGCGCAACTGGATCAGCCCGAGCGGCAACAAGGTGAGCAGCCCCATCAGCGACAGGCCGATGTTCAGCGTCCAGAAACTGGTGCGCAGGGGAGCCGCGTTCCATACCGCGTCGGGCTTGATCCCGCGCAGGCAGAACAGCATCAGGCCGATGCCGAGCATGCCGTACACGCCCATCAGCGCGGTGTGCCCGTGCAGCGCGGTCAGGTTCAGGCCCTGCATGTAGTACAGCGCCAGCGGCGTGTTGATCAGGAAGCCGAACAGGCCCGCGCCCACCAGGTTCCAGAACGAAACCGCGATGAAGAACATGATCGGCCACTGGTAGCGCGACATCCACGGCGTGGCCTGGCTGTGCGACCAGGTCTCGTAGGCCTCCATGCCGATGAAGGCCAGCGGCACCACCTCCAGGGCCGAGAACGAGGCGCCCAGTGCGATCACCGCCGTGGTCGTGCCGGCGAAGTACAGGTGGTGGAAAGTGCCGAGGATGCCGCCGGCCATGAACACGATGGTGGCGAACAGCACGTTCACCGTGGCGGTGCGCGGGCGCACCAGCCCCAGCTTCACGAACAGGAAGCTCATCACCGCCACCGCGAACACCTCGAAGAAGCCCTCGACCCACAGGTGCACGACCCACCAGCGCCAGTACTCGACCATCGACAGCGAGGTGTGTTCGCCCCACATCAGGCCGGCGCCCCAGAACAGGCCGATGGCGATGGTGGACAGGAACAGCAGGCCGACGATCGAGGACATCTCGTCCTTGCGGCGCAGCGCAGGCCACAGCGCGCGCCCCATCAGCACCAGCCACAACATCAGGCCGACGAACAGGAAGGCCTGCCAGAAGCGGCCCATGTCCACGTATTCCCAGCCCTGGTCGCCGAACCAGAAATTGTTCGCCAGGCCCAGCTTCTGCATCACCGCGAACCATTGCCCGGCGAAGGCCCCGACCACGATCAGCAACAGGCAGCCGAACAGGAAATTGACGCCGGCGCGCTGGAACCGCGGCTCGTGCCCGGAAATCGCGGGCGCGATGTACAGCCCCGTGCCCAGCCATGCGGTCGCGATCCACAGCACGGCCAGCTGCGTGTGCCAGCTGCGCGTCAGTGCATAGGGCAGCACGTCGGCCAGGTTGAGGCCGTAGAAGTGCTGGCCCTCGACTTGGTAATGCGCCGTGGTGGCGCCGAGCAGGATCTGCGTGAGGAACAGCGCGATGACCACCCAGAAATACTTGGCCGTGGCCTTCATGGAGGGCGTCACCACCAGCGCGCGCAGCGGATCCTCCGCTGGCGGTACCAGCGCGGCATCCTTGCCGTGCCAGACCGCGTAATGCCAGCCCAGCAGGCCGATGCCGGCGATCATGAACAGCACGCTGAACACCGTCCACAGGAAGGTGTCCGGGCTGGGCGCGTTGCCGACCAGGGGCTCGTACGGCCAGTTGTTGGTGTAGCTCACCACGCCGTCGGGGCGGTTGGTGACCGTGGCCCAGGATGTCCAGAAGAAAAAGCCGGTCAGTTGCCGGCGATGTTCGGCCGTGTCCACGGTGGAGTCGCGCATTGCGTAGGTTTCGCGCAGTGCCGCGGTCGCAGGATCGCTGGAGAACAGGCTCTCGTAGTGGCGCGCGACCAATTGGATCGCCGCAGCACGTCCGTCCGGAACCGTCAGCACGCCGCTGGCTGCGTCGTATCCGTTGGCCCGGATGTCGGGTTGCAGCTCCGCCTGCAGCTTTGCGCGATCGCCTGCGCCGAGCGCTGGATACGGTTTTCCGAAATCGTGCTGGGCGCGTTGCCCCAGCCAGGCCTCGGCCTCGCGATGCAGCCAGTCGGCGCTCCAGTCCGGCGCGACCAGGGCCCCATGGCCCCAGATCGAGCCCAGCTGCTGGCCGCCGATGCTCTGCCAGACCTGGCGGCCGGTCTCGATATCGGCGCGCGTGTACAGCAGCGTGCCTTCGGCGCTCACCACCCGTTCCGGCATTGGTGGGGCCTGGCGGTGGATTTCCCCGCCCATCCACAGCAACACCGAGAATCCGGCCAACAGCAGGGCTCCCAGGCCCAGCCACAGCGTTCGCGTCTGGCTCACGTCACCTCTCCCAAGGTTGATGACGTGAATCCTCCGCCCTCGCCCGGCGGGCGGCCCTGACATGGATCAAGCGCGGACGCTGCGGCGGCGCCGGCCGCAAACGCAAGATGCCTCAGTCGCGCAGCACCTTGCGCGCGAGCGCGTCCAGCCGCGGCAAGTCCAGGATCTCCAGCGCGCGGCGTTCGACCCGCACCAGGCCGTCGTCCTGGAACCGGCGAAGGACGCGACTCACCGTCTCGGCGGCCAGGCGCAGGTAGTTGGCCATGTCGGTGCGCGACATGGTCAGGTTGAACTGGCTGGCCGAGAAACCGCGCCGCTGGTAGCGGCGCGACAGCGACACCAGGAAGGCCGCCGTGCGCGCGTCGGCGGCATAGTCGCCGGCCAGCAGCGCCGCCTTGCCGATGTCCTCGCTGAGCAGGCGGAACAACTGTTGTTGCAGCCCCGGCAATCGACTGGCCAGCAGGGCCATCTTGGGGAAGGAGAACCGGCACAGCATCACCGTGTCGAGCGCCACCGCATTGCAGGGATAGCGCGCATGGTGGATCGCATTCAGGCCGATGACTTCGCCCGGAAGGAAGAATCCCAGCACCTGCTCGCGACCATCGGCATCCATCACGTAAGTCTTGACCGTGCCGGCGCGCACCGCGGCGATCGCGGTGAATTCCTCGCCCTCGCGGAAGATGTGCTGGCCCTCGGCGAACGGGCCGATGTGCTCGACCAGCACGTGCAGGTCGCCCAACGAGGCCTTGTCGAAGCCCTGCGACAGGCAGGCATCGCTGAAGGCGCAGGTGCTGCAGAAGCGCAGCCCGTCGCCGTCGTCGGCGATGGGCGCGGCGGGCCGTCGGCCGGGCGTGGCGCTCACGCCGCGCGCTCGCCGCTCAGATCGCGCGGGAGAAGCGGGTGGGAGCGTCCTGCGACGCGTGCAGGTAGCGGTCGAAACATGCCGCGATGATACGCAGCAGCAGGCGCCCGCGGGAAGTCACCGCGATCGCGCCAGCGGACACCGTGCACAGTCCGTCCGCGGCCAGGGGCAGCAGGCGCGCCATGTCGTCGGCGAAATAGGCGTTGAAGTCGATCTGGTGCCGCGCCTCCAGCTCGAGCATGTCGACACGGCCCTGGCACATCAGTTGCTGGATCAGGTCGGCGCGCAGGATGTCGTCGGCGTCCAGGCGCAGGCCGCGCCAGACCGGCAGGCGGCCGGCATCGATCGCCGCGTCCCAGCCCGGCAGGTCGCGCGGGTTCTGGCTGTAGGTGTCGGCGATATGGCTGATCGCGCTGACCCCGAAGCCCACCAGGTCGGAGTCGGCATGGGTGGTGTAGCCCATGAAGTTGCGATGCAGGCTGCCGTTCTCCTGTGCGATCGACAGCTCTTCCCCCGGCAGCGCGAAATGGTCCATGCCGATGTAGCGGTAGCCAGCGTCGGTGAGCTTGTCGATCGCCAGCTGCAGCAGGGCCAGCTTGTCCTCGGGCGAAGGCAGCTGCGCCTGGTCGATGCGATTTTGCGCGCGGAACAGCTGCGGCATGTGCGCATAGCCATAGATCGCCAGGCGGTCCGGCCGCACCTGCAGCACGGTGTCGAGCGTACGGCCGAAGCCGTCGGGAGCCTGGCCGGGCAGGCCGTAGATCAGGTCGATGTTGACTGACCGGAAGCCGTGCTTGCGGCAGGCGTCGACCACGGCCATCGTCTCGGCAACTGTCTGGATCCGGTTGACCGCCTGCTGCACCACCGGATCGAAGTCCTGCACGCCCAGGCTGGCGCGGTTGAAGCCCAGGTAGGCCAGGGCCTCGATGCCGTTGGCGTCCACGGACCGCGGGTCCAGCTCGATGCTGAAATCGCGATCCTTCGCAGTGCTGAAATGGAAATGGCGATTGAAGCTCTCCATCAGCTCGCCCAGCTGGGAGGCGCCGAGGAAGTTGGGCGTGCCACCGCCCAGGTGCAGCTGGATCACGTCGCGGTCGCGGTCGAACAGCGGCGCCACCATCGCCACCTCGCGCACCAGCCGCGCCAGGTAAGCGTCGCCGCGCCCGGCGTCGCGGGTAATGATCCGGTTGCAGCCGCAGTAGAAGCAGGGGCTGAAGCAGAACGGGATGTGTGCGTACAGCGACAGGCGGCGCGGGATCGGATCGTCGTTGCCGGCGCGCGCGGCCTCGCGGAACTGCACCTCGCCGAAGGCCTCGCTGAACTGCGGCGCGGTCGGGTACGAGGTGTAGCGCGGGCCGGGCCGGTCGTAGCGACGCAGCAGGTCGGCATCGAACGGCGGCACGCCGTTGTCGAAGCCGGCGGTGGCGGCTGCGGTGTCGGCGGCGGCGGAGACAGTGCTCATGCATCCCACACTAGCGAGCCTGGGGCGATGCCCCCTTGACCGGGGTCAAGTCGGGCCCCGTCAGCGCAGGTATTCCACGCCCAGCCAGGTCTTGCGCACGTCCGCGCCGATATCGCCGACGTGGAAATCGGCCAGCTTGGCCAGCGCGGTCCAGTGCGGGCGGAAGGCCCAGCCCAGCGATGCATCGGTTTCGGTGCCAAAGTGCGCGTCGCCGCGCACGGCGCGGAAGTCGTGCCAGGCAAGGGTGAGATCGAGCTTGCCGAACTTGCGATTCCATCCCAGGTAGCGGTCGTCCAGCCCGTCTGCCGGCGTGGTCAGGAAGCGGTCGGCCCAGCCGTTGAAGGCATGCAGGGTGGCCAGGGGCGTGGCAAAGCCGAGCCGGCCGTTGCCGCCCAGCCGCTCCCAGCCCGCCTTGATCGTATTGCCGCGGGTGAGGGCGCCGCCCTCGAGCAAGCTGTAGTTGGCGCCGATGTTGGCGCTGCCGTCGGCGTAGGGATCCTGGTGCGCGAACTCCGCGCTGGCCAGCCAGCCGATGCCGCCGGGGGTTCGCGGCGCACCGCATAGCGCAGGCCCAGGTCGCGATGCGAGGTCGCGGGCAAGGTACGGTTCTCGATGAAATACGCATAACCGGTCAGCGTGCCGCGGCCGAGCGCATGCGTGGCGCCCAGCAGGTGGGCGTCGAGCAGCCAGTGGGCCAGGTTGATGTCTGGATTGTCCGAGCCGTTCACGCGCAGGGCGCGCGCGAGGTAGCCGTAGCGCAGCTGCCAGCCGCCGGGGCCGCGCTGCTGCAGGTCGAGCGCATCGAAGGTCTGCTCGTTCTGGCGCCAACCGGAGTTGCCGATGAAGCGCTGGTTGTCCCAGGCCAGGCGCTGCCGGCCGACGCGCAACCGCGTCTTCGCGGAGGGCGCCCACTGCACATAGGCCTGGTTGAACTCGGCATTGTCCGGGTCCACCACCGCGGGATAGGTGCCGCGCCCATTGGCGGAACTGTTGAACTCCTCGCTGCCCAGGTGCTGCGTGGCCTCGACCTCGACCAGGCCGCTGAGATGGGCGCGGGCCGGCGTGCGATAGCCCAAGCGCATGCGCAGGGTCACCCAGGTCAGGCGCGGCCCATGCCGCGGCCGACTTGACCTCGATCAAGTGGCCCCGCCCCCGCGCTGCCGATACTGGCCGACGACGACAGGCAGGGGCGAATGGCGATGCATGCAGCGGCGGAAACCTACAACGACACGGTGGTGCGCCAGTTCTCGGTGATGACCGTGGTCTGGGGCATCGTCGGCATGCTGGTCGGCGTGCTGATCGCCGCCCAGCTCTACTGGCCGGCGCTGAACTTCGACGTGTCCTGGCTCAGCTTCGGCCGCCTGCGCCCGCTGCACACCAATGCGGTGATCTTCGCCTTCGGCGGCTCCGCCCTGATGGGCACGAGCTTCTACGTGGTGCAGCGCACCTGCCACGTGCGCCTGTTCGCCGACTGGCTGGCCAGCTTCGTGTTCTGGGGCTGGCAGGCGGTGATCGTGCTGGCCGTCATCACCCTGCCCCAGGGCATGACCCAGGGCAAGGAATACGCCGAGCTGATCTGGCCGATCGACGTGCTGATCACGATCGTGTGGGTGGCCTACGGCATCGTGTTCTTCGGCACCATCGCAAGGCGGCGGGTCCGGCATATCTACGTGGCAAACTGGTTCTACGGCGCCTTCATCATCGCCGTCGCCCTGCTGCACATCGTCAACTCGCTGGCCATCCCGACCTCGCTCACGCACAGCTATCCGATCTACTCCGGCGCCGTGGACGCGATGGTGCAGTGGTGGTACGGGCACAATGCGGTCGGCTTCTTCCTGACCGCCGGCTTCCTCGGGATGATGTATTACTTCGTGCCGCGCCAGGCCGAGCGCCCGATCTACTCCTATCGCCTGTCGATCGTGCACTTCTGGGCGCTGATCGCCATCTACATGTGGGCCGGCCCGCACCACCTGATGTACACCGCCATCCCGGACTGGGCGCAGTCGCTTGGCATGGCGTTCTCGCTGATCCTGCTGGCCCCCAGCTGGGGCGGCGCGATCAATGGCGTGATGACGCTGTCCGGCGCCTGGCACAAGCTGCGCACCGACCCGATCCTCAAGTTCATGATCGTCGCGATCTCGTTCTACATGATGAGCACCTTCGAGGGGCCCATGATGTCGATCAAGACGGTCAACGCCCTCTCCCATTACAGCGACTGGACCATCGGCCACGTGCACTCCGGCGCGCTGGGCTGGGTGGCGATGATCAGCATCGGCTCGATCTACATGCTGATCCCGCGCACGCTCGGGCTCAAGGGCATGTATTCGACGAAGATGATCGACACCCACTTCTGGGTGCACACGGTCGGCGTGGTGCTGTACGCCGCCTCGATGTGGGTCTCGGGCATCGGCCAGGGCCTGATGAGCCGCGCCACCAATGCCGACGGCACGCTCACCTACGCCTGGATCGAGATCGTCAAGTTCACCTATCCCTACTACCTGGTGCGGCTGGGCGGCGGTCTGCTGTGCCTGGCCGGCATGCTGATCATGGCGGTCAACGTGGTCCGCACCTTCGCCATGGCACGCGGCGAGTACGCCGTGGCCGTGCCGCCGGCGCCCGCCGACAACACCCTCGGCGGCGTGCATCCCGCCGCCGCCAACGCCGCCTGAGGCCGCCATGAGCCACGAGAAACTCGAGACCAACATTGGCTGGATGGCGATCCTGATCGCGGTGGTGATCAGCTTCGGCGGCCTGGCCGAGATCGTGCCCCTGATGTACCAGGCCGAGGCGATCCAGCCCCTGCCCGGGGTCAAGCCCTACGAACCGCTGGCGCTGGCGGGGCGCGACATCTACGTGCGCGAGGGTTGCTACAACTGCCACTCGCAGATGGTGCGCACGCTGCGCTTCGAAACCGAGCGCTACGGCCACTATTCGATGGCCGGCGAGTCGGTGTACGACCGTCCCTTCCAGTGGGGAAGCAAGCGCACCGGGCCGGACTTGGCGCGGATCGGCGGGCGTTATTCCGACGACTGGCACCGCGTGCACCTGGGCAACCCGCGCGACGTGGTGCCGCTGTCGAACATGCCCGGCTATCCCTTCCTGGCGAAAACCCCGGTGGACGTGGACTCCGTGATCTCGGACATGCACGCACTGAAGACCATCGGCGACCCGTATTCGACCGCCGACATCGCTGGCGCACCGGCCGCGCTGGCGAACAAGACCGAACTGGATGCACTCATCGCCTACCTGCAAGGGTTGGGCAAGCACGCACCGAGGGGCTGAGGACATGATCTCCGGAATCATCACCGCCGTCCTGCTGGCGGTCTTCCTCGGTGGCACGGCCTGGGCCTACAGCCCGCGCCGGCGCGCCGAATTCGAACAGGCCGCGCGGGTGCCGCTCGAGGACCTGCCATCGCCTGCCGATGCCGCCACGATGCAGGCCGCCGCGGGCGAGCCGGGGCTGCGCCCATGACCACCGCATGGAGCTGGTACGTCATCGCCATCGTCGCCCTGAACATCGGCGGGGCCACCTGGCTGCTGTGGTGGACCGCGCGCCGCCGCGCCGGCGATGCCGCTGCCGCCGACGCCACCAGCCACCATTGGGACGGCGACCTGACCGAATACAACAAGCCCCTGCCGCGCTGGTGGATCAACCTGTTCTACCTGACCATCGTGTTCGCGATCGCCTACCTCATCTGGTATCCGGGGCTGGGCAACAGCAAGGGGACGTCGGGCTGGACCTCGCGCGGCCAGCTGCAGGCCGAACAGGCGTCCGCCGACCACCTGCTGGCGCAGCGCTACAGCGGCGATGCCAGCGCGCCGATCGACGTGGTCGCGCGCGATCCGGCCGCGGTCGCCACCGGCCAGCGCATCTTTGCCAACAGCTGCGCCCAATGCCACGGCTCGGATGCGCGCGGCGCGCGCGGCTTTCCCAACCTCGCCGACAGTCACTGGCAATGGGGCGACACGCCGGACGCGATCCTCACCAGCATCCTCGACGGCCGGCAGGCCGCGATGCCGCCGTTCGGCGCGGTGCTGGGCAGCGAGGCCAACATCACCGCCACTGCGGTGTATGTGCAGAGCCTGTCCGGCCAGCACGTGGATCCGCAGCTCGCCGCCACCGGCAAGGGCACCTTCTCCGGCATATGCGCCGCCTGCCATGGCCTGGAGGGCAAGGGCAACCCGCTGCTGGGCTCGGCCGACCTGACCGACGATTACTGGCTGTACGGCAACCGCATCGACGACATCCGCGCCGCGATCGAACTGGGCCACAACGGCCAGATGCCCGCGCACCGCGAATGGCTCGGCCCCTTGCGCGCGCGCCTGGTCGGCGCCTACGTCTGGTCCCTGTCGCACTCGGCCCCGGCGCGATGAGCCCGGACAAGCTCGACGAGACCATCGCCCAGGGCCTGCGGCGCGCGGCCGCGCCGGCGCTCGATCATCCGCCGCGGCCGCTGGCGCAGAAACTGGGCGCGATCCTGTGGCCGTCGTTCTTTGCCGCGGGCGTGGCGACGATGCTGTTCTTCGCCTTCGTCGATCCCCTGGCCCTGCGTGACATCAGCCTGCCGCACCTGCCGATCAGCCGCGAGGCGGGCTACACCATCGCCTTCTTCCTGTTCTGGGCCGCCACCGCCTCCTCCAGCCTGTTCACCTGGATCCTGCTGCGCCCGGCCAGCCGCTTCAACGCGCCGCTGCGCGACTGAGCACGCGCATGGCCCGGCCCATCCCCAGCGCCCTGGTCGACGACGGCGCGCCGCTCTACGTTTCCGAGCGCAAGGTCTATCCACGCGAAGTCTCGGGCCGCTTCCAGCGCCTGCGCGTGCTCGCCGTGGCGGTGTTGCTGGGCTTGTACTACCTGATGCCCTGGCTGCAGTGGGGACAGCGCCAGGCCGTGCTGTTCGACCTGCCCGCGCGCAAGTTCTACATCCTGGGGCTGGTCTTTTGGCCCCAGGACTTTTTCTTCCTTGCCCTGCTGCTGGTGATGGCGGGCCTGTCGCTGTTCTTCTTCACCGCCATCGCGGGGCGGCTGTGGTGCGGCTACGCCTGTCCGCAGACGGTGTGGACCGAAGTCTTCCTGTGGATGGAACACTGGACCGAAGGCGACCGCGCGCGGCGCATCAAGCTCGACGCCGCGCCCTGGTCGGCCGACAAGCTGCGCCGCAAGGCGGCCAAGCACGCGCTCTGGCTGGTGTTCGCGCTGTGGACGGGTTTCACCTTCGTCGGCTTCTTCGCACCGATCCGCGAGCTGGCGGTCGGCTTGCCCTCCCTGTCCTGGAGCGGCTGGGAAACCTTCTGGGTGCTGTTCTACGCGCTGGCGACCTGGGGCAACGCCGGCGTGCTGCGCGAACAGGTGTGCAAGTACATGTGTCCGTATGCGCGCTTCCAGAGCGCGATGTTCGACCGCAACACCCTGATCATCAGCTACGACCCGATGCGCGGCGAACCGCGCGGTCCGCGCAGGAAGTCGGCGCTGGCCAGCGTGCTCGAGCGCGCCCGCGGGCTGCTGTCGCCCGCGCTTGCGGACGCGGCGGTGATGGCGGCCGCGCACAACCGCAGCGCCGCCGACCTGCGCGCCGGCGCCCGCGCCACCACGGCACTGGCCGTGGACACAGTGCCGGACGGCGTCGCGGCGCCGATCGTGGCCATGCCCGAGGACCTCGGCGATTGCATCGACTGCACCATCTGCGTGCAGGTCTGCCCGACCGGCATCGATATCCGCAACGGCCTGCAGTACGAGTGCATTGCCTGCGGCGCCTGCGTGGACGCCTGCGATTCGGTGATGGACAAGATGGGCTATCCGCGCGGCCTGGTGCGCTATGCCACGCAGAACGGCATGGACGGCAAGCCGGTGCGCCTGCTGCGCCCGCGCATCCTGGTGTACGGCGCCCTGCTGCTGCTCCTGCTGGCCGGCACGGTCGGCGGCATCGCCCTGCGCAAGCCGCTGATCGTTGACATCATCCGCGACCACCAGCTCTACCACCTCGACGACGATGGCCAGGTCGAGAACGCCTACACGCTGCGCCTGGTCAACAAGGACGACACCGCCCACCGCTATGCGCTGTCGCTGCGCGGCGACGCCGCCCTGCGGTTGGACGGCGTACCGGCCGTGATCCCAGCCGCCGCCGAGGAGGTGCTGACGATCCCGGTCAGCGTGGCTGCGCCGGCCGGGGCCGTGCGCGGCGGCACCGACCTGCGCTTCGTCGTGCGCGACCTCGACAGCGGCCTGGTGATGCACGAGGAAACGCGCTTCTACGGCCCGGCGACGCCATGAATCGCCGGCGCTGGCTGCAGCCGGAGATCGCGCTGGTGCTGCTGATTCCGCTGGCCACGGTCATCGGCGGGCTATGGACGCTGCACCTGTCCGATATCGACGACTCGGCCGACGGCGAAGCCGAAGGGGCGCGGCACACCGCGCAGGCGCAAACCGCCGACGTCGCACCCGACCAGGCCGCGGCGCGCCTGGATCTGCGCGCCACGCTGCGCGTCGATCCGGCCTGCGGCTGCATCCGCCTGCGCCTGTCCGACCCACGCAGCGCGGGCGAGGGCAAGCTGCAGCTTGCGCTGGTGCACCGCATGTACGCGGCGCGCGACACGACCCTGCCGCTGGCGCGCGATGGCGCGGACTGGACCAGCCCGCGGCTGCCCGACGGCAGCACCGCGTGGCGACTGGTGCTGACCAACGGCGCGCGCACCTGGCGCCTCGTCGGCACCCTGGCCCCCAACGCGCGCGATGCGACGCTCCTCCCGGCGCTAGCCGCGCCATGAATGCGATCAGTGCCAGGCACCCTGAAGTGGGACCCACCCGCCCGGAAACCTCCACCTGCCCCCACTGCGGCGAATCCTTCCCAACCCCCACCGCAAACACCACCGCAACGCCCGCAACCAATCCATCAACCGCCGCCTTCTGCTGCACCGGCTGCGCCGCCGCCGCGGAGTGGATCCACGCGGCCGGCCTGGACGACTACTACCGCCTGCGCGACACGCAAGGCAATCGCGTCGACGTGGAGCCGGCGGATTTCAGCGCCTGGGATCGCGCCGAGCTGCAGCGCGGCCAGGTGCTGGTGATCGGCGAGGCGCGCGAGATCCAGCTTGCGGTGGAGGGCATGCGTTGCGCCGCCTGCGCCTGGCTGATCGACCGCGCCCTGGCGCGCGAGCCCGGCGTGCTGGAGGCGTCGGCCAATGCCATGTCCGGCCGCTTGCGCCTGCGCTGGTCGCCGGCGCGCGTGCCGCTGTCGCGCCTGCTCGCGCGCCTGGCCGCGCTGGGCTACCGCCCCTTCCTCGCCGGTGGCGAAGCGCTCGAGCGCGAACGCCGCCGCGAGCGCAACGCCCTGTTGCTGCGGCTGGGCGTCGCCGCCCTCGTCGCCACCCAGGCGATGATGTTCTCCGAAGCCGCCTACTTCGATACCGCGCACCAGATGGCGCCTGCCACGCGCGACTTCTTCCGCTGGCTGACAGCGCTGGCCTGCGCGCCGGTGGTGTTCTATTCCGGCATGCCGATCCTGTCCGGCATGCGCCGGGAACTGGCGCTGCGCCGTCCGGGCATGGACACGCTGGCGGGCGCGTCGATCCTGCTGGCCTACATCGCCAGCGTGGTCGAGACCCTGCGTGGCGGCCCGATGGTCTGGTTCGACGCCGCCGCGATGTTCGTGCTGTTCCTGCTCGCCGCGCGCCTGCTCGAGCGCGAGGCAAGGCTGCGCGCAGGCGCGCGCCTGGACCAACTGGCGCGCGCGCGGCCTGAACTGGCCTGGCGGCAGCGCGGGGCCCGCCTGGAACAGGTGCTGGCCAGCGACCTGGAAACGGATGACGAAATCCGCGTGCCCGCCGACAGCGCCGTCCCCGCCGACGGCCGCCTGCTCGATGCGCAGGCCGAGTTCGACGAGGCCCTGCTCACCGGCGAGAGCACGCCCTGCGCGAAACGCGCCGGCGCCCCCGTGCACGCGGGCAGCATCGCATTGGCGCGCGCGGCGCGAGTGCGCGTGACCGGTGTCGGCGCCGATACCCGGCTAGCGCAGATCCAGCGCCTGGTCGAGCGAGCTCAGGCGCAAAAGCCCACTCTCGCGCGCGCGGCCGACCGGCTGGCAGGGCGCTTCGTGATGCTGATGTTCGCCGCCAGTGCACTGGCCTTCCTCGCCTGGTGGCCGCAGGGCGGGGAGCGCGCCTTTGGCATTGCGCTGGCGGTGCTGGTCGCCGCGTGTCCGTGCGCGTTCGCGCTCGCGGTGCCCGCCACCCTGAGCTCGGCCGTGGATGCACTGGCCCGTCGCGGCGTTCTGGTATTGGGCGCCGACGCGCTCGAACGCCTGGCCGGAGTGGAGGCCGTGCTGCTGGACAAGACCGGCACGCTGACCCGCGGCCGCCCGGTGCTGCAAGCGGTCGAACTGCTGCGCGGCACCCGCGAGGACGCCTTGCAGCTCGCGTCTGCGCTCGAGCAGGACAGCCGGCATCCAATCGCCGCCGCCTTCGCCGGGCCGGCATTGCCCATGACCGACCGCGTGCTGCACGCCGGACTGGGTGTCGAAGGCGTGCACGCGGGCCAGGTGTACCGGCTCGGCCGCGCCGACTTCGCCGTCGGGCGCGACGACGACGGCGCGATCTGGCTCGGCTGTGGGCGCGCGCCGCTGGCGCGCCTCGTCGTCGCCGATCCCCTGCGCGACGATGCCGCGGCGGCGCTCGCACGACTGCAGGCACTCGGCATCACCGTCGAGGTCGCGAGTGGCGATGGCAGCGAGGCAGTCGCGCGGGCCTGCGCCACGCTGGGCGTCGTCGACTGGCGCGCCCGGCTGTCCCCCGATGCCAAGCTTGCGCGCGTGCACGCACTGCAGGCCGCCGGGCGCCGCGTGCTGGCCGTGGGCGACGGCATCAACGACGCACCCCTGCTGGCCGGCGCCGATGTCTCGATCGCGCTCGGCGCGGGCTCGGCCCTGGCACAGCGCAGCGCCGACCTGCTGCTACTCGGAGAACAGTTGGCTCCAGTCGCGGACGCCATCGCGCTGGCGCGCCAGGCGCGCCGGATCCTGCGCCAGAACTTCGCCTGGGCCGCGGGCTACAACCTGGTCGCCATCGCAGTCGCCGCCAGCGGGCTTGTGCATCCGGGCTGGGCGGCGCTGGGCATGGCCGGGTCCTCGCTGGGCGTGACCCTCAACGCACTGCGGGTCGGTCGATGAGGATCCTGCTCGCACTGATCCCGATCTCGCTGGCCCTGCTCGGCGTCGCCGTCGCGTTCTTCGCCTGGGCGGTGCGCAACAACCAGTTCGAAGACCTCGAAAGCGCCGCACTCGACGTCCTCACCGACGACACCCGGCCCGCGCCGCCGATCGCATCCGCCGCGCCCGACACGGGCGCGACGGCCAGCGCGCAGGCGCCGCCAGGCAGCGACGACCGTGCCGCTTGACCTGCTCGCCCTGTCCGCCGCCTGGCTGAGCGGCCTGTTCGGCGGCGTGCACTGCCTGGCGATGTGTGGTGGCCTGGCGGTCGCCTTCGCCGCGCCGCGCGGACAGGCACCGCTGCGCAACGCGCTGCTGCTCAATGCCGGCCGGATCGGCGGCTACGTGCTGGCAGGCGCCCTGGTCGGCGCGCTTGGCGGCGCGCTGCTGGGCCTGGTGCGCGCGCCGATGCTGGCGATTGCGATGCGCTCCCTGGTCGGCGCCATCCTGCTGGTCGCCGCCTGGCGCCTGCTGTTCCCGAATCGGATGCCCGCGTTCGCGGGCCCCGGACTGGCGGCCTGGCGTCGCCTGCAACCGGCGCGCGAGCGCGTACTGGCGCGCGCTGGCGCCGCGCGGCCGCTGGTGCTCGGCCTGTTCTGGGGCTGGCTGCCCTGCGGCTTGAGCACGACGCTGCTGGCCGCGGCGTGGCTGGAGGCAAGCGCGCTGCATGGCGCATTGCTGATGCTCGCGTTCGGGCTCGGCACGCTGCCGCTGATGCTGGGGCTGAGCTGGAGTGGTGCGCGCCTGGCGCGACGACTCGCGGCGCCGGGCTTGCGCAAGGTCGCCGGCGGGACGATTGCGCTGGCGGGTGCGTTGACGCTCGCCGCGCCGTGGATCGCCCCGACGGCCGCGGCTCACGCCCTGCTCGTCGCCCTGGGCTGCCGCGCGCTGGGCTAGCGGTGGTCGCTGCGCGCGACTTCGTGCGCCAGCGTGTCCAGGCGCGCGGTGTCCAGGATCCGCACTTCGCGCGCGCGCACCGCGATCAGCCCCTCGTCCTGCATCTTGCCGAGCGTGCGGCTCACCGTCTCGATCACCAGGCCCAGGTAACTGGCGATGTCCTCGCGGCTCATCGGCAGCAGGAACACGTCGCCGGATCGCCCAAGCGCGCGATAGCGCTCCGACAGCTGGTGCAGGAAGATCGCCAGCCGTTCCTGCGCGCTGCGCCGGCCGAGCATCTCCACGTGCGCCTGGTGCAGGTTCATCGCCTGGCCCATGATCCGCAGCAACTGGTGCTGCAAGCCGGGGACTTCGGCCGCGACAGCTTCCAGTTGCGACAACGGCACCTCGCAGACATTGGCCTGGGTGAGCGCGGTCGCCTCGCAGGCATGGCTGCCCGTGCCGAGCGCATCCAGGCCGAGCAGTTCGCCCGGCAGGTGGAAGCCCAGCACCTGGGATTCGCCGTTGGCGTCGAGGGCCGTGGTCTTGAACGCGCCCTCGCGCGCCACGAACAGCGAGCCGAGCGGCTGGCCGGCGCGATACAGTGCATCGCCACGCTGCAGCGGCCGCCGGTTGAGCACGATCTTGTCCAGCCGCTCGATGTCGGTTATCTGGATCGTCGCTGGCAGGCAGAGCACCTGCAGCGAGCAGCGCGCGCAGCTCTGCCGCAGCTTGACCAGGTCAATGCCGGTACCGTCACTCACGTAGCGCCGTCCATGTGCTGCCCTGCGGTGCGCTGGCCTGGTTCAACGGCGCAGCCAGGTAGCCGGGTCGGCCGGTTGGCCGTCGCGCCTGAGTTCGAAATATAGCGCCGGACGCCCCTGTCCACCTGAACTGCCGACCGTGGCGATCGCTTCGCCCGACCGTACTTCGTCGCCGGTGGACTTGAGCAGGGTGTCGTTGAAGGCGTACAGGCTCATCCAGCCGCCACCGTGGTCGAGGATCAGCAGCAGGCCGTAGCCCTTGAGCCAGTCGGCATAAGCCACGCGCCCGTCGCGCACGGCATGGACCGGCGCGCCGGCGGCGCCGCCGATCAGCAAGCCCTGGCTCTTGTGCCCGTCGGGCATGGTGCCGCCGTAGCCGGCAAGCACGCTGCCCGCAAGCGGCAAGCTCATCGGCCCGGTCGGAACGTTTGCATTGGCGGCTCCGCCGGGCGGTGCCGTCGCATTGGATCCCCGCGGACGCCCCGGCGCCGTCGGGCGCGGCGTGGGCCTGGGCAGGACCGCCATCAGCCTGCGCAGCTTCTCGAGCAGGGCGACGGTGCTTTTTTCGTCGCGGCCCAGCGCCTGCAGGCGCGCGCCGCGGTCGCGATAGCGGGCATCGAGCGAGGCGACCAGCTTGCCGCGCTCGCTGCGCTGCGCGGCAAGCTGCTTCAGGTCGCCCTGTCGTTTCGCGCGCGCCGCGACCAGGGCCTGCTGCTTCGCCTCGATCTGCACCTGCACCTGCGCCAGTTCCTGCAACTGCGCGTCGAGACTGCCGATGCGCGACTCGCGGCTGCGCTGGAAATAGCGATGGTAGGCCAGCACCCGGGCCAAGTCGCCGATGCGGTCCTGCTCGAGCAGCAACTTCAGTTCCTCGTGCTTGCCAAGCGCATAGGCCGACCGCACCAGCGCGGCGAGCTCCGCGCGCTGGCGCGTCAGGCTCCCCTCGAGGGTGAGCTTGCGCTGGCGCAGGTCGTCGAGCGCCCGCGACTGGGCCGCGATGTCGGCGTCCAGTTCGGCCAGCGTGCGCTGGGTGCCGGCGACCTGCCCGTCCGCCTCGCGCAAGGCCTTGGCCGCGCTGTCGCGCTCGGCTTCGATGCGTTGCTGCTCGTCGGCCAGCGCCTTGATCCGCGCCCGCGTGTCGGCGAGGGTCTTCTGCGCGGCAGCGCTTTTCTGCACGGCGGCGGCCTTGGTGGCGGGAACGCCCGCGGCCTTTGCCTGCGCGTGGAGCTGCGCGTTGGCGTTGGCG
>JANXUD010000018.1 GCA_025352045.1 Gammaproteobacteria bacterium | reverse complement strand
ACCGGATGTGGATCACATCGAGGGCCTGTCCCCGGCGATCTCGATTGAGCAGAAGTCCACTTCGCACAACCCCCGCTCCACGGTCGGCACCATCACCGAGGTCTACGACTACCTGCGCCTGCTCTATGCCCGGGTCGGTACCCCGCGCTGCCCGGACCACCACTTCCCGCTCGAGGCCCAGACCATCAGCCAGATGGTGGACATCGTGCTGGCGCAGCCGGAGGACGCGCGGCTGATGCTGCTGGCGCCCGTGGTGCGCGAGCGCAAGGGCGAGCACGTGCAGGTGTTCGAGCAGCTGCGCGCCCAGGGTTTCGTGCGCGTGCGCGTCAACGGCGCGCTGCACGACATCAGCGAGGTACCTGCGCTGGCGCTGCGCCAGAAGCACACCATCGAGGCCGTGATCGACCGCTTCAAGCCGCGCGGCGAGATCAAGCAGCGCCTGGCCGAGAGTTTCGAAACGGCGTTGAAGCTGGGCGATGGCATCGCCTCGGTCGTGTCCATGGACGACGACAAGGCCGCGCCCCTGCTGTTTTCCTCCAAGTTCAGCTGCCCTGTCTGCGACTACTCCCTGCCCGAACTCGAACCGCGCCTGTTCTCCTTCAACTCGCCGATGGGCGCCTGCCCGTCCTGCGACGGCCTGGGCGTCGCCGAATTCTTCGATCCGGCGCGGATCGTGGTCCATCCGGAGCTGAGCCTGGCCGCCGGCGCCGTGCGTGGCTGGGACCGCCGCAATGCCTACTATTTCCAGCTGATCGCCTCGCTGGCCAAGCACTTTGGCTTTGCCGTGGACACGACCTGGAGCGAGCTGGCCGAGCCGATCCGCCATGCCGTGCTGTACGGCAGCGGCAGCGAGGTCATCGCATTCACCTACCTCACCGAATCGGGGGGGCGCACCCAGCGCAAGCACAAGTTCGAAGGGATCGTGCCGAACCTTGAGCGCCGCTACCGGGAGACCGAGTCGCAGGCGGTGAAGGAAGAGCTGGCCAAGTTCATCAGCGTGCGCGCTTGCCCGGAATGCGGCGGCGCGCGGCTGAATCGCTCGGCGCGCAATGTGTTCGTGGCCGACCGCGCGCTGCCCAGCATCACGCACCTGCCGGTGGACGAAACGCTCGCCTTCTTTTCCGGCATGGAGATCAGCGGCTGGCGCGGCGAAGTCGCGGCGAAGATCGTCAAGGAGATCCGCGAGCGCCTGCGCTTCCTGGTGGATGTCGGCCTCGATTACCTGACGCTCGACCGCAAGGCCGACACACTGTCGGGCGGCGAGGCTCAGCGCATCCGCCTGGCCTCGCAAATTGGCGCCGGCCTGGTCGGCGTGCTGTACGTGCTCGACGAGCCCTCCATCGGCCTGCACCAGCGCGACAACGAGCGCCTCCTGGGCACGCTGACGCGCCTGCGGGACATGGGCAACACCGTCATCGTCGTCGAGCACGACGAAGATGCGATTCGGATGGCCGACCACATCGTGGACATCGGCCCCGGCGCGGGCGTACACGGCGGCGAGATCATCGCGCAGGGTCAGCTCGAGGACATCCTCAGGGCGCCGGGCTCGCTCACCGGCGATTACCTGTCCGGCAAGCGCAAGGTCGAGGTGCCCAGGCAGCGGCACAAGCCGAACGAGAAGATGGCGCTGCGCTTGCGCGGCGCGACCGGCAACTATTTGAAGGACATCGACCTGACGGTGTATGCCGGCCTGTTCACCTGCGTCACCGGCGTATCCGGGTCGGGCAAGTCGACACTGGTCAACGACACGCTGTATCCGATTGCGGCCAACGAGCTCAATGGCGCCTCGCAGACCATCGCGCCCTATCGCGACGTCGAGGGCATCGAGCTGTTCGACAAGGTGGTGGACATCGACCAGTCGCCGATCGGGCGCACGCCGCGTTCGAACCCGGCCACCTACACCGGTCTGTTCACGCCGCTGCGCGAGATGTTCGCGCAGGTCCCGGAGTCACGCGCGCGCGGCTATTCGCCCGGTCGTTTCAGCTTCAACGTGCGCGGCGGTCGCTGCGAGGCCTGCCAAGGCGACGGCCTGATCAAGGTTGAGATGCACTTCCTGCCAGACGTGTACGTGCCCTGCGACGTCTGCCACGGCAAGCGCTACAACCGCGAGACGCTGGAAATCCTATACAAGGGCTACAACATCAACGACGTGCTCGAGATGACCGTCGAGGACGCGCTCAAGCTGTTCGAGCCGGTGCCAACCCTGTCGCGCAAGCTCGAGACGCTGATGGACGTGGGCTTGTCGTACATCAAGCTTGGCCAGAGCGCGACGACGCTGTCGGGCGGCGAGGCGCAGCGCGTGAAGCTGTCGAAGGAGCTGTCGCGGCGCGACACCGGCCGCACCCTCTACATCCTCGACGAGCCGACCACCGGCCTGCACTTCCACGACATCGAGCACCTGCTGGTGGTGCTGCACAAGCTGCGCGACGACGGCAACACCATCGTGGTGATCGAGCACAACCTGGACGTGATCAAGACGGCAGACTGGGTGGTGGACCTCGGCCCCGAGGGCGGCCATCGCGGCGGCCAGATCCTGGCGGAGGGCACCCCCGAGCACCTGGCCACGGTCGAGGCATCGCACACCGGGCGTTTCCTGGCCAAGGTTCTGCCGGCGCCGAAGCCTGGCGCGAAGGTCACGACCAAGCCGTCGCCGGCGACGATGGAATCGCGCGAGCTCAAGCAGATGCGCGCGATGCAGGCTTTCCGCGCGGACCAGGCCGCGGCCAAGAAGCCGCGGTCGGCGGCCGCCAAGGCCCGCTCAAAATCGTAGCTTCAGGGCGACGCCACGAGCAGAAAAATCGAGTTTCTGCTGGACTATTTCCTGGTTCCGCGATCTTTCATCAAGATCCACGACCCTAGCAGGATAAAGAGCACCCCGAAGCCGACAGGATCACTGCTGAGATCCCCTCAAACAGCCGTGGTGCGCCCTGATTTGGAGACCAGGGACAAACCGTACAGTATGAAGATGACGGCAAGAATTCTATTCAATCGGCCCGAATACCTAGGCGAAGGTGTACGAGGGCGCTTGTCCCGGATCATCGCAGCGTGAAATCATCGGCATCAAGCTGCGCCGGAAACCGCTCGCGATGCGCGCGGAGCCTCTCTGCCGAGAGCGCCACAGTCGCCACCTCCTCACGCTCGCCCAACTCCACCAGCGGCATGCCCAGCTCGTCCAGCGCCACGCTGTCGCCGCTGTAGCCGATGCCGTTGCCGTCGCTGCCGACGCGGTTCACGGCGGCCAGGCAGGCGAGGTTCTCAATCGCGCGGGCGCGCAGCAGCGTCTGCCAGGCGTAGCGGCGCGCGCTCGGCCAGTTGGCGACGAACACCAGCAGGTCGTAGTCAAAGCGGCCCGGCGCTTCGTTGCCGAAGCGGTTCCGGATGAACACGGGGAAGCGGAGGTCGTAGCAGACCAGCGGGCAGACCCGCCAACCCCTCAGCTCGACCGTGATGCGGTCATGGCCGGCGGCATATCGCTCGTGCTCGTGCGCCATGCGGAACAGGTGCCGCTTGTCGTAGTAGCGCAGCTTGCCCTCGGGCGTCGCCCAGAGCAGGCGGTTGAACACGCCGGGGCCTCCGGCACCGCCCGCAGCGGCCTGGTCGCGGATCTGCACGCTGCCGGTCACGACGGCACCGAGCGTGGCTGCCTTCTCGCGGATCCAGGCGACGGTCGGTCCCTGCATGTCCTCGGCGCGATGGATCGCCTCGTTGCTGAAGCCCGAGGTGAAGGTTTCCGGCAGCAGGACCAAGTCGGTCTGGCCCTGCAACGGCGCGAGCAGCGCATCGTACTTGGCGCGGTTCGCCGCCGGGTCGTGCCAGACCGTGTCACTCTGCACCAGCGACACCCGCAGGTCCTGCGTGGGCCCGATGACGTCCGCCATCACACCTTCTCCAGCCGCGCGATCGCGGCGTCCAGGGTCGCGGGATTCTTGGCGAAGCACAGGCGCACGATGCGCTGGCCGGCCGGTGGCGATTCGTAGAACGGCGACAACGGGATCGCGGTCACGCCCTTCTCGATCGTCAGCCAGCGGCAGAACTCCGCGTCCCCCATGTCGTTGATCGCCGAATAGTCCACCAGCTGGAAATATCCGCCCGGCACCGGCAGGGGCACGAAGCGCGTGCCGCGCAGCTGCGCCGCGAAGGCGTCGCGCTTGGCCTGGTAGAAATCGCCGAGCTCGCGGTAGTGCTCCGGATGCGCGGTGATCATTGCCGCAAAGGCCCACTGCGCCGGGGCGAAGCTGCAGAAGCTGTTGTACTGGTGCACCTTGCGGATTTCGGCGCTCAGCGCGGCCGGTGCGATGCAGTATCCGATCTTCCAGCCCGTGCAGTGGTAGGTCTTGCCGAAACTCGACACCACCACGCTGCGCGCGGCTAGCTCCGGATAGCGCAGCACGCTCTCGTGGCGTCGGCCGTCAAACACGATGTGCTCGTACACCTCGTCCGACAACACGATCACGCCGGTGTTCCGCACGATATCCACCAGGGCCGCCATGTCCGATGCGTCGAGCATGGCGCCAGACGGGTTGTGGGGCGTGTTGATCATGAGCATGCGCGTGCGCGGCCCGACGGCGGCGCGCACGCGCGCCCAGTCCACCGAGAAATCCGCGGGGTCCAGCGGGATGTGCACGGCACGCGCGCCGGCCAGGTCGATCGCCGGCTCGTAGCAGTCATAGCAGGGGTCGAGGACGATCACTTCGTCGCCCGGCGACACCAGGGCCGCGATCGCGTCGAAGATCGCCTCGCTGGCGCCGCTGCAGACGGTGATCTCGGTGTCCGCGTTGACGGTCGCGCCGTAGCAGTCGAGCGTCTTGGCCGCGATCGCCTGGCGCAGGGCCGGGATCCCGGTCATCGGCGCGTACTGGTTCTTGCCCTCGCGCATGGCTCTGGCCAGCTCGTCGACCAGGAACTCGGGCACCGCGAAATCGGGGAAGCCCTGGCCCAGGTTCACCGCGCCGTGCTCCGCGGCCAGCTGCGACATCACGGTGAAGATGGTGGTGCCGACCTTGGGCAGCTTGGTGTCAACGTGCATGCGGCGGGATTCCTGGGTCCGGAATCCCGATTATGCGGAGTTTCGGCCAGCCTTGGCCCCTCCCGGCAACGGCCGCTCGATACAATGGTGGGCCCATGGAAACCGCCCCACCCGAGACTGCCCTGCTGGCATGCCGCGGCCTGGCCTTCGCGCGCAACGAAGAGCCGGTGTTCGGGCCGCTGGCGTTCAGCCTGTCCGCGGGCGAAGCGCTACAGGTGCTGGGCGGCAATGGCCGCGGCAAGACCACCCTGCTGCGCGTGCTGGCTGGCCTGCTGCCGGCAAGCGCAGGCGAAGTCTGGATGGAAGGCCGCGCCGTGGACCGCGACCACCTGGCCCGCGGCTGCGCCTTCCTCGGCCACCTGCACGGGCACAAGGGCGAGCTGACGGCACTGGAAAACCTGCGCTTCGCGCAAGCCATGCAGGACGGCGCCGACGATCCGGAAACCGCGCTGCGCGCTGTCGGCTTGTCCGGACACGAGGACAGCCTCGCCCGTCGCCTCTCTGCCGGCCAGAACAAGCGCCTCGCCCTGGCCCGCCTGCGGCTCTCGCCGGCCCGCCTGTGGCTGCTCGACGAGCCCTACGCCAACCTCGACCTCGACGGCATCGCCCTGGTCAATCGCCTGATCAGCGCGCATGTCGCCGCGCGCGGCTCGGTGCTGCTGACCACGCACGGCGCGTACGCCGCGCCACCGGTGCCGGTGCAGACATTGGAATTGGGCCTGTGAGCCTCGCGCGCGCCGCACGCGCCCAGCTCGAGCGCGACCTGCGCATGGTGTGGCGCCGCCGCGGCGATGCCCTTCAGCCCGTGCTGTTCGCGCTGATGGTCGTGACCCTGTTCCCGCTGGCGCTCGGCGGTGAGCCGCAACTGCTCGGCCGCATCGCGCCCGGCGTGCTCTGGGTCGCGGTGCTGCTGTCGGGCTTGCTGAACCTGGACTCCCTGTTCCGAGGCGACCTGGAAGACGGCAGCCTCGAACAGATGCTGCTGAGTCCCGTCCCGCTGGCCTGGCTGGTGGGCTTCCGGATCGGCGTGCACTGGTGCGTCAGCGCCCTGCCCCTGTTGGTCGCCACGCCCCTGCTCGGCGAGATGCTGCAGTTGCCGCGCTCGTTGCTCGGGCCGCTCATGCTCTCGCTGGCGCTGGGCACGCCCCTGCTCAGCCTGGTCGGCGCGGTGGTCGCCGCGCTGACGGTCGGCATCCGGCGCTCTGGTATGCTGCTGGCGGTGCTGGCATTGCCGCTTTTCGTGCCCGTGCTGGTGTTCGGTGCGGGCGCGGTGGCAGCCGCCGCGCAGGGCCTGCCGTACGCGGGCGCACTCTACCTGCTGGCGGCGGGCCTGGTCATTTCGGCGGTGCTGGCGCCGCTGGCCGCTGCCGCTGCACTGCGCATCGCACTCACTTGACGCCCCCCGAGCAAGCCAACGTGTCCGCATCCTTGTCCAACCCGTCATGAGCAGCGCGCCCAACCGCCTGATCCTCTGGTTCAACCAGACCGGCTCGCCGCCGAACTTCGACCGCTTCTGCGCGCGCTGGACGCCATGGGCGTTCGCACTTGCCTTCGTCACGCTTGCGATTGGCGTTTGGGGCGGCCTGTTCGCCGTGCCGGCCGATGCCTACCAGGGCGACAACTTCCGCATCCTCTACATCCACGTACCGGCCGCGTGGATGAGCCTGTTCGTCTATGTCGTGATGGCGACCCAGGCCGTGATCGCCCTTGTCTGGCGGATCAAGGCCTGCGAGATCCTGGCCATGGCCTGCGCGCCGGTCGGCGCCGCCTTTACCCTGATCACGCTGCTCACCGGTTCGATCTGGGGCCGGCCGACCTGGGGTACCTGGTGGGAATGGGATCCGCGCCTCACGTCCGAACTGGTGCTGCTGTTCCTCTACATCGGCGTGATGGGCCTGAATGCGGCCATCGAGGATCGCCGCGCCGCCGCGCGCGCCGCGGCGTTCCTTGCGCTGGTGGGCGTGATCAATGTGCCGATCGTGCACTTCGCGGTGAGCTGGTGGAACACGCTCCACCAGGGAACCACCATCCGCCTGCTCGGTCCATCCAAGATGGACTCGAGCATGATGTGGCCCCTGCTTTTCACCCTGATCGGGACGAAGGCCTGGTTCGTTGGCTCGCTGCTGCAACGCGCGCGCGCGATCAACCTGGAACAGGAATCGGGCAAGGCCTGGGTACGCGGGGTGGCCGATGCATCTTGATTTCCTGGGACTGGATTTCCTCGGCCTGGCCTACCTCGTGACGGCGATCGTGCTGGCCTGGGACTACCTGGCGCCGCGCATCCACCTGGCGCGCGTGCGCCGCGCGATCGTGCAGCGCGCCCGACGCGAGGCCGCGCGTGCGTCCGGCGGCGCGGCGTCTGCCGGAGACGCGCCGTGAATCCGACCCGCAAGCGCCGCTTGGTCGCGGTCGGCCTGGTCCTGCTCGCCGCAGGCGTCGCCGGAACCTTCGTCGTGCTGGCACTGCAGGAAAACCTCAGCTACCTGCACACGCCCACCGAAGTGCGCACCGGCAAGGCGCCGGCGGAGGCGCGCTTCCGCCTGGGCGGCGTGGTCTGCGAAGGCAGCGTCAAGCGCCGGCCCGGCGTGCTGGAAGTGCGCTTCGCGGTCACCGACCGCATCCGCCAGGTGCCGGTGCGCTACGACCGGATACTGCCCGACATGTTCCGCGAGGGCACCAGCGTCATTGCCACCGGCCAGATGCAGGGCGGCGAGTTCGTGGCCAGCGAAGTGCTGGCCAAGCACGACGAGACCTACATGCCGCGGGAAGTCGCCGCCGCCATGGCCAAGGGCGCGGCCCTGCACACCCATAGCTGCGGAGCCAACTGAGTGCTGCCCGAGCTCGGCCTGCTGTCCCTGCTGATCGCCCTGGTGCTGGCGGTGCTGCTCGGAACCCTCCCGCTCATCGGCGCGCAGCGCGGTGATGCAACGCTGATGGCGACCGCGCGGCCGCTGGCGTTTTCGCAACTGGCCTTCATCGGTATCGCTTTCGTCATCCTCGCGCATGCGTTCCTTGTGCACGATTTTTCCGTGGCCTACGTCGCGCAGAACTCAAACTCGTTGCTGCCCGACATCTACCAGTTCACCGCTGTCTGGGGCGCGCACGAGGGTTCGCTGCTGCTGTGGGTGCTGATCCTGTCGTTGTGGATTGCGGCGGTGGCGCTGTTCTCGCGCGCGCTGCCGCGGCCGATGCTGGCGCGCGTGCTGGCGGTGATGGGCTGGGTCAGCGTCGGCTTCCTGGCCTTCCTGGTGTTCACCTCCAACCCATTCGCGCGCCTGCTGCCGATGGCCGAGGAAGGCCGCGACCTGAATCCGCTACTGCAGGACCCGGGCATGATCGTGCACCCGCCCCTGCTCTACACCGGCTATGTCGGCTTCGCGGTCGCGTTCGCGTTCGCCATTGCCGCATTGCTGGAAGGCCGCGTGGACGCGCAATGGGTGCGCTGGTCGCGGCCCTGGACCAATGTCGCCTGGGGCTTTTTGACCATCGGCATCGCGCTGGGCAGCTTCTGGGCCTATTACGAACTGGGCTGGGGCGGCTGGTGGTTCTGGGATCCGGTCGAGAACGCCAGCTTCATGCCCTGGCTGGTCGGCCTGGCGCTGCTGCACTCGCAGGCGGTGACGGAAAAGCGCGGCAGCTTCCGCAACTGGACCCTGCTGCTGGCGATCGCGGCGTTTTCGCTGTCGCTGCTGGGCACCTTCCTGGTGCGCTCCGGCGTGCTGACCTCGGTGCATGCCTTCGCCTCGGATCCGGCGCGCGGCATGTTCATCCTGGTCTTCCTGGGCATCGTGATCGGCGGCTCGCTACTGCTGTTCGCGCTGCGCGCCCGCGATGACGAGCCGGGCAAGCCATTCGCGCCGTTCTCGCGCGAAACGCTATTGCTGGTGAACAACCTGCTGCTGACGGCGGCCGCGGCGATGATCGCGATCGGCACCCTGTACCCGCTGCTGGCCGAAGCCCTCGACCTCGGCAAGATCTCGGTCGGGCCGCCCTATTTCCGCCTGCTGTTCGGCCTGCTGATGCTGCCGCTGGTTCTGCTGGTGCCGTTTGGCCCCTTGACGCGCTGGCAGAAGGAGCAGGTGTCGGTGCCGCTGCGCATGCTCGCGCCCTGGGCCGGGCTGGCCGTGCTGGCCGCGGCCGCGCTGTGGGCGGCGTCGCCAGGCAGCAGCTGGCGCGTGGTGGTGAGCGCGGCGGTGGCGGTGTGGCTGCTGCTGGGCACCGCGCGTTTCGTGCGCCAGCGCCTGCGCAATGGCGGCCGCCTGACCGCGGAGATGACCGGCATGACCCTGGCCCACGTCGGCCTGGCGCTGTTCTTCTTCGGGGTGCTGCAGACCGAAGGCGGCAGCGTCGAGACCGACGTCGCCGCCAAGCCGGGGCAATCGTTCTCCGTGCACGGCTACGATTTCCGCTTCGACGGCGTCACCCGCGTGCAAGGGCCGAACTACCTGGCCGACCGCGGCAAGATCCTGGTCACCCGCAACGACACGGCCATCGCCACCATGCAACCGGAAAAGCGCGCTTATGCCAGCGGCGGCAAGGTGATGACCGAGGCAGACATCAATGGCGGCCTGCGCCGAGACTTGTACGTCGCGCTCGGCGAGCCGCTCGACGCGCAAGGCGGCTGGGCGCTGCGCCTGTACGTCAAGCCCTATGTCCGCTGGATCTGGCTGGGGGCGCTGTGCATGGCCCTGGGCGCGTTCACCGTGTTGTTCGACAAGCGATTCCGCCGGCCCGTGGTGGCGACGCCGTGATCCGCCGCCTGCTGCCGCTGATCGTGTTCGCGGCGCTGGCCTTGCTGCTGTACGCCGGCGTGCGCATGAATGCCGGCCGCGACACCAGCGCCATCGCCTCGCCGTTGATCGGCAAGCCGGCCCCCGCCTTCACGCTGCCGGTGTTGGGCGATGCCACGCGCAAGGTTTCGGGCAGCGACCTGCTCGGCAAGCCCTACCTGCTCAATGTCTGGGGCAGCTGGTGCGTGAATTGCCGCGAGGAACATCCGCAGGTCCGGGCGCTCGCTGCCTCGGGCCGCATCCGCGTGATCGGCTACGACTACAAGGACGCGCCGGAGGACGCTGCGCGCTGGTTGTCCGAGCTCGGCAATCCCTACGAGGTCAACCTGGCCGACGAGGACGGCCGCGTCGCGCTGGACTGGGGCATCTACGGCGCGCCCGAAACCTATCTCGTGGACGCGCGTGGCATCGTGCGCTGGAAGTTCGTCGGCCCGCTGGACGAAACGCTCGTGCGGGAGCAGCTGGAGCCGCAACTGGCGCGCCTGGGGGCCACTCCGTGAGCGCGGCGATGCGCGCCTTGCTGCTGGCAATGCTGGCCGCCGTCCTGTCCGGACCGTTCGCGCCACCCGCCCGGGGCCAGGTCGCCGACGCCACGGATGCGCGCCCGATCGCCTTCCGCGACGCCGGCGAGGAAGCGCGCTTCCGCGCGCTGGTCACCGAGCTGCGCTGCGTCATGTGCCAGAACCAGTCGCTGGCGGACTCGGATGCAATGATCGCCCACGACCTGCGCCGCCAGGTGCTGGCGATGATGCGCGAAGGCAAGTCGGACGCGCAGATCAAGGATTTCCTGGTCGCGCGCTATTCGGAATTCGTGCTGTACCGGCCAGCGCTGGAGCCGCGCAACTGGCTGCTGTGGTTCGGCCCGGGCTTGCTGGTGCTGGTGGGCGGCGTGGTGGTGTGGCGCATCGTGCGCAGCAGGGCAGGCCAGGCCGACGCAACCGCGATCGCGCCTGCGGCCGATGACAGGGAGTCGTGGTGATGGGTGGATTCGTGTTCTTCGGCGCGTTGTTGGGCCTGCTGGCGATCGCACTGGCGGTGTCCGCACTCTGGCAGCGCGCGCCAAGACTCGCCGTCGCGCTGGCGATCGGCATCCCGCTGGCGGTCGGTGGCCTGTACTGGTTCAAGGGCCGTCCAGCCGCGTTGGAACCTGCCAATGTCGCGCCCCCGAAGACCATTGAGGCCGCAGTGAGCCAACTGCAGCAATCGCTGAAAGACGAACCAGACAGCCTGGAAAAGAATGTCGTCCTCGCACGTTCGTTCATGGCGGTGGGCAAGTTCGGGGACGCCGCCCAGGTCTATGCCAAGGCGCACAAGATGGCGCCCGACAGCGGCGAGATCGCCGTCGAGTATGCCGAGGCGCAGCTGCGCAGCTCGACCGACCGCCGCTTCCCGCCCGACGCCGTGGGTTTGCTGGAAAGCGCGCTCAAGCAGGACCCGACCAACCAGCGCGCGCTGTTCTTCCTCGGCCTGCAGCGGATGCAGGCCAACCAGCCCGCCGAAGCGAGCGCCCTGTGGGAACGGCTGCTGCCGTCGCTGGACCACAGCGCCGCCGCCGCCCTGCGCCCGCAGGTGGAATCGGCGCGCTTCGCCGCCGGCCTGCCGCCGCTGCCGGAAAGCGCGTTCGCCGGCCTGCCGGGCATCGAAGTCGAAGTCACCATCGACCCGACGCTGGCCCGGTCCGCCGCGCCCGGGGACGCACTGTTCGTGTTCGCACGCAAGGCGGGGGCTGCGGATGGGCCGCCGCTGGCGGTCAAGCGCATTCCGCTGGAGTCCTTCCCCGTTCGCCTGCGCTTGTCCGACGCCGACAGCCCGATGCCGACCGGCAAGCTCAGCAGCGCGGCGCATGTCGTCCTCCAGGCCAGGCTGTCCAAGTCGGGCAATGCCGAAGCCACCAGCGGCGACCTCGAGGCCGATCCGGTCACCCTGGACACCGCCTCGCACGAACGCGTGTCCCTGCAGATCACCCGCTCGCACCCATGACCGAGTTCATCGCCCGGGGCACGCGCTTCGCCGCGCTGCCTTCCCCGTTCCCGATGAAGCGTGGCGCGTCGCTGCACGGTGCGCAGGTCGCTTACGAAACCTGGGGCACGCTCGACGCGGCGCGCAGCAACGCGATCCTGATCGTCACCGGCCTGTCGCCCAGCGCGCACGCGGCCAGCCATCCCGGCAATCCCGATGCCGGCTGGTGGGAGGCAATGCTCGGCGCGGGCAAGCCGATCGACACCGGCCGCTGGTTCGTGGTCTGCGTCAACACGCTGGGCAGTTGCAAGGGTTCAACCGGACCTGCGTCGACCAATCCGGCCACGGGTGAGCCCTACGGGCTCGATTTCCCGGACTTGTCGGTCGAGGACTGCGCCAACGCGGCATTCGAACTCGTGCGCTCGCTCGGCATCGAAAAACTCGCCTGCGTCATCGGCAACTCGATGGGTGGCATGGTCGCGCTCGCCTACCTGAAGTTGCACCCGGGCTCGAGCCGCGGCCACGTCAACGTGTCGGGTAGCGCACGCGCACTTCCATTCTCGATCGCCATCCGCTCCCTGCAGCGGGAAGCGATCCGCCTCGACCCGGCCTGGAACGACGGCGTCTACGATGACGCGCACTATCCGGTGAACGGCATGCGCATGGCGCGCAAGCTGGGCGTGGTCACCTACCGCTCGGCGATGGAGTGGGACGGCCGCTTCGGGCGGGTCCGGCTCGAGGATGAAATGCGGGAGGAGGACGATCCCTTTGGCCTCGAGTTCGAAGTCGAGCGCTACCTCGAGGCCCATGCCCAGCGCTTCGTGTACCAGTTCGACCCCAATTGTTATCTGTACCTGTCGCGTTCGATGGACTGGTTCGACCTGGCCGAGTACGCCGACGGCGACGTCATGGCGGGATTGGCGTCGATCCGCGTCGAAAAGTCGCTGTCCATCGGCGTCCATACCGACATCCTGTTCCCTCTGCAGCAGCAGGAGCAGATCGCGGACGGCCTGCGCGCGGGCGGCGCCGAATCTGAATTCGTCCACCTGCCCTCGCCCCAGGGGCACGACGCCTTCCTCGTGGACATCGCCCGCTTCGGCCCGGTGATCGCCGGTTTCCTCGGGCGGTTGTAGACTGGCCTCCATGAGCACGACCGCCCTGGACTTCCGCGGCCGCGACGCCCTCCTGCAGGTCGTCGAGGGGGCCTACGCGCAGCCCACGGGCGAAGCGCTGACCCACAGCCTGCGCGATGGGCTGTGCCGGCTGATCAAGACGCGCGCGGTGTCACTTCCCGAATGCGTGTTCGAGCCGGTCGAGGGCCATTACGCCCGGCGCGAGCTGTATGCCTGCCCCGAGCGCGGAACCTCGATCGTCGCCATGACCTGGGCGCCCGGCCAGGGCACGCCGATCCACGACCACTGCGGCCTGTGGTGCGTCGAGGGCGTCTGGCAGGGCAAGCTCGAGATCACCCGGTACGAGCTGGAGGAAGAGGACGGCGAGCGCGCCCGCTTCAGCATGCACGAAACCCTGATGGCCGGCGCCGGCAGCGCGGGCAGCCTGCTGCCGCCGCACGAGTACCACACCATCCGCAACCCGCAGCCCGACCAGATCTCGATCTCGCTGCACGTGTACCAGAAGGCGATGGGTTGCTGCGCCACCTTCACCCCGATCCAGGGTGAAACGAGCTGGTACCTGCGCGGCAAGAAGGAACTCTGCCTCGACCAGGTCGCCTGCGACGACTAACCGGAACCAGACACGGGGTGGAACGGCTAGTTTATACTCCCCCTGTCACATGCCGGTGTGGCGGAATGGTAGACGCGGCGGACTCAAAATCCGCTTCCAGCGATGGAGTGTAGGTTCGAGTCCTATCACCGGTACCACGATGCGGGCGCAGCGCCGCGCAGCAGGTCGTGCGACGCCTCAGGGCAGGCAGCCCCGCACCAGTTCCGCGACGCGCTCGGGCGAATTGCCTGCGGTGTCGATGCCAGCGTCGCGCGGGCCGTACGGCCCCCAGTTGGCCGGATCACTCACGTTGAACAGCCCCGCGACCGGCGTGCCCGCCGCGCAGGCCAGGTGCATGACGCCACAGTCGGCGCTGACGTACAGGGCCAGCCCGGACAGCACGCTGGCCAGTTTCCGGATGTCGCTGGCGTAGAACGCCCGATATCGGTCGTCCAGCAGCGACCGGCCGAACGCCGGGACGATCTCGACGATCCGGTATCCCTTCAGCTGTGGCTCCAGGGCAGGCAGGAAACGATTCCACCAGTCGCTGGAATGTCGCTTGTGCCCGGTGGCATTGGCGAAGATGCCGACCACGCCCTTCTCGCCGCCCGGCCCGTCACCGGCGATCCGCGCCAGGGCCGACCGTCCTGCGTCGCGCTCCCGCTGACCCAGGCCGATGTCCAGCGGCGGCCAGGGCAGCTCACCCGCACGGCCCGTTGCCGCACGCAGCAGGTCCACCGATTGCTTGCCGAAATGCGCCGAGCAGCCCTCGACGGCGATGGCGTGGGTGAGTTGGCCCGCGTGCGAACCACCGGCAAACCCGAGCTTGAATCGCGCCCGCGCCAGCGACAGCCACAGCCGGCCGGTGCCCGAGCGGGGACTGGGATCGATCACCAGGTCGTAGGTCGTGGCACGCACGCGGCGCAAGTTGCCCAAGACCTGCAGCGGGTGCGCGAACGCCCGCCCGGGGACGCGAAAAATGCCGCGCACCGGGAACAGCGCACCGAACACCTCTCCGGCCACGCCGCTCCGGGTCAACACGTCGATCTCCGCGCCGGGATAAAGTGCCTGCAGCTCGCGAATCAGGGGTGTCACCAGCAAGGTATTGCCCAGGCTCTTGGTAACCCGGCAGACAAGGATCCGGTGGATGCCACTCGCGGGCAGCAAGGCTGGGGCCTGGGGTGGTTTCATGGAGTTCAAGCAGGTATCCGGGACAGGATTTCCTCCAGTGTACGTGCACCGCATGCGAGCCGCCCGGGCTCGGCAAACCGGCTGCGCGCCGCTGTTCCCTCCCACCGGCCAAGCGGCTAGACTCGGCCCGTCGGGTCCGTTCGTCGGCAGCCGCATCGCCGCACCGGGTCTTCAGGGTCTAAACCTGCGTGGAGGGGCGTCATTGCATCCCACCGATATCCGGAATCCGGACTATTTCCACAAGGTCGTCGATTGCCAGTGGGCCTGCCCGGCCCACACTCCCGTCCCTGAATACATCCGGCTGATCGCCGACGGGCGTTACGACGATGCCTACCTGATCAACTGGGAATCGAATGTCTTCCCGGGCATCCTGGGCCGCACCTGCGATCGGCCTTGCGAGCCGGCCTGCCGGCGCGGGCGGGTCGAGGAAAACAATGGCACCACCCCTGACAAGAGCCGGCCGGAGCCGGTCGCCATTTGCCGGCTCAAGCGCGTCACCGCCGACTACAAGAGCGACATCCGGCCGCGGTTGCCGAAACGCGGCGCACCCAATGGCCGGCGCGTCGCCTGCGTCGGCGGCGGCCCCGCCTCGCTGGCCGTGGCGCGCGACCTGGCGCCGCTGGGTTACGACATCACCGTGTTCGATTCCGATCCCAAGGCCGGCGGCTTCATGCGCACACAGGTGCCGCGCTTCCGCCTGCCCGAATCGGTGATCGACGAGGAGACCGGCTACATCCTCGAGCTGGGCGTGAACTTCCGCGGCGGCCAGCGCATCGATTCGCTCAAGGGCCTGCTGGCCGAAGGCTACGACGCGGTGTTCGTCGGCTGCGGCGCGCCGCGCGGCCGCGACCTCGAGCTGCCGGGCCGTCGCGAGGCTGCGGCCAACATCCACATCGGCATCGACTGGCTTGCGTCCGTGTCGTTCGGGCACATCGACAAGATCGGACGGCGCGTGATCGTGCTGGGCGGCGGCAATACCGCCATGGACTGCTGCCGCAGTTCGCGCCGCCTGGGCGGCGACGAGGTGAAGGTGATCGTGCGCTCGGGCTTCGAGGAAATGAAGGCGAGCCCCTGGGAAAAGGAGGATGCCATCCACGAAGGCATCCCGATCCTGAATTACCTGGTGCCGAAGGCCTTCGTGCACGAGTCCGGCGTGCTGAAGGGCATGCAGTTCGAAAAGGTGGAGGCGAGGAAGGACGAGCGTGGCCGGCGCCAGCTCGTGCCCACGGGCGAGCCGGAGCTGTTCGTCGAATGCGACGACGTGCTGATCGCCGTCGGCCAGGAAAACCACTTTCCCTGGATCGAGCGCGACATCGGCCTGGAATTCGACGAGTGGGGCCTGCCGGTCCTGGACAAGGCCACGCTGCAGTCGACTATCCCGAACGTGTTCTTTGGCGGCGACTCCGCCTTCGGCCCGAAGAACATCATCTGGGCGGTGGCGCATGGGCACGACGCCGCGATCTCGATCGACCGCTTCTGCAATGGCGAGGATCCGCGCGTGCGCCCTGCGATCGGCCTGCGCATGATCTCGCAGAAGATGGGCATCCACGAGTGGAGCTACGACAACGAGGTCTCGCCCGACGAGCGCTACAAGGTGCCACTCGAGGTGCAGGAAAAGGCGCTCAAGAGCATCAGCGTGGAGGTGGAGCTGGGCTTCGATCTCCCGACCGCGCTGAAGGAAGCCGAGCGCTGCCTGAACTGCGACGTGCAGACCGTGTTCGCCAAGGACGCCTGCATCGAGTGCGATGCCTGCGTCGACATCTGCCCGATGGACTGCATCACCTTCACCGCAGCGGGCCCGGAGGACGAACTGCGCCAGCACCTGACGGCGCCGGCGCTGAACCTGACGCAGGACCTCTACGTCTCGCCACCGCTCAGGACCGGCCGGGTGATGGTCAAGGACGAGGACGTCTGCCTGCACTGCAGCCTGTGCGCCGAGCGTTGCCCGACCGGCGCCTGGGACATGCAGAAATCCCTGGTCGAACTGACCCGCGCCGGCAGCGGCTGTCGCGACCGCGCCCGGGTCGCCGCATGAGCGCATCGCCGTGAACGACCTCGCCGACATCCAGCGGCACAAGCGCCAGGCCACGGTGGCGCCCATCGAGGCCACGAACGATTTCGTAGTCAAGTTCGCCAACGTCAACGGCTCTGGCTCCGCCTCCGCCAACGAGCTGTTTGCCAAGGCCATCCTGCGCATGGGCGTGCCGGTCAGCCCGCGAAACATCTTCCCGTCCAATATCCAGGGTCTGCCGACCTGGTACGAGGTGCGCGTCACCGAGGCCGGCCATCTCGGGCGACGCGGCGGCGTGGACCTGATGGTGGCGATGAATCCGCAGACCTGGGACGCGGACCGGAGGGAGATCGAGCCCGGCGGCTACCTGTTCTACGACAGCTCCAAGCCCATGCCCGCCTCGCGCTTCCGCGAGGACGTGCACGTGATCGGCGTGCCGCTGACCGAGATCTGCAACGCCGCCTACAGCGATCCGCGCCAGCGCCAGCTTTTCAAGAACATCGTCTATGTCGGCGCGCTCTCGGTGCTGCTGGACATGGACGGCGCCGTGCTTGAGTCGCTGATCGGCGAGCAGTACAAGTCCAAGCCCAAGCTGCTCGACTCGAACGTGCATGCCCTGGCGATGGGCCGCGAGTACGTGCGCCAGCACCTCGGCCATCCCATTGGCCTGCGCGTGCGCCGCGCCGACGCGGTGGGCGACCGGATCTTCGTGGACGGCAACAGCGCCGCGGCGCTGGGCTGCGTGTACGGCGGCGCCACGGTCTGCGCCTGGTATCCGATCACCCCCTCCTCGTCCTGCGCCGAAGCCTTCCAGTCCTATTGCCAGAAACTGCGCGTGGACAAGGCCACTGGCCGCAATCTCTACGCCATCGTGCAGGCCGAGGACGAGATCGCCTCGATCGGCATGGTGGTCGGCGCGGGCTGGAATGGCGCGCGCGCCTTCACCACGACCAGCGGGCCGGGCGTGTCTTTGATGACCGAATTCATCGGCCTGGCCTACATGGCCGAGATCCCGGTGACTATCATTGATGTGCAGCGTGGCGGGCCATCGACCGGCATGCCGACGCGGACCCAGCAGGCCGACATCCTCAGCTGCGCCTATGCCTCGCACGGAGACACCAAGCACATCCTGTTGCTGCCGGAGGATCCGAACGAGTGCTTCCACTTCGCCGCGGATGCGCTCGACCTGGCCGATCGCCTGCAGACGCCGGTGTTCGTGCTGACCGACCTGGACATCGGCATGAACCAGCGCCTGTGCAAGCCCTTCGCATGGGACGCGACGAAGGAGTTCGACCGCGGAAAGGTCATGACCGCCGAGGAACTCGAGGCCGGGCGCGATTTTGGCCGCTACCTCGACGTCGACGGCGACGGCATCCCCTATCGCAGCTACCCGGGTACCCACCCCACGCGCGGCGGCTTCTTCACCCGCGGCACCACCAAGGATGCCTACGCGCGCTACTCCGAGGCCGGCCCCGACTATCTCTACAACATGGAGCGCCTGCTGCGGAAGTTCGAGACCGCGAAGGCCCTGGTGCCACAGCCGGTCGTCGAAAGCGCCCGCGAGCCAACGAGCCTCGGCGTCATCTTCTTCGGCTCCACCAGCCCGGCGCTGGCCGAAGCGGTGGATATCCTGCGCACCAGGGGCATCCACCTTGACACGCTGCGCCTGCGCGCCTTTCCCTTCCCGCAGTCGGTCCCGGACTTCATCGCCGCGCACCAGCGCGTCTTCGTGGTCGAGCAGAACCGCGACGCGCAGATGCGCAGCCTGCTGGTGAACGAACTCGAGGTCGATCCCGCGCGCCTGGAGTCGGTGCGCCACTATGACGGCACGCCGATCACCGCGCGCTTCATCGCCGCGGCCATCGCCGGGCGCGCCGCTGCGCCGGCCACCGGCGGGAGCACGCCATGACCTACATCGCCAAGCCGAAGCTGCACCATCCCTCGCTCATCCAGAACAAGGTCTGCCGCACGCGCCGCGACTACGAGGGCAAGATTTCCACGCTCTGCGCAGGCTGTGGCCACGATTCGATTTCGGCCGCCATCATCCAGGCTTGTTGGGAGATGGATGTCGAGCCGCACCGGGTAGCCAAGCTCAGCGGCATCGGCTGCAGCTCGAAGACACCGGACTACTTCCTCGGCAACTCGCACGGCTTCAACACCGTGCACGGGCGCATGCCAAGCGTGCTCACCGGCGCCAACCTGGCCAACCGCGAGCTGCTCTACCTCGGCGTGTCCGGCGACGGCGATTCGGCCTCGATCGGCATCGGCCAGTTCGTGCACGTGATGCGGCGCGGCGTGGACATGGTCTATATCGTCGAGAACAACGGCGTCTACGGCCTGACCAAGGGACAGTTCAGCGCCACCGCGGACCAGGGCTCGACCTCGAAGAAGGGCGTGGTCAACGCGGATTCGCCGATCGACATGGTCGGCCTGGCGCTGCAGCTTGGCGCGACTTTCGTGGCGCGCAGCTTCAGCGGCGACAAGGAACAACTCGTGCCTCTGATCAAGGCCGCCATCGGCCACCGCGGCGCGGCCTTCCTCGACGTGATCAGCCCCTGCGTGGCCTTCAACAACCATCCGGGCAGCACCAAGAGCTACGACTACGTGCGCGAGCACAACGAGGCGGTGAACCGCATCGACGTGATCCCGGCGCGCGAGGAGATCGTTGTGGACTACGCGCCTGGCGAGCTGCTGGAGGTCGCGCAGCACGATGGCTCGATCCTGCGCCTGCGCAAGCTGCAGCCCGGCTACGACCCGTCCGACCGCATCGCCGCGATGAATTTTGTCCAGGAGCGGCAGGCTGCCGGTGAAGTGGTGACCGGCCTGCTGTACGTGGACCCCGCCGCGGCCGACTTGCACCGGCATCTGAACACCGCCGACGAAGCCTTCAACCGGCTTGGCGCCGACCGCCTCTGCCCCGGCGCGGAGGTGCTCGCGAAGATCAACGCCTCGCTGCGCTGAGCCACGCCGCGGCGCGCCACAACGCGGCCAACCACGCGGCGCTGGCGCGCACGGCGCGCACGCGTTGTATGATCCCCACGCGCCTCCCGGAGACTGTCCGTGCTGGAAATCCCCGGTTATTCGATCCAGCGGGTCCTCGGCCATGGCGGCATGGCCACGGTCTATCTCGCCGTGCAGGAATCGCTAGGGCGCGAGGTTGCGCTGAAGGTGCTGCTTCCGTCCCTGGCCAGCGATCCGGTCGCCCCGGAGCGCTTCCTGCGCGAGGCCCGCTTCGCCGCCCAGCTGCACCATCCCAACATCGTCGCCATCCACGAGGTGGGCACGCACGATGGCACGCCCTACATGGCGATGGGCTACGAGCCCGGCGGCACCATGGCCGGCACGCCCCCCGGCGGCATTGACCCCCGCACCGCCTTGCGCGCCGTGCGCGACATCTCACTGGCCCTGGAGTACGCGCATCGGCAAGGCGTGGTCCATCGCGACATCAAGCCGGAGAACATCCTGCGCCGCACCGACGGCAGCTGCGTGCTGTCGGACTTCGGCATCGCCCACGCGGTGGCGGCGCAGACCGGCCTGACCAACGAAGGCACCAGCGTCGGAACGCCGCACTACATGAGCCCGGAGCAGTTGCGCGGCGAAAAGGTCGACGGCCGCGCGGACCTTTACAGCCTTGGCGTGGTGCTCTACCAGATGCTCACCGGCAGCCTGCCCTACCAGGGCACGGACGGCTGGGCGATCGGCGTGCAGCATATCAGCGCGCCGATCCCGCGCCTGCCGGCCAAGCTCGCGCACCTGCAGCCGCTCATCGACGACCTGCTCGCCAAGACGCCAGCGGAGCGCGTCCAGAGTGGCGCGGTCCTGGTCGAGCGCGTGGATGCACTGCTGGGCGGCTCGCAGCCCGCCTACGACACGGGCCGCATCCTGCTGCAGCCGGCGCGGCGCGTGCACTGGCTGATCGCGGCGCCGATCGCGCTGATGGTGGTGGCCAGCCTGATGTTCGTGCAGCAGGCCCAGCGCAAGCGCGCCGACGCCCGCGCCACGGCCGCGGCCGTGGCTGCCGCGGCGGATGACACGGCAATCCCCGCTCAGGGCGCGTCGATCGCGGTGCTACCCCTCGTAGACATGAGCGAGGGCAAGGACCAGGGCTGGTTCTCGGACGGCCTGTCCGAGGAGCTGATCAATGTCCTGGCACAGGAACCGGGCCATGTTGATTACATCCCGGGTGTTTGAGTTTACCTTGGCTCCGCTCTCGTACTGGCTCAAATAATCATAATTGCTGCGACTCTGGCC